>NZ_CAKUAL010000032.1 GCF_934636505.1 uncultured Ellagibacter sp.
CTCGCAGGGCTTCACGCTCGACGGCCAGGGACGCAAGATGTCCAAGTCCCTCGGCAACGTCATCGACCCGAACAAGGAATGCGACACCCGCGGCGCTGACGTCATGCGCCTGTGGGTCTCTTCCGTCGATACTTCCAACGACGTGACCTGCGACGGCGAGATCCTCTCCCACGTCGGCGAGGCGTATCGCAAGATTCGCAACACGCTTCGCTTCCTGCTTGGCGAGATCGAGGGCCGCTTCGACCCTGCGACCGACGCGGTGGCGGTGGACGATCTTGCGGGCTACGACAAGCTCGCGCTTGCCCGCCTGTGCCAGGTGCACGAGATCGTGACGGAAGCCTACGAGGGCTATCGCTTCAACGTGGTGTACCGCAACCTCTACGATTACGTGACCGAGCTTTCCAACGGTTACTTGAACGCCACCAAAGACCGCGTCTACTGCGGCCAGGCTGACGGCCAGGAACGTCGCAGCGCTCTTACCGTGTGGGCTCAGATTCTCTCGATGCTCGTGCACGACCTGCAGCCGATTCTCGTGTTCACCTGTGACGAGGTTATGGCGTTTTTGCCCGAGTCGATTCGCGACGGCCAGACCCGCGCTGCTCTGCTCGACTGGTACGAGGCTCCTTGGTCTGCGGAGGAAGCCTCCGCGCTGCTGTCCGCTTACAACCAGCTCGCAACGGCGCGCGACGTCTTCACCAAGGCTTTTGAGGAAGCGAAGGAAGCGGGCGTCGTGACGGAGGGCACGAGCCAGGCAGCTTCCGCCACGCTCACCCTTCCCGCCGATGTCGCCGCCGCTTTGGCCGATGTCGACCTCGCCGAGGTCTTCGTCTGCGCGGCGGTGGAAGTCGTCTCGGGCGAGGGCTTCTCCTGTGCTGTCGCTCCTGCGGTAGGCGAGAAGTGCCCGCGCTGCTGGAACGTGCGCGAGCTCGGTGGCAACGCCCATCATCCGCATGTCTGCGAGCGCTGCGGCGACGTGCTCGACTCGATCGGCTTTTCCGAGGAGGACTAGCGCTTGAGCGCCGACAAAGATTTCGAGAACGGGCGGACCGTGCGCGCAGTTGCGCGGCGGTTCGCCGTGTTTATCCCCATCGTGGTGGTGTGGCTTGTCCTCGACCAAGCCTCGAAGCTGTTCTTCAACGCCTCATACCATGCGGGGCAGGTGATTTCCGACCCGATTCTCGGCATATTCCGCTTCCATCTCGTTTACAACACGGGCGGTGCCTGGAGCATCTTCTCGGGCGCCACCTGGGCGCTCGGCGCGTTCTCGCTCGTGGTCTGCATCGCGCTCACGGCGTATCTCGCGCTCACCCCGCAGCGCCCGAACGCAGGTGAGCTCATCGGGATCTCGCTTGTCGTCGCGGGCGGCATCGGCAACGCAATCGACCGCTTCACGCTCGGCTTCGTCGTTGATTTCATCGAGCCGACGTTTATCGATTTTCCTATCTTCAACGTTGCGGACATCGGTGTGACCTGCGGAATCATATTGTTTATCGTGTCGCTTCTCATCCATGAACGCACCGAGGCGAAGCGCGCGGTGTGCGGGAGCGAAAATGGGGGTGGTGAATAGATGGCGCGCATGCTGAGTTATTCCGCCACGGCGCTCGATGCGGGGGAGCGGCTCGACTCGCTGCTCGCCGCGCGTTCGTGCTTTGCGAGCCGCAGCGCGGCCGCGCGGGCGATCGAGTCGGGCAACGTCTTCGTGAACGGGGCCAACGTTGCCAAGAAGTACGCAGTCGCTGCAGGCGACATGATCGTGTACCAGGAAGAGGAAGAGCTCGAGGCGGGCCCGGTAACAGGACAGCCAATCGACCTTGACATCCGCTTCGAGGACGACGACCTTATCGTGCTGTCCAAGCAGGTCGGGCTCGTGTGCCATCCGTCCGTCGACCACGCCGATGGGACGCTCGTGAACGCGCTCATCTACCATTGTGGGGTCGACCACCTCTGCAACGTGCAGGGCGAGGACGATCGCCTCGGCATCGTGCACCGGCTCGATCGCGACACGTCGGGGCTTATGCTCGCCGCGAAGACCGATGCGGCTGGTTATGCCCTTATGGAGGATATCCGCGATCGCGCGGTCGATCGCCATTACCTCGCGCTCGTTCACGGCGTGATCGCACCGGACACGGGTATGATCGACGCGCCGATCGCTCGAAGCGCCAACGAGCGAACGCGCATGGCCGTGCGCGATGTGCCGTCCGCCCGCGACGCCGTTACCACGTTCCGCGTGCTCGAGCGCTTCGAACCGCGCCAGCACGACGATGGCTACACGCTGATCGATTGCAAGCTGTTCACGGGGCGCACACACCAGATTCGCGTCCATATGCAGTACGCGAAGCACCCGCTTGTGGGCGATCCCGTCTACACGGCGAACGGGCCGAAGGATGCGCGCGCCCAGCTCGGGCTCAAGCGACAGTTCCTTCATTCGTTTAGGCTTCGCTTCACCCATCCCGAGACAGCCGAGGAACTCACGTTTGCTGATAATTTGCCGAATGACTTGGTCAAAGCACTCCATGGCTTAGCTGATCGCAGTCGCGGCTTGACCGACGCGGGGCGCGAAGTCGCCGAACTATTGGCGGATGCGCCTCACCCTTCGATTGAGGGCGAGCTGCCAGAATAGGAAGTGATGAACTGTGGCGTTGCATGGCAAAGAGAAAGTTGGCGTGCTTCTCGTGAACACCGGGACGCCGTCGGCGCCTGAGCCGAAGGCCGTCAAGCGCTACCTAGCACAATTTCTCATGGACAAGCACATCGCGCCCATGACCCGTTTCATCTGGTGGTTCATCCTCCATTTTGCCATCCTGCCGAAGCGAAGCGTCGCATCGGCGGAGAAGTACCGACGGATTTGGACGCCCGAGGGGTCGCCTTTGCTCGTGACGCACAAGGCGCTCGCCGCGGCGCTTGAGGCGCGCCTTGAAAGCGAGGGCTTTGATGCCCCCGTCCGCATCGCGATGAGCTACGGTGAGCCGCCCATTAAGAAGGCTCTCCGCGATTTTTGCGAGCTCGAATGCGACCGCATCGTCGTTCTGCCGCTCTATCCGCAGACCGCGCACAGCACGACGCTCTCCGTGAAAGACGGGGTGGCTCGCGCGGTGCGCCGTGCGCACTGGAAGGGCGACACGACGGTCGTGGAGGGATACGCCGAGCATCCGAGCTATATCCGCGCGCTTGCCGCCTCGATCGAACATGCCGGGTTCGGCCGGCAGCCAGGCGACCGCCTCGTGTTCTCGTTCCACTCCATCCCGCTTGTCGATATCGAAGACGGGGACACCTACGAGTTGCAAACGGGTTCCACGAGCTTGCATGTCGCCGATGAGCTGGGCCTCGATCGTAAAACGTGGACGATAAGCTATCATTGCCGCTTCGACAATGCGCGCACGTGGCTGTCTCCCTTCACGAAGGACACGCTCGCTCGCCTGGCCGAAGTCGACGATGGGCGCACGTTTATCGTCTGCCCCGGGTTTTCCGTCGATTGCCTGGAGACGCGCTTCGACGTGGAAATCGAGTTCGGGGACTTGTATCGCGAGAGCTTGCGCGCGGCGGGCCATCCGGCGGACGACTCCCGCTTCGTGTACGTCCCTTGCTTGAACCGGAGCCGCGCGCACGTGCGGGCTCTCTGCGATGTGTTGAGGCCATATCTTGGGGAAGGAGAGCGACATCATGAGTGATACCTGCCAAGCGAAGACATACGATAGGAAAACCGAAAACGCCGCAGCGCCGTTGGTGCTCCTCGGTGTCACGGGATGCATCGCCGCCTACAAATCCTGCGAGGTTTTGCGCGGGCTTCAGAAGGCCGGCGTGCGTGTGAAAGTCGTGATGACGAAGAATGCCTGCGAGTTCGTCGGGCCGACCACCTTCCGCGCCCTGACGCACGAGCCTGTCGCCATCGATACCTTCGGTGACGGTCCGGGGGACCCGATCCATCACGTCTCGCTTGCCGAGGAGTGCGATTTATTCCTTATCGCCCCTTGCACGGCCAATGTGCTTGCAAAGATGGCGGCGGGAATCGCCGATGACCTGCTTTCGACGACCGCGCTTGCCTGCACGGCGCCGATCGCCGTGGCGCCCGCGATGAACGTGCACATGTACGAGGCTGTGGCGACGCGGCACAACATGCAGGTGCTCGCCTCGCGAGGGGTGCACTTCATCGAGCCCAGCGAAGGCTATCTCGCCTGCGGAGACGTTGGTCGTGGCCGCCTGGCCGACCCTGTCGACATCGTCGCGAGCGTTCTTGGTATGCTCGGGCGCGAAAAGGATTTGGAGGGGAGGCACGTCGTTGTGACAGCCGGCCCTACCGTCGAGCCGATCGACGCCGTGCGGTTCATCTCGAATCCCTCGACGGGCAAGATGGGCTTCGCGATTGCCGAGTCCGCCGTTGAGCGCGGCGCCGAGGTCACGCTTGTCACGGGTCCTGTTTCCCTCGCGGACGTTCCTGGTGCTAAGATGGTGCGCGTTGGCACAGCCTGCGAGATGAAAACTGCCGTTGATGAGGCGTTTTCGTCTGCCGATATCGCCGTTTTCTCCGCGGCAGTGTCCGATTTCCGTCCGCGCACGGTATCCGACCGTAAGCTCAAGAAGGGCGCCGACGATGATGCGCTCGTGCATATCGAGCTTGTCGAGAACCCCGACATCCTCGCCTCGTGCGGGGCCGCGAAGCGCGAAGGCCAGGTGGTCGTGGGGTTCGCTGCCGAGACGAACGACGTCATCGGCAACGCTCGCAGCAAGCTTTCCCGCAAGAAGGCGGATTTCATCGTGGCGAACGACGTTTCGAGCGGCCGGGGCTTCGGCACCGACTCGGACGAGGTGGCTTTTGTGTCGGCTTCGGGGGAGGAACACCTTCCTGAAATGGGCAAGCGCGAACTCGCCGATCGAATTCTCGATAAAGCCTTAGAATTCTTGAAATAGGGGCTTGAAACCTTTCGAAGGTAACGGTATTATAAACAAGCTGTCTTAAGCGGACGGCAAACAAACGAATCGGGTTGTGGCGCAGTTTGGTAGCGCACTTGACTGGGGGTCAAGGGGTCGCAGGTTCAAATCCTGTCAACCCGACCAGCTTATACAAGCGGGTCAGAAGAGGTTTCTTCTAACCCGCTTTTTCTTTACTTCGCTAATTGCTACTGCAGCGATAGCCCTTTTACCGACTGATTTCGACCTGCACTCCAAAGGTGCAGGTCGAATAGCCTCCTTTTTACTAGAGTAGACGTCACGCGAGTCTCGCGTTCGCCTTCCCCGTTTGCGCTTGGAGCAGGAAGGTCACTATTCAAGTAAAGGAGTACGCGATGGAGCTAATTGCCTCCCTCATTGTGGTGCCCGTAGTTGCGGCATTGCTGCTTCTCGTGATCAAGAACGACCGCGCGCGCGATGCGATCGCCATTGCCTTCGCCGCGCTCATCGCGGTGCTCTCGATCGCGTTTGCGGTGGTGTTCGCAGGCCCCGGTACCTATGAGTTCGCCCTGCCCGCCGAATGGGGGCATCCGCTTTCCCTGGTGAACCTTGCCATCGATCTCACTGTCGCCATCTTCGTCGTATGCTATGCAGTCCGTTACAAGCGTCCGCTCGCATTGGGCTTGGCAGCACTGCAGATCGTCGTGGCACTATGGTTCGAGTTCGCTGTTCAGGCAGGGGCCGAGTTCTCCACGACGATGCGCGTCGATGCGCTCGGCGTGATTATGGTGCTTATCATCGGCATCGTTGGCTCGGGTATATGCGTCTACGCGCTGGGCTACATGAAGGATTTCCAAGCTCACGAACTGCATGAGAACCCCCAGACACGCGATCGTCGCCCGTGGTTTTTCGCCATTATGTTCGCGTTCCTTTCCGCCATGTTCAATATCGTGCTTGTTGACAACATGGCGTGGATGTACACGGCTTGGGAGGTCACCACTCTGTGCTCCTTCCTGCTCATCGGCTTTACGAAGTCCGAAGAGGCTATCAACAATGCGTTCCGCCAGATCGTGATGAATCTACTTGGTGGCGTTGCGTTCCAGCTCTCTCTCGTCTATCTGGGCGTTTTCGGCCTGCCGCTTTCGTTCTCGATGTTCGTCGAGCTCGGTGCCGCCTTCCCTGCGCTCGTCATGCTCCCAGTCACCTTGCTCGCGTTCGCGGGCATCACGAAGGCGGCGCAGATGCCCTTCCATACGTGGCTCCTCGGCGCGATGGTGGCTCCGACGCCGACCTCTGCGCTTCTGCACTCATCGACCATGGTCAAAGCGGGCGTGTTCCTGCTCGTGAAGCTCTCGCCGATCTTCGCGGTGAGCTTGGTGCCCTCCGTGATGGTGGTGCTCGTCGGTGGCCTCACGTTCGCGCTGTGCTCGTTCATGGCTATCTCGCAGAGCAATGCCAAGCGCGTGCTCGCGTATTCCACCATTGCGAACCTCGGCCTCATCACCGCATGCGCGGGCGTGGGAACCCCCGAGGCCGTTTGGGCGGCAATCCTACTTATTATCTTCCATGCGGTTGCGAAGAGCCTGCTGTTCCTGTGCGTCGGCACCGCCGAGCACCATATCGGCAGCCGCAACATCGAGGACATGGATCTGCTCTTCGAACGCATGCCTCGCCTTGCCCGTTTCATGATGCTCGGCATCATGTGCATGTTCGTGGCGCCTTTCGGCATGCTTATCGCGAAGTGGGCGACGCTCGTGTCGTTCGTCGAAACGGGCAACGTCGCGCTCATCATCCTGCTTGCATTCGGTTCCGCCGCGACGTTCATGTTCTGGGCGAAGTGGCTCGGCAAGCTCTCGGGAATCGCGGGCGAGCCGCAAAACGTCGAGCTTTCTGTGCATAAATCCGAGTGGGCGGCGCTGCTGTTGATGGCGGGGCTGGTATGCGTGACGTGTGTTCTGCTCCCAGTCATGTCGTCGGGGCTCGTCGTTCCCTATATCCAGACCGCGTTCCACTACGGTGGGCAGGACATTTCCGACGGGAACCTTTGGATTGCTGCGATCTGCGCGGTGCTCGTCATCCTCATGCTCTTCGCGGGGCTTGGCCGTTCCTCGAAGCAGAAGAAGGTTGACGTCTACCTCGCGGGTGCTTCGGCGGACAACGCGGCGCGCACGTTCCGCGGCTCTCTTTCCGCTCCGGTTGAGGCTACGTCGCGCAATATGTACCTCGACGGCGTCTTCGGCGAGGCTCGCATCGCCCCGATCGGGTCGGGCGCATGCATCGTGATCATGGTTGCGGCGATTGCTTGGGCGGCTGCTATGCTGCCTGGCTTGTTGTAGGAAGGCGAGGCTTCTCATGACGATCATCGTTACGGTTATCGGCATCATCGCATTTGCGATTGCGGGCCCTATCATCGGCTGTTTGCTCGCAGGACTCGACCGCATCATCTCCGCGCGCATGCAGGGACGCGTCGGGCCGCCGCTTCTGCAGCCCTATTACGACGTGCGCAAGCTTTTCTCCAAGGAAAACGCTTCCGTGAACACGTCCGAGCACGCCTACATCCTGTTCGCGTTCATCTTCACCCTGGTGGCGGGCGGCGTGTTCTTCTCGGGCGGCAACCTGCTTCTGAGCGTGTTCCTCGTAACGCTTTCCTCGCTGCTCTTCATCGTGGCTGCCTATTCGTCGCGCTCGCCGTACTCTGAAGTGGGTGCCGCGCGAGAGACGCTGCAGGCGATGGCGTACGAGCCTATGCTCTATCTCATGTGCGTCGCGTTCTTCATGGCGTCGGGGTGGTTCGACGTGGCGGGCGTCTTCTTCCTCGATGCTCCCGCGATTACGACGGCATGGCTCGCGTTCCTCGGCTTCTTGTTCGTGCTCACGATCAAGCTGCGCAAGTCGCCTTTCGATATCTCCATGTCGCATCATGCGCACCAGGAAATCGTTCGCGGCGTCACGACCGAGATGAGCGGCCCTACGCTCGGCTTGGTGGAAGTGATGCACTGGTGCGAGAACGTGCTGTTCATGGGTTGGGTCGCGATGTTCTTCGTCTGGTCGAACCCGTTCTCGATTATCCTTGCGATCGTTGTCGTTCTCGCGGTGTACTTCCTCGAGATCTGGATCGATAACAACTTCGCCCGCGTGAAGTGGCAGCTCATGCTGAAGTCCGCATGGCTTGTCGCGCTCGTCGCCGGCGGCTTGAACGTGGCCGTTCTGGCCTACCTGTAAGGAGGCTCACTTATGGCTTACAACTCGAAATCACCTTGGGTCATCCACTACGATGCCTCAAGCTGCAACGGCTGCGACATCGAGGTGCTCGCGGCGCTCTGCCCGGGCTTCGATGTCGAGCGCTTCGGCATCATCAACACCGGCAACCCCAAGCATGCCGACATTTTCCTCGTCACCGGTAGCGTAAACGAGCAGAACATCAAAGTCGTGCAGGAGATTTACGACCAGATGCTCGAGCCGAAGGCGGTCGTTGCCTGCGGCATCTGCGCGTGCTCGGGCGGTGTCTTCCACGACTGCTACAACGTGCTCGGCGGCGTTGACAAGGCAATCCCCGTCGACGTGTACGTGCCAGGCTGTGCCGTCCGCCCCGAGGCGATCATCGATGGCGTCGTGCAGGCGATCGGCATCCTCGACGAGAAGGCGAAGGCTATGGCGCAACAGAAGAAGGGAGCGTAGGACCTATGGAATTCTCCTCCGAGTTCATTCCGCTTAAGCTGGCAGACGTGCCAGCGCTCTCCGACCGTATGAAAAGCGAGCACGCGCGCTTCGTTCAGATCCTCGCGGTGAACACCGACGCAGGCGTCGATCTGGTGTACTCGTTCATGATGGACGGCGGCACGCTTTGCAACTACGAGGTCAAGGGCGTAAAGAAGACCGACGTCGTGCCCTCCATCACCGGCAACTTCCTTGCAGCGTTCGTGTTCGAGAATGAAATCCACGACCTGTTCGGCGTGACGATCGAGGGAATCGCCATCGACTTCGGCGGCAAGTTCTACCAGCTTGCGCAATCCGAGCCGATGACTATTATCTCTCCTGCTCAGAAGGCTGCTCGCGAGAAGGCCGCCAAGGCTGCGGAAGCAAAGCGCGCCCGCGCTGCGAAGGTGGCCGAGACCGAGTACGCAGCCGATCACCCCGATGCCATGAAGCAGATGAAGCAGAAGGTCTCAGGTATCGACCCTGCGCAGATGGCCGATTTCGAGGAACGCTTCGCGGGCACCGACCCCGAGAAGCTCGCGCGCATCAAGGCGGCGTTCGCGGCGAAGGCGGCAAAGGCTGCCGAGGTGGAGCAGTCCCGCGAGAGCAAGCGCGCCACCCGCGCGGCGGAGCTTGAGAACCTCGATCCCGAAAAGGCCGCCAAGGTCCGCGCGGCCCTCGAGCGCAAGAAGAAGGCCGCCGAGGCGAAGCGCGCCGTGGGCTCCACCAACGTCGAGCGCGACGCCGAAATCGAGGCCAAGCTCGCACAGCTCGACCCCGAGCGTGCGGCTAAGGTCCGTGCTGCCCTCGATGCGAAGGCACGCCAGGAAACCGCCGAGCGTGCGGCGAATACCGGAAAGGATGGTGAATAGCGATGGGCAAGGCAACCGTCATCCCCTTCGGTCCGCAGCACCCCGTGCTCCCCGAGCCGCTTCACCTCGACCTCGTGGTTGAGGACGAGAAGGTACTCGAGGCGATTCCCCAAATCGGCTTCGTCCATCGTGGCCTCGAAAAGCTCGTCGAGACCCGTGATTACAACCAGTTCATCTTCATTGCGGAGCGTATCTGCGGCATCTGCGCGTTCGGCCACTCCATGGGCTACGCCGAAACGGTCGAGAGCCTTATGGGCGTCGAGATCCCCAAGCGCGCCGAGTATTTGCGCGTCATCTGGCACGAGCTCTCGCGTATCCACTCGCATATCCTGTGGCTTGGTCTTGCCGCTGACGCCTTTGGCTTCGAGAGCCTGTTCATGCATTGCTGGCGCCTGCGCGAGCGCGTCCTTGATATCTTCGAGAAGACGACGGGAGGCCGCGTCATCTTCTCGGTCGTGAAGGTCGGCGGCGTCGTGCGCGACATCGATGCGGCGCAGTTTGCCGAGATCAAGCGTGTGCTCGAGGGTATCAAGGACGACTATCGCCAGATTATGAACGCCTTCCTGAAGGATTCGTCGGTCAAGAACCGCACCGTTGGTGTGGGGCATGTGAGCCATGAGGACGCCCTCGCGCTTTCCATGGTGGGACCTTTCGCTCGCGCTTCGAACGTAAACTACGATGTGCGCATGCTCGGCCGCGGCGGTTACGCGGAGCTCGCCGACTTCCGTCCTATCCTCGACGACCAGGGCGATTGTTATGCTCGTTGCAAGGTTCGCGCGCTTGAGGTGCTCCAGTCGATTGACATCATCGAGGAGATGATCTCCAAGATTCCCGAAGGCGACATCTCGGTTGCCGTGAAGGGCTCTCCGGTTGCCGGTTCCGAGGCGTCCAACGTTGTCGAGCAGCCGCGCGGTGAGTGCTACTACTATGCCCGCGGCAACGGCACGAAGAATCTTGAGCGTATGCGCATGCGTACGCCGACCTCGCAAAACCTCGCGGGAATGACCGCGGCGCTCAAGGGCTGCGATCTGGCTGACGTGAACAACATCATCCTCACCATCGACCCCTGCATCAGCTGCACGGAAAGGTAGAAGAACATGGGTGGATTCAAACTGGGAAAGATGACGCTCGGCTCGCTGTTCAAAAAGCCCGAGACCGTGCTGTATCCTGTGGAGAAGAAGGAAACCCCCGCAGGACTTAAGGGCCATATCGTCAACGATGTCGATGTCTGCATCCTGTGCGGCATCTGCCAGCGCCGCTGCCCCTGCGCTGCCATCGTGGTGGAGAAGCCCAACCGCAAATGGACCATCGACAAGTTCCGCTGCGTCCAGTGCGGCACCTGCGTGCTCGAGTGCCCGAAGCACTGCCTGTCGATGGAGCCCGGATGGCCGGCGCCTTCGAAGAAGATGTACATTGAGACCTTCGATGTTCCTGAACATGCCAAGCCGGTGAAGAAGGTAAGCTAAGAGCAGCATTCATTTTGCCATAGTGTAAAAGGTTCCAGGAACGATATTAATCGTATGGGAGGGGTCCTTGAGGGCCCCTCTTCGTTTGTTTGTTACATTGAGTTAGCCGCTTGTTTCAATTTTGATTTTTGCGTTCATTAAGCTCTAAGCGCTTCCGAGCGTCCTATTCTTGTCCCTATTGCGTATCTGCGACATGGAGGCGATATGGCGAAGCGCACGAAAATCGTTTGCACGCTCGGTCCGTCGGTCGACAGCGAGTCGACGCTGAAAGGCCTTATCACTGCGGGCATGGACATTGCCCGATTCAACTTCTCGCACGGGAGCCACGAGGAGCATCTTGCTCGCATGGAACGACTTCGCAAGGTTCGACGCGAGCTCGATTCACCTTGCGCGATGCTGCTCGACACGAAGGGTCCCGAGATTCGCACGGGCATGCTTGCTGACCATAAACCGGTACAGCTTATGGCGGGACGTCACTTCACGTTCACCGAGCGGGAGGTGGAGGGCACGGACCGTATCGTGTCGCAAACGTGCCATGGCCTCGCTGAAGCGGTTGAGCCGGGCACCATCATTCTGGTCGATGACGGTCTTATCGAGCTCGCGGTCGACGTTGTCGAGGGGTTTGATATCCACTGCACTGTTCAGAACTCGGGCATGCTCGGCGAGCGCAAGTCCATCAATCTGCCGAGCGTGAGCGTTCCGCTGCCCGTCATGACCGATCAGGATCGCTCAGACCTGCTGTTCGGAATTGAGCAGGAGGTCGATTTCGTCGCTGCTTCGTTCATCCGCAATGCCGAGGGTGTCCGCGAGATGCGCGAGTTCTTGGATGTTAACGGCGGCGGGGATATCTCGTTCATCTCGAAGATCGAGTGCTCCGAGGCGGTTGAGAACATCGATGAAATCATCGAGGCGTCCGATGGCGTCATGATTGCGCGCGGTGACCTGGGGGTCGAGGTTCCGGCACATAAGGTACCCCATATCCAGAAAGAAATCATTCGCAAGTGCAATCGCGCGTCGAAGCCGGTCATCACTGCGACGCAGATGCTCGACTCGATGATTCGCAATCCTCGTCCAACTCGAGCGGAGGTGGGCGATGTTGCCAATGCCATCTACGACGGCACCGACGCCGTGATGCTCTCCGGCGAGACGGCATGCGGTCGCTACCCGATTCCCGCTGTGCAGATGATGGCTCGCATCGCCGAGGCTTCGGAGCCCTTTATGTTTGAAGAAAGCATGCCCGATAGAACTCGGGTGCGCGCGCGGGTTGCACTTGCCGTAGGCATCGCTGCTGTTCAAACTGCCGAAAATGTGAACGCCACCTGCATTGTCGCGCCGACGATGTCAGGTAGAACGTCCCGCCTTGTCTCCAACCTGCGTCCGCGCGTTCCCATTTACGCCGTCACCCCGTTTGAGCGGGTCATGCGCAAGCAGCAGATTCACTGGGGCGTAACGCCGATGCTCGGCGATGTGCAGGGAGACATGATTAAGGTTGTCGACAACGCCCGTCGTGCCGTGGTTTCCCACGGGCTCGTGCACGAAGGAGACATCGCGGTGATCACGGCGGGCGACAGGTCGACAAGCCCGGTTGTGACAGGTGCGGAAGAAGGCCCCGCCGCTGTTGCGGCGACCAACGTCATGTACGTCGTTCAGATTCGCGACGCTGATCAGGCGAACAAGGGCTAGAGGGGGAGAAGCGATGACTGAACAGCGTTACTACCTCGCAATCGATATCGGGGCGTCGAGCGGTCGCCATGTCCTCGGGCACGTAGAGGATGGGCGGATTGTGCTCGAAGAGATGCACCGCTTCGACAATACCCAGGTGCGCATGCGCGGGCACGACTGCTGGGATATCGACATGATTTGGGAGAACATCCTCATCGGGCTTGAGAAGTGCGCGAGCGCTGGCAAGATTCCCGTGTCGGTGGGCATCGATACCTGGGGTGTCGACTTCGTGCTGGTGGACGGCGAGGGCAATCGAGTGGGGGACGCGGTTGCGTATCGCGATTCGCGCACCCAGCAGGTTGCCGGCAAGGTCGACCGCGCTGTCGGACTCGACGCGCTCTACCGCGCGACGGGCATTCAGCGCCAGCCGTTCAACACCATCTACCAGCTTGCCGCGCTTGCAAGTGAGCATCCCGAGGAACTTTTGTCGGCAGAGCGCTTCCTTATGGTTCCCGAGTACCTCAACTACCTGCTCTCAGGCGTGATGATGAACGAGTACACGAACGCCACTACGACCAATCTGATCAATGCCCGTACCTGCACGTGGGACGATCTTGCCTTGGAAGCGGCAGGCGCTCCTGCGCGCATCTTCGGAGAGGTTGCGATGCCCGGCACGGTGCTCGGCAACCTTTCTCCCGAAGTTCGCGAGCGCGTGGGCTTCGACACGCAGGTCGTGCTTCCCGCAACGCATGACACCGGCTCGGCGTTTCTTGCCGTGCCCGCCCGAGACGACAACGCGGTTTACCTTTCGAGCGGTACGTGGAGCCTGCTTGGTGTCGAAAACGAGGGGCCAATCACCTCTGATGCGAGCCGTTTCCAGAATTTTACGAACGAGGGCGGCTATCTTAAGCGCTACCGGTTCCTCAAGAACATCATGGGACTGTGGATGATTCAGTCTATCAGGCGCGAGCTCAACGGCGTGGACTACGTCGCAGGCTCGGGCTCGGGGCGAAACCGGGCGGATAGGGAATGGGGCTTCGGCGATCTTATTGTCGCGGCCCGCGAAGCAGACGCATCGGCATGCGGTCCCTCACCTTATGTCAACGTCAACGACGATCGCTTTCTCTCGCCTGTATCGATGATCGACGAGATTCGCCAGGCGTGCCGCGAGACGGGGCAATCGGTGCCCGCTGGGGTAGGCGAGCTTATGCGTTGCGTCTACACAAGCCTGACCGGCTGCTACGCTGATTCGATTGCCGAGCTGTCCGCGCTTACCGGCCGCACGTACACCTCGATCAACATCGTCGGCGGCGGATGTCAAGACGCCTATCTCAACCAGATGACGGCTAACGCCTGCGGCCTGCCCGTGTATGCGGGCCCCATCGAAGGCACGAGCCTCGGTAATCTTGTCGTGCAGATGATCGGCGACGGACGCTACGGCAGCCTGCAAGAGGCGCGCGACGCGATTCGCGACTCGTTCGATATCGAGGTTTACCAGCCTGAATAAGAAGGCGGGCCGCAGCGTCCATATGAATTGGGATTTAAGGTCGTTTTCCCGGCCTTGGTCATAGGAAACAGACACGTAAGGAGCGCACATGAACACAGCCTACGAACTGGCGCGCGAGGCATACGCGGCAGAAGGCATCGACACCGAGGCCGTTCTCGAGAAGCTCGCGGGAAAGGCTATCTCGGTCAATTGCTGGCAAGGCGATGACGTTATGGGCTTCGACCAGAAGGACAACGCCGCATCCGGCGGCATCATGACCACGGGCAACTACCCTGGGCGCGCTCGCACGTTCGAGGAGCTCACCGCCGACTTCGAAAAGGCCTCAAGCCTCATCCCGGGCAAGAAGCGCATCAACCTCCACGCGAGCTATGCCATCTTCACCGACGAGAACCCCTGGGTCGATCGCGACCAGATCGAGTACAAGCACTTCGAGCCGTGGGTTGCGTGGGCGAAGGAGCATGGTTACGGCATCGACTTCAATCCGACGCTGTTCAGCCATCCCATGGTGAAGGAGGGTCTAACGGTCTCTTCGCCCGAGAAGGACGTCCGCGACTTCTGGATCCGCCACTGCATCGCCTGCCGCAAGATTGCAGAGCGCATTGGCGAAGAACTCGACGACATGGTGCTCAACAACTTCTGGATTCCCGACGGACTGAAAGACTACGCTGCCGACCGCTATGGCATGCGCGAGCGATTGAAGGACGCCCTTGACGAGATCTACTCCTTCAACTGCCCGCACGTGATCGACTCAGTCGAGCAAAAGGTTTTCGGCATCGGCGTTGAAGGCTTCACGACGGGCAACCAGGAGTTCTACGTTTCCTATGCGGCGAAGAAGGGCGGCAACATCGTCACGCTCATCGATGCGGGTCATTTCAACCCCATGGAAAACATCTCCGACAAGCTTTCGAGCCTGCTGCTCTTCTTCCCGTACGTGCCGCTGCACGTCACCCGCTCCATGCATTGGGATTCCGACCACGTGGTGCTCTTCGAGGACAACATCAAGGAAATCGCCTCTGAGGTTGTTCGTTGCCCAGGCGGTTGGGACAAAATCATCATTGGACTCGACTTCTTCGATGCCTCAATCAATCGTATCGGCGCATGGTGCACCGGTACGCGCGCCATGGAGAAGAGCCTGCTCTTCGAGATGTTGCAGCCGTGGGATCGCCTGAAGGAGCTTCAAGATACCTACCAGTTTTCCGAGAAGATGATCGTGACCGAGCAGTTTAAGACCATGCCATTCGGTGCGGTGTGGGACGAGTTCTGCCGCCGCGCAGATGTCCCGGTGGACGGCGAGCTGTGGGCTCCCATCAAGGCCTACGAGGATGAGGTTCTCTCTAAGCGTGCATAGTTTCGCGGTGAAAACAACGCGGCTGCGAGGTACTGGTGGCGAACGAGACCTCGCGGCCGCATGCGCCTGCAAGGTTTGCTTCGTGGGCGTTTTCCGGGTAAAGACAAGGAAAGGTATGTGAGGAATGGGTTTTTTCGATAGTGCCCAAGGCATGCTCGATAAAGGCGTGTCGGCTGCTAAAGGTGCGGTTTCGGGATTGGTTGTCGAGCAACAGGCGTTCATGAAGGGCTTTGTGCGCATGTGCGGTGACGGCTGGGAGCAGGGTTGGCATGAGCGCAATGGCGGGAATCTTACCTACCGCATGACCGACGAAGAGGTGACGGCCTGCCGCCCCTACTTCTACGAAACGCCCTCCGAGTGGGTTTCCATGGGCGTGCAGGCCGATAATCTGCGTGGAGCCTTCTTCACCACGACTGGTTCGGGGCGCTATATGCGAAACGTTCCGCTTGACCCTGCGCATAATGTGGGAATCGTCGAGATCAACGACGCGGGCGACGCGTGGCGCATCGTGTGGGGCCTTAAGGATGGCGGCAAGCCTACCTCTGAGTTCCCGTCGCATTTCATGAACCACTCCGTTCGCATGAAGGCGACCGGCGACGCTTGTCGTGTGATCTACCATGCGCACCCAGGCAACGTCATCGCGCTCACATTCGTCATGCCGCTCGACGCGCGCACCATCACGCGTGCGCTATGGAAGGCCATGACCGAGTGCATCGTGGTGTTCCCGAAGGGCGTAGGCGTCGTGCCGTGGATGGTTCCAGGCGGCGCCGACATCGCCGTCGCAACTTCCGAGCTCATGAAAACCTATGACGCGGCCATCTGGGCGCAGCACGGCTTGTTCTGCTCGGGTCCCGACTTCGACACCACCTTCGGACTTATGCACACCATCGAGAAGGCGGCTGAGATTTACGTGAAGGCGCGCCTGCTCAACGGAGGTAACGACAACTTCACGAACACGATCACCGACGACGGCCTGCGTGCCATCGCACGTGATTTCAACCTAGACATCAACGAGGATTTCTTGGACTAGCAGGTCTGGGGTCCGGAAAGAGGGACGAGCAACATCATGGCTATGTCGCAAGAGAGGAAGGGCACCATTGCGGTGTCGCTCACGAACTTCCTCGACTCCGGCTGCATCGTCGCGTCTTCGGTGGCGCTGACGGCATGGGCGGCCGCATTTGGGTTCGGGTCGATGTGGACGTCGATTTTGGGCGCGATTGGCGCGAATGCATTCGGCGCAGCGATCGGCGCGCTTATCGGTGGCTTTCTGACCGATAAATATGGCCGCACCATTATCTACAAATACAACCTACTCGTGTATGCTCTCGGCGTCGCCATCGCCATGTGCGCGGTGAACCTGCCGATGGTCGTGGTGGGTGTCGTGCTCTCCGGCCTGTCGGTCGGTGCCGGCGTGCCCGCGTCGTGGAGCTACATCTCTGAGACGTCCGCATCGACGAACCGCGCGGCAAACATCGGCATCAGCCAGTTCGCGTGGAGTTGCGGTCCTGCGATCATCTTCATCTTGTCGTTGGCTCTCTCGTTTGCGCTGCCGGGATTTGCTGCCGACGGCACAACGCTTCTGCCTGCGGGCACGTACGGTCCCTTCGACGGGCTTTTCTCCACGCGCCTTTTGTTTCTCGTTCTTCTCGTCGTGGCGCTTGTCGCGTGGAACCTGCAGCGCCAGCTGCAGGAATCGGCTGACTGGGCTGAGAAGAATCTCGCTGCCGACAAAGGCGACAGGCAGTCGTTCGGCGCGATGATGTCGAATGCTCTCAAGAACCCGATCAACGTGAAAACCATCGTGTTTCTCGTGGCTGTGTATCTGACGTGGAACCTGGCAGCTGGGACGAACGGCCAGTTCATGCCTTATCTCTATGCTGCAGCCGGTAATATCGACTCGACAGGGCAGAGCTTGCTCGGCGTGGTGCAGTGGGTGCTCGTCGCCATCTGCTCGCTCGCTATCTTCAGCAAGCTTGGCGACAAGGTTCCCCATCGCGTGCTCTTCGGCGTGTCTGCCGCGCTCGCGCTTCTGTCGTGGATCTGCATCGCGCTCTTCGGCATGGCGCTCAACAATGGCACGACCGATTCCATGGGTTGGTGCCTGTGGGCCTACGTCGTTTTGTGGGGCGTCTCGGCTGGCTTCTCCGCTCAGTGCTTCTATGCGTTGTGGGGCACCGAGCTTTTCCCCACACAGTACCGCGGCGGCGCTCAGGGCATCATGTTCTTCCTCGTGCGCGCTGCGCTCGGAATCTGGTCTTTGGTCGGCGTCGGCGCGATCATGGGCGACATCTCGGCGAATCCGGCCGGGTTCTTCCCGGCGGCTGTCATCATGTGCGCGGTGCTTCTGATCAGCCTTATCGTCGGTGTTGTCTGGTGTCCGCAGACTCAGGGCAAGACGCTCGATCAGATCACCGAGGAACGTTACGGAAAGCTGCAGTAGGAGGCTTGTCATGACAATTCGCAAAACCGCAGATGGGCGCACGATCAGTGGTTTCAAGATGAAGCTTTTCCCAGGCTTCGCCGAGGAGTACGAGCGCCGTCACAACGAGCTGTGGCCCGAGATGGCGGACATGCTCCACGAGTATGGCGGGCATAATTACTCCATCTTTATCGACGAGGAAACGAATATTCTCTTCGGGTATATCGAGCTTGACGACCCTGAGCGCTATGCTCGGTCTGCTGAGACCGACATCTGCAAGAAATGGTGGGGGTTCATGGCCTCGGTCATGGAAACGAATCCCGACAATTCCCCAGTGAGCGTCGACCTTCCATGCGCGTTCCATCTCGATTAATGGAGCGAAATCCCCCTTGAACCTGCGAGCCTGTTCTGCAGAGTAGGCTCGCGGGGCGGGGGATTCTTGCTTTCCCGTCAAGCTTGAAGCTCGGGCGCAGGCTTGACCCGTGAAAAGCGCGTCACCTCGTTTCTGAAAACGGGTCGGCAACATCTCCGTGGGGAATCGGCGAAGTGCGCCGCTTCGGATAAGGCAGGGCGCTATAATAATTTGCTGCAAATGACACGACTGACCCGCTGGGGCTTTATTTACTGGGGGCTTGGCTTATATGGCGAAGATGATAGACAAGGCCGCGAAAAACGACCTGACACCCGAGGAAGACGAGGTGCTCGACACCATCTTCACCATTCCAAACCTCATCTCGACGATTCGCCTGTGCATGGTCCCATGCTTCATCGTTCTGCTTTTGACCGGCTATGACATTCTTGCAACGGTCCTTTTCGCCGTGGCGGCGGGAACCGACTGGATCGACGGACAGATCGCTCGTCGTACGCACACGGTCTCGAAGCTCGGTCGTCTGCTCGATCCTGCCGTCGATCGCATCCTCATGATCTCTGGTGTTGTGTGCCTGCTCGCTGTCGGACGCCTGCCGCTGTGGATCGTCGTCTTGGTTCTTGGACGCGACCTGCTGCTTCTCATCGGCGGGGCGTACCTTCTCAAGAGGTGGCGCATCCGCGTGGCGGTGATTTATCCCGGCAAGGTGGCGACGACGTTTTTGTTCGTCGGTTTCGCGGCGCTCCTTCTCAATTGGCCTGTCCTTGTAGGCATGGGGGTCGTGTCTTTCTCGTGGCTTCCCGGCTTCTCCTCGGACCCCTATTCGTGGGGTATCTGGTTTGTCTATGCAGGCCTTATCGTCGGCGCGTTCACGACGATCTATTACGTCGCGGCGGGGGCGTTCAAGCTTTCCGCTGCGAAGCGTGAAATGCGTGCCGAATAACGCTTTCAGGCGCAGGAAATCTAGTTTTGCCGCCCTTTTCCTATGACGGGGTGGGCACAAACGCTACACTGTACGAGTTAACCCTAGCTATCGGGTCAAATTTTGCATCCAATAGCTTGGTGACGTGGGCAAGGGCGTGCATGCGCCAGGTAAGACAAGGAAGGACTTGAGGTGTATTTCCAAGAAGAAATCGAGACCATGCCGCGCGAGCAGTTGCGCGAGTTGCAGCTCGAGCGAATGAAGAAGTCGATTCGTCACGCGTATGACAACGTCGATTTCTATAAGAAGTCCTTCGCTGAGGCCGGTGTCACGCCCGACGACCTGACCTGCCTCGAGGATCTCGCAAAGTTCCCGTTCGTCGTCAAGCAGGATATGCGCGATGCCTACCCGTTCGGCTTGTTCGCCGTTCCGAAGAAAGACGTTGCCCGCATCCACGCATCCTCTGGCACCACCGGCCAGGCGACGGTCGTGGGGCATACCGCAAATGACATTAAGAACTGGGGCGACTGCTTCGCCCGCGGCATCTACATGGTAGGTGGCACCGCGGATTCGACTGTTCAGGTGTCCTACGGCTATGGCCTGTTCACGGGCGGTCTCGGCGCGCATTACGGCGCGGAGGCGGCAGGTTGCTCGGTTATCCCGACCTCTTCGGGCAACACGAAGCGCCAAATCCAGATGATGGTCGACCTCGGCACCGATATCCTGTGCTGCACGCCGTCCTATGCGCTCTACTTGGCCGACACGGCTATCAGCATGGGCTATAACCCTGCAAAGGACTTCAAGCTCTCCGCTGGCATTTTCGGCGCCGAGCCTGCTTCCGAGAACATGCGCCAGGAGATTCGCGACAAGCTCGGCATCCGCTACTGTGACGTGTATGGCCTCTCCGAGGTAATGGGCCCCGGCGTTGCGATGGAGTGCCCCGAGTCCCATGGCCTGCACCTGGCGGAAGACCACTTCTTTGCCGAGATCATCGATCCCGAGACGCTCCAGCCGGTGCCCGACGGAACCTATGGCGAGCTTGTGTTCACCACGCTCACGCGCGAGTGCTGCCCGCTTGTTCGCTACCGTACCCGCGATATCACCCGCATCATCAATGAGGAGTGCGCATGCGGGCGCACCCACCGCAAGATCGATCGCATCATCGGCCGCTCCGATGATATGATGATTATCCGCGGCGTGAACGTGTTCCCGTCGCAGATCGAGCAGATCATCACCGGCTTCGACGAGATCACGGCGCACTACCAGATCGTGCTCACCGACAACGGCCCGCTCGACAAGGTCACGCTGAACGTCGAGACCGTGCCCGAGTTCCCGATCGATGAGATCCGCAAGCTCGAGGACTTGAAGGCGCGCCTTGGTGCCGAGCTCAAGAGCAACCTGCAGATCAAGGTCGACATCAAGATCGTCGAGCCGAAGTCCATCGAGCGCAGCGAAGGCAAGGCTAAGCGCGTCATCGACTTGAGAGAAGGGAAGCACTAATGATTTCTCAGCTGACTGTTTTCCTGGAGAACGACAAGGGCCGTCTCGCCGCTGCATGCCGCGTGCTGAGTGATGCGGGCGTGAACCTGCATGCCCTAAACCTTGCTGACACGGCAGACTTCGGCGTCGCCCGCGTGCTTGCCGATACGCCCAACGCCGCCGCCGAGGCGCTTCGCGCTGCCGGTTATCGCGCGATGGTCACCCCGGTTCTCGCCGTTCGCGTTCCCAACGTGAAGGGCGGGCTTGCGACGCTGCTCGAGTTTTTAGACCAGCAGTCCGTCAACATCGAGTACGGCTACTGCTTCTCCGTCAATCCCGAATCAGCCATCGACGTGCTGAAGATCGGCGAGGCGGAAGGCATCGAGGCTAAGCTCGAAGAGGCCGGTTTCGTTACCGTTTCCCCAGAAGAGGTTTACCAGCTTGATTGCTAGCTCCCATCATATCGCGCGCAGCGCCCGTGCTCCCTTCGGGGTGCGGGCGCTTTCCGCGCTTTGCGCCTGTGTTCTCGCAGTCTCGCTCTCGTTTGCCCTTGTGCCCGCCACCGCTTTCGCAGGCGTCGCGAAAACCGATGTCGTTGCAGGTGAGACCGTCGAGTCGCGTGGACTTGCCGTCTCTCAGTGCCCGAGCGTCGATGCGACGTATGTCTACGTGATCGACGGCAACGGCACGGTGTACTTCGAGCGCGACCCCGACAAGCAGACGCATATTGCCTCGGTAACCAAGATCATGACGGCGATCGTTGCTTTGGAGAGCTCCCAGCTCACCGATCAGGTGACGGTGAGCGCTGAGGCAGCCTCCATCGGCGAGTCCTCGGCATCGCTCAAGGAGGGCGACGTGCTTTCGATGGAGGACGCCATCAAGGCGCTTCTCACCTCGTCGGGCAACGACGCGGCTATTGCCATCGCGGATACCGTGGGCGCGAAGCTCGGCGGCGATGGCGGCGCTCAGGCTGCGTTCGTCTCCGCGATGAACGCCAAGGCGGCGGCTCTTGGATGCACGAACACGCTGTTCGCGAACCCCCATGGGCTCGACTTTAACCAGTATGCGGGCGATATGCACAGCACGGCCCGCGATGTGGCAACGATGTCCGCCTACGCGATGAAGAGCCAGACGTTCCGCGACATTGTCTCCAAGGACAAGGCGACGATCACCGTCACGCGAGCCGGGGTCGCAACCCCGCTTGAGCTTGAGTCGACCGACGAGCTCATCGGCGTCTACGAGGGCGCTTGCGGTATCAAGACGGGATTCACCTCCCTTGCCGGGGAATGTTTCGCGGGTGCTTGCAACCGCGATGGGCTCGACCTCTATGCGATTGTGCTCAACTCCTCAAGCGAGCAGCAGCGCTTCACCGACGCGAAAACGCTTTTCGACTGGGTGTACTCGAACAGCATGAGCTATCCGTACGCCCATGCAAGCGAGACGGTCACAATGACGTGGGGCACTTCCACTAAAGATGTTCCTGTGGTCGCGGAGGTCGCGCATGCAGACTGGCCCGACAAGACGATCAAAGCGACGTTTTCAGAACCCGACGGCGCGCTTGATGTGTTCTCCCTCAAAGGCAATGTGAGCTGTACAATGGAGTTCAACACGGTGAGCGGGAACGTTCGCGAGGGCGACAAGGTGGGCACGGCGGTCTTCAAGCAGCATAACGAGACGCTTGCCACGGTCGACCTCATTGCGTGCGAGGACGTTGCGGCGCCGAACCCCCTCGAGGCTGTGGGCATTTGGGTAAGTCGGCTGTTCTCGGGTTTCACCGGAGCTCAGAGCGTCGCCGAGTCCGTTGACTTGAACGACACCCCGCTCATCAACGACAGAACGAAGACCACGCTTTAATTCGCTAGACTTTCATAAGCAAGACGAAAGAAGGACAAGCATTATGACTGAAACATGCCCCGTTTGCGGTGCAACTCTTAGTTCGGGTGCTTCCGCGTGTCCGACCTGCGGATTCAAATTGCTCGGTGCGACGCAGAGCTTCAAGCCGTTCTCCGTCGAGGGCGGGGAAGTGCCTGCGGCGGAGCATCCGCAGCATCAGTTCGTTCTGAGGGTTGTGAAGGGCCCTCAGATCGGGATGGTCTTCAAGCTGGGCAACGCGCCAATGAGTGTGGGCCGCAGCCCGCAGTGCGACATCTTCCTAAACGATATGACGGTCTCGCGTAGCCATGCCGTGGTCGAGCCTACGGGTGATGGCTGCACGATTACCGACGACAGCTCGTTTAACGGGGTGTGGGTCA
>NZ_CAKUAL010000033.1 GCF_934636505.1 uncultured Ellagibacter sp.
CTCGACGGCAATGGCCTCCGCGCATGCCCTAACCTCATTGCCGCCGAAGCGCGCAATCATAGAGCCCCCTCCCATCGGGCTAGAGAGAATCGCAGCAAGGTTGGCATTGAAGGTCGCCATGTCCGCCTTTTCGACCTGCGCGCTCCTCACGGGACGCTTCACCACCCTGTTAAGATAATAGGAAAGCTTTTCGGAAGCAACTTCGACGGACACAGCCGCACGGTCCGAGAGCGACGTTTTCTTTTCGTTCATCAGACTTCCTCGAAATACGTGTCGGGGTTCTCTGGGTCGAAGGGCTCGTTGGCCCACATGACCGTAACCAAATCATCGGTGTCAGACAGGTTGGTGATCGAGTGCGTGTAACCGGGAATCATCTCGACCACCCGCAGATCGGAGCCGCTGACGACGTACTCGTCCACGGGGAACGAGTTGCCCTCAGCGTCACGCCCGACCTTCCTGAGTTTAATCGACGCCGTGCCGCTTACGACCAAAAACTTCTCCCACTTGCTCATATGCCAGTGGTTGCCCTTGGTGATACCCGGCTTCGACACGTTTACGCTCACCTGGCCGCGTTCGGGCGTGCGCAGAAACTCCGTGAAGCTTCCACGCGCATCCACATTGGATGCAAGGTCGTAAGCGAAGCGCCCCGGTTCGTAATAGGAAAGAAACGTCGAGTAGAGCTTCTTCGAGAAACTGCCCTCAGCAAGGTTAGGGACCACAAGCGTCTCGCGCGCATCGCGGAAGCTGGTCAGCAGACGAACAATCTCTCCCAGCGTTGCCTTCTGCGCGCCCAGCGCGTAGCAGTAGCGGCCAGCCTCATCGGGCACGCACTTCGCACCCGCATAGCGGCAGCGGCGCACCTCCCCCACCAGCGCGTCAAGCATTGCAGTCACCAAGTCGTCAATATAGAGCAGCTCCAGCTCAACGCTGGGGTCGTTCACGGTGAACTCTCGCTCGTTAGCGATTGCGTCGCAAAACGTTGCAACAGCCGAGTTGTAACGCGGGCGGCACCACTTACCGTACAAGTTCGGGAAACGATAGACCAAGACGGACGCACCCGTGCGCTTCTCGTAATCGAACAGTAGCTCCTCACCTGCAAGCTTACTCTCGCCGTAGAGCGAACCAGCGTAGCGCCCTTCAAGAGAAGCCTGCACCGAGCTCGAGAGCATCACGGGGCATTTGTTGTCGTGATGCTCCAAAAGGTCCAGCAGCATCTCGCCAAAACCCCTGTTGCCTTCCATGAATTCGGAAGGGTCCTTAGGGCGATTGATGCCCGCCAGATTGAAGACGAAATCAGCAGCCGAGCAGAAGAAACTAAGCACGTCCTGCGTGCCATCGCGATCGTATTCGTAAACGGTCAGCGGCAAGAGCTGCTGATATTTCTCTCGCCTGTCCTTGCCATCGCGGATATTCTTGAGCGCCTCGCAAAGATTGCGCCCGACGAAGCCCTTGGCACCAGTTACCAGCACTTTCATTTACTGCACCGCCTCGCCCTCTCGACCCTCAAGAGCCAGCTGCACGTACTCGGCGGTCTTGATTTTCGCCACCGTGCCCGCCACATCGAGACGCTCGGTGTTGTCGGAGGTGTAAGCCTCATCCGCCTGAGTCTTCACGTCGCCCTTCACGACGAACTTGTCATAGTTAAGGTCGCGCGAGTCGCACGCCACGCGGAAGTATTCGCCCATGTCCTCAGCGCGCAAGCGCTCCTCGCGGGTCATCAGCGTCTCATAGAGCTTCTCACCGTGTCGCGTGCCGATGATTTGCGTTCCCACACGTCCAAACACCTCCTGCACCGCCTCGGCAAGATCGCCGATGGTCGACGCCGGCGCCTTCTGGATGAACAGGTCGCCCGGGTTGGCATGCTCGAAGGCGAACTGGACAAGATCCACCGCCTCGTCGAGGTTCATGAGAAAGCGCGTCATGTTGGGGTCGGTGACGGTAAGCGGCTCGCCCTTACGAATTCGGTCGATGAACAGGGGAATCACCGAGCCGCGGGAGCACATAACGTTACCATAGCGCGTGCAGCAGATGGTGGTGCGGCCGGCGCCGTTGCGTGCGTTGGCGTAGATGATCGACTCCATCATGGCCTTGGACTTGCCCATAGCGTTGATGGGGTACGCAGCCTTATCGGTGGACAGGCACACCACGCGGGACACGCCCTCGTCAATCGCGGCATGGAGCACATTATCGGTGCCGATCACGTTGGTGCGCACTGCCTCCATCGGGAAGAATTCGCAAGAAGGCACCTGCTTGAGCGCCGCCGCATGGAAGATGTAGTCCACCCCATGCATCGCGTCGCGCACGGACTGCGGGTTTCGCACGTCACCGATGAAGAAGCGCACCTTGCCAGCGAGCTCAGGAGAAGTCTCCTGAAGGCGGTGACGCATGTCGTCCTGCTTCTTCTCGTCGCGAGAGAAGATGCGGATTTCGGCCAGGTCAGTATGCATGAAGTGCTTGAGCACGGTGTTGCCAAACGACCCGGTGCCGCCGGTGATCATGAGGGTTTTATTATCAAATGCAGACATGTCACATGCCATGTTTCGTGCCTTTCAGCTGTTCAAGTTCCCGCTCGAGTGTATCGATGAAACTTCTCTTCGTATAATTTGCCATACAATACTCTCTTCCGCGCGCACCCATCTCGATGCGGTGCTCGAACGGAAGCTGCGCGAGTCGCCTCACGGCATCCGCCAAACCTTCGGCATCTTCGGCTCCGCAACACACTCCGCACTGGGCGTCATTCACCACACGCTCCGTCTCGCCACCAATCGCAGCCACAATCGGCCTTCCAGCCGCCATGTACGACTGAACCTTCCGCGGGAGCGTCCAAGCAAGCATCTCGTCAGACGAGAATGTGGCAGCCATCGCGTCGGAGGCAGCATAGTATGCAGGCATATCAGCGATGTCATGTCTACCGTGAAACGTCACGTTTCCGGCGCCAAGCTCTTCTGCAAGTTTAACGCAGGCGCTCAGCTCGGACCCGGATCCCACAACATGAAAAGCGAAGTGTGCATCGTTTTTCAAGAGCGCCGCTGCCCGAACCAGAGTCTGCACCGACTGCGCCGCGCCCACATTGCCCGCAAACGTGACATTGAACCTCGACGGATCATAGCCCTCCGGAGCAGAACCGGCAAAAGGAGCGAAGAACCCTTCCTCGGCATACTGAGGAAGGAACGCAGCATCGACCTGACAACCAAGCAGGTTGCTTAGATAGTCGACAAACAACGGCGAGGTGACCGCCAGTCTATCAGCCTTCCCATATATATCGCTCGATACCTTAGCATAGTGCTGGTAAACCGCCGATCCCTTCTTAATGCCACCCGCCAGGAGGCATTCAGGCCAGATATCGACCACATAATGCAACAGAGGAACGCCCGTGCGTTCAGCAAAGGCTATGGCAGGGCGAGCTTGCATGATCGGAGACGTCTGGAAAGAGACAACCGCGTCGAAGTTCGAAGGAAGCGTCTGTTGCGTTTTCTCCCCACTTCGCGCGAAGCTGTAATAGTTCAAAACACGGTGAACTGGATCATGCTTGCGAGGCACGAGCGGCACACGAACGATTTCGACGCCATTACGTTGCTGAAACGCGTTTTTCCCGTTTCCATAGCCTGAATAAATATCGCCCTCGGGATAATTCGGCGTACCCGTAAGCACCGTTACACTATGACCGCGCTCGACAAGAGCCTCGCAGATCTCCGAGACATTGAACGGCTCAGGCCAGTAGTGCTGGCTCACCATCAGAATGCGCATTACGCCGCGCGCCCCCCACTTGGGGACTCGCATAATCCCGCCTCATCCTCTTGGGAGAAATCGGAGCACGTCTGTCTGTCTTCTTCTTTGGCCTCTGCGTAGCCAAAGCGACCGAGCACTACAACGAACGATCGAAAGAAAATCCGTGCGTCCAAACGAAATCCCATGTTCCGTCGGTACTCTCCATCCAGGCGCGCCTTCTCCTCAACCGTCACCGCATCGCGGCCATTAATCTGGGCCCAACCGGTCAACCCCGGACGAATGTCATTAGCACCATAGCGAGCACGGGCCTCGATTTGTTCATACTCCGCCAAAATCATAGGGCGTGGACCTATTACGGACATGTCGCCCTTCACTATGTTCACGAACTGCGGCAACTCGTCGATGGAGGTTTTCCTCAACATGGCACCTATGGGAGTCATGACGGCCTTGTCCTCCCGCATTACGCGCGTTGGTACGTTCGGAGGCGTATCGATTTTCATAGTGCGGAACTTGTAGCACGTGAACGGGACCTCGTCCTTGCCATAGCGTTTCTGCTTGAAAATAACAGGCCCCTGACTGGTGAACTTCACCGCTACCGCAGTCGCAAGAAGCAGCGGCGAGAGAACGACCATACCCACGACAGACGCCGCGATATCGAAGGACCTCTTGGCAGCGCGGAACGCTATGCCCATAGCGCTCTGCGATACCAAATGTCCCTCTCCCTCCGTGCCAGCTCGCGTACCTCCAAGCCTGTCTGCCTCTTGAAAAATCTTCGCCATCTCCATCCGCGTGCGCTCAACATGTAGGGTTCCACTCGTCATCTTCTCGTTTCGTCCGCGCACAAAAGCCTCGACCTGAATCGGGTCGCTTTCGCCCTACCTCTTTAATTAACTACAGTATACCTATCATATCCTAGAATAAGGACCTATTTCGCATAAATGTCAGGGTTCAGCAGAAAATAAACAGTGAGTCCTCAAACAAAACAGCCCCTTGCGAAATTTTGTTAAGAATAGGCAATCTCCATTGAAGACGATGCTCAAGGGGAATATTATCGCGTCGAGGATAAGACAAGCGGTCGTCAAGTCATCACAAAACAGGGCCCCAAAACCCTGTCGGCCCGACGGAGACGCGCGTCCCCGTCCCCCATGTGCTATGATGAGACCCGTCATTCGCATTGACGCATTCGCTCAAGTGAAAGAGGAAACGATGAAAAAGAAGCTTACTGCCATGATTTGCGCGCTCGCCCTCGCCATGGCGATGCCGACTCTGGCATGGGCATCGAACAGCCCGCAGAAGGTAACGTCCAACACCTGCACCGCATCCCAGGGCGCATCCCTTACGGTCACCGGCAAGACCGACGACTCCACGAGCAAGCTCGTCGTCGAGGCAACCTCCGACCAGGCTTCCAATGTGTCGCTCAGCGCCACCCAGAAGATCGTAGGCACCTTCAAGGTTTACGACGTGCCCGAGGGCAGCACCTTCGGCCCCTACACCCTCACCTTCAACGTGGGAACTGAGTACAACGGCGCCACCGCCACCGTGTTCATCGAGCACCAGGGCCGCGACGCGAACCTCGGCACCGAGACGAAGACGGCGACCGTCTCCAACGGCAATGTGACCATCTCCACCGATGGCCTCTCGCTCGTGACCATCGCGGTTGACTCCTCCACCGTCACCGGTGCCACCACCGACGCAAGCGCCACCTCCCCGCAGACCGGCGTTGACATGACTGGCATCGCCGTCGCTACCGCCGCGTGCGCCATCGCCGCCGTGGGCGTGGGCGTGGCACTTCGCAAGAAGCTCGCCGAATAGCGACACCGGTACATGCGGCAGATCGTCATCGAGAGCCGCGCCGCACGCATGTTGAAAAAGAAGAGGGCGCAGCCGCCCTCTTCTTTGTTGTAAGAAGAATTGAGGAGAACCGCTTCAATGACCCTGCTTGAGCTGCTCGAGCTCCTTCGAAAGAAATGGTACCTGGTGCTCGTGTTCCCCCTGGTGTTCGCGGGCGCGACCGCGGCGTACTGCTGGGGCTTCATGACCAACAACTACACCGCCAACGTGTCGCTCTACGTGCTGACGCAAACGACGAACGCGACCGACGGATCCGGCCGCGTGACCAGCTCCGACACCTCGGCTTCCCAGCAACTCGCGAACGACCTGGCGAAGATTGCGAAGACGTCGACCGTGATGAGCTCCACTGCGAGCGCCCTCGGCATGAGCAACCTTGAGGGCTTCGACGTGGGGGTCACTTCCGACACCACGAGCCGCGTCATCACGCTTACCGTTACGGGCAAAAGCCCCGAAGGCGCCGCAAGCGTGGCCAACGAGCTCGCCGACCGCACCTCGAAGGCCGCAATCGACGCGATGAAGCTCGACGCCGTGAACATCATCGACCGGGCGAGCGTGCCAGACAAGCCCTCCGGCCCCAACCGAGTCATGTACACCGCGGTTGCCCTGCTCGCAGGGCTGTTCGTCGCCATCGCGATCATCGTCTTGCAGGACATGCTGGACACCACCGTGAAGTCGGGTGACGACGCCGAAGAGCTGCTCGGGATTCCCGTGCTCGGTCGCATGCCCAAGCCGAAGAAGGCGAGGTAACATGGCCAAGAAGAACCGCAAGCGCCCCAGCCAGTTCCAAAACCCCCTCCTGAGCAACGCATCGAAGACGCTATTCGCCAACATCCGCTTCGTCTCCATCGACGAGAAGGCGAAGACGATTGTGGTCACCTCGACGGGCATGGACGAGGGCAAGACCCAGGTCAGCACCAACCTTGCCTGCGCCATCGCCAGCTCCGGCAAGAAGGTGCTCATTGTCGACACCGACATGCGCCGCCGCTGCATCGCGGGGCTTTTAGGAATCCACACGGAGTGCGGCCTGTATTCCGTGCTCGTCGGGCAGGCGCCGCTCAAGAGCGCCATCTACCCGACCGACCGCCCCAACCTGTACTTCATGGACTCCGAGCCGAACATCCCCTCGCCTCCCGACGTCCTTTCGACCAAGCGCTTCTCGGCGCTCGTCGACACGCTGCGCGAGATGTTCGACTACGTGATATTCGACTCGCCCCCCATCGGGCTTTTCGTTGACGCTGCCATCATATCGAACCTGGTTGACGGCACGCTGTACGTCATCCGCGAGCGCGCGGCGAAGCGCGACGACGTCGTCGCCGGCGTGCAGCAGCTCAAGGCCGCCAACGCGCGCATCTTGGGATCGGTCATCACGTTCTCGCGCGAAGAGGCGAACAACGATTACTACTACGCCTACTACAACACCGAGGGGAAGCGCGTCTCCCGCAAGGACCGCGAAAAGCAGCTGATGGAGAACCCCAACGCGCGCGATCTGGCCGCAGACGACATCGGCCAGTGGGCGCGCAAGGCAGGCATCGACCCCAATCAGGCGGAACGAAGGGAAGCTGGCTCGCGACCGCGGCGCCAAGGTGCGAACGCGGGCATGGGCGCGAGTGCGGGTGTGAACCCGAACGCTAATGCGGGTGCTGGCATGTCCCCGACCGCAAACCAGCAAAGGGCCGCTCAGGCGAACGGTGACGAGCAATTCCCGCGCGGCGCCTTCAAGCCGGCTGCACCACGCCGTGCCGACGGTCGCGTACCGCGCCACAAGAACACGAGGATCTAGCGCAGCGCCCATGACGGGAGGCCCACGGTGGCTTCCCGTCATGCTTTCAAACGCCCTGCGGGAAAGAGACGCTCGGCCAGCGGAAAGGGAGGCTCGCACGGCGGTCCGCACGGGTCTCCCGCACGGCGGCACTGCCAGCAACCCGCGCGAGCGGCACCGCGAGCAGCTCGCTGACCAGCATCATTGTAAGGAACTCATGGCAAACGACAATCCGAAACCGACCGAAGAGGATATCGCCCCCAAGCACGCGAAGGCACCGAGCGCGCAAGCTTCGGGCGCGGGCGACGACTCCCGCAAGAAGCGCCCGCAGATCGCAGCGCTCATCGTGCTGCTCGTCGTCCTGGTGTGCGCGGCAATCGCCGGCGGCGCATACCTTGTATGGCAGAACACCCAGATCGCGAAATCGGCCGAGGAGGCAGCCGCAACCCCCGAGCCTGAGGCCCCCACCACCTCGCAAGATGCCGCGGACCCGCGGGTGGAAAACCCCATCGACTTCGCGTCGCTTCGGCTGGACAACCCCGACATCTACGCCTGGATCTACATCCCCGGCACCGATGTGAACTACCCGGTGGTGCAGCACCCGACCGATGACACGTTCTACCTGAAGCACAACAAGGACGGCGAGTGGTCCGAGGAGGGCGCCATCTACACGCAGCTGGCAAACAGGACCGACTTCTCCGACCCCGTCACGGTGATCTACGGGCACAACCTGGTGCAGGGAACCATGTTCACCACATTGCACCGCTTCGAGAACAAAGACTTCTTCGATTCCCACGAGGACATGTACCTCTACACCGACGGGCACATCCTCACCTACCGCGTGATTGCCGCCTACCAGTACGACAACCGCCATATCCTGAACTCGTTCAACTTCTCCGACCCAACCGTCGTTCAGCAGTACTTCGACTCGGTGCTCAGCCCCGACTCGCTCGTCGAGAACGTGCGCGAGGGAACGACCCTCACTTCAAGCGATAAAATCGTGCAGCTGAGCACCTGCACCGGCGATTCCAACCACATCGTGAGAAGATACCTCGTGACGGGAGCTCTCGTCAGCGACCAACCGACCTACTAGCGCGAAAGACGAAGCACTTTGGAAGAAAGCGAAACGAAAGACAACGCCCTGGATGAGGCGGGCATCGGCACAACCTCGACGCCCGAGGCGCCCGTGACCCCTAAGACTCCCGAGGAGGCCCCGACGCCCGCGACCCCCGATGCGCCCCAAACGATGGAGGAGGAAGTCCTCGTCAGGAAGAAGAAGCGCCGTCATTCGCGCCGCAAGAAGAACCTGAAGCGCGTCGCTATCGTCGCGGGGATTCTCGTGGCGATCGCGGTCGTCATCGCCATCGCCGCCTTCGCCTTCATGAAATCAGGCGAGAGCGCTGTGAAGCAGGCAAATACCGCCGCCGACATTCAGGCGGACGACAGCGCCGTGACCTACGACGAGGGCCGCACCGTCGAGTACAACGGGAAGACGTACGCGCTGAACGAGAATATGGTTTCCGTCGCCGTCATAGGCTACGACCGCCAGACCGAGGAGGTCGTGCCGGGCAAAAGCGTCGGGCAGGCGGACGCCGTCATGGTGCTCGCCGTGAACCTCGACACCGGCGAGACGACGGGAATCGGCATCCCTCGCGACTCGATGGTCGAGGTAGGTGAGTTCATGGGAGACACCTTCACCGGCATGTCGACCATGCAGCTGTGCCTGGCCTACGCGTACGGCGACGGCGGCGAGCTGAGCAGCCAATACACCGCCTCCGCAGTTTCTCGCGTGCTGTACAACATGCCCGTAAACTACTATTTCTCGCTCGATATGGATGGCGTCGGCGCGCTCGCGGATGCCATCGGCGGCGTATCGCTGACCCCGACGCAGTCGATTCCCGGTACCAACATCGTCGAGGGCGAGCCGACCGTTTTGTTCGGGAGCAACGCACTCAAGTACGTGCAGTGGCGCGACACGTCGGTGCTGACGTCGTCGCTCGACCGCCAGACGCGCCAGTCGCAGTTCGTCGAGACGTTCTGCAAGCAGGCGCTCTCGAGTGCCCAGGGCAACGTCGGGACGCTTGTCAACCTGTACACGACGGCTTCGAACTATGCCGTGACGAACCTGGAGCTCAACGAGTTCAGCTACCTGGCAAGCTCAGTCCTGGCGACGGGGATCACGTCGGTCGACGTAACTACCCTGCAAGGCACCATGCAGCAGGGGGACAAGTTCGCGGAGTTCTACCTGGACAAGACCAACGTGTACGAGACAGTGCTCGACGTGTACTACCACGAGGTGGGAAGCGAGGAATAGGCCGCGATCGCGCGGACGGCTCGCCCGCAAACATACAGGCGAGCTGCGGGCTGCGACAAAGCTGCGTGGGAAAGGAGAGGGCGTGTTCGACATCCATTGCCATATCTTAAACGGAGTCGACGACGGCTCGCGCACGCCGGCGGAGTCCCACCAGATGCTCCTTGCCGCACGCGATGCCGGCATCGACCACATCGTGTGCACCCCCCATTGCAAGCACTCCGATTTCGACGCGGAGCTTATCGAAAGGCGGTATCGAGCCTTCAAGGCGCATGCGGAGAAAAACGGGGTGCGCCTGAGCTTGGGATACGAGGTGCACTGGAAAAAGCTCGCCGACATGGGGCTCGACACAGCGCCCAGCCTTTGCATCGAGGGGACCAACCTGCTGTTGCTCGAGTTCTCGAACAGCCATCTGCCAGCGAACTGGCAGCGCGCGATTTACACCATCCAGGGCAAGGGCGTCGACATCGTGATCGCCCACCCCGAGCGCTACAAGCCCGTGCAGGAGGATCTCGACGTCGCGCGCGAGATGAGGGAAATGGGCTGCCGGCTTCAACTTTCCGCGAACTTCGTGGAGGGGAGCATCTTCAATCCGCGCCGGCGCACTGCCACGGCGCTGCTCAAGAACGGGCTGGTCGACTACCTCGCAAGCGATGCCCACCGAGTAGAGCACTACGCCACCTACCTCAAAGCGCTCAAGGAAGCCCAGAAATACTAGGGATTACCTTCTGCCCATTCCCTAATTGACCCGCCAGGCACAGGCGGGTCGGCGCTTGACATTGGTTAGAATGGGTTAGTTTTGGCCTTTCTCTTTCCCACCTTGCTCCCACCTGGCCTTTCGCGGTTACCGCCATTATCGCTTTTGTCATCAGAATATCGAGAATCGTTAAATCGTCTATCGCGCCTGCCCGCGAAAAGATAGCGCCCCAAAGGCCGACACAGCGAACACGTCGTTGTGGCGATGACGAACATTCAAAAAGGCCGGACTCGAATCAACTTTCACTCCAACAGCTAACGCTTTCCCGACAGCCACCGTTAGTGCAAAGGTCTGAAGCGACTTTCATGCCTGACGGACAGGAACGACCGTTGCACCGCGAACGTTCCTGATTGTCAAACGCTCCATGACCGAATTGCATCGCACCATGCGTTCACATTGAGCGAAAATGCAACATGTGACATAATCACTAAATGAAAATTTGAGGGAGGCAGACATGGAAGTGCGCAGGGATAGATACCTGAACAACCTGATAGACAGAATGCACAACGGGATGATCAAGGTAATCACGGGCGTCAGACGGTGCGGCAAAACATATCTGCTGTTCGAACTCTTCGGAAACTACCTCAGAGACGAGCTAGGGGTCGGCGACGATCATATCGTAGAGGTTGCATTGGATGAGGAGGCGAACAGGGGCCTGCGCGACCCGGGTGCGCTTGACAGCTATTTAAAATCCAGGATAGTGAATAAGACGTCGCAATACTATGTCATGCTCGACGAAGTGCAATACGCGATCTCCGACGAAGAGCTGCGGGGGCACGAACCTCCTCGCCTCTATGGTGTGCTCAACGGCCTGCTGCGCATGCGAAATATCGACGTCTATGTGACAGGCAGCAACTCCAAACTGCTGTCCTCTGACGTCATGACGCAGTTTCGCGGACGAGGAGACGAGGTCCGAGTGCGACCACTGTCCTTCTTCGAGTTCATGCAAGGCTTTGAGGGAGACAAATACCAGGGTTGGGCCGAGTATGTCGTCTTCGGAGGCATGCCCCTGCTTCTTGGCATGCGCACGGACGAGCAAAAGTCCCGCTACCTAGAGCGCCTGTTCTCCGAGACATACTTGAAGGATGTGGTGGCCAGGAACAAGGTGGCAAAGACCCAAGAGCTCGAAGACCTCGTGGACGTGCTGGCATCCTCCATCGGCTCGCTCACCAACCCACCCAAAATCGAGGCGACCTTCAAAAGCGTTCTGAACTCGAAAATTACCGCGAACACCATTTCCACTTACATCAGCTACCTTGAGGAGTCCTTCCTCATCGAAGAGGCCCGCCGGTACGACGTCAAGGGACGCAAGTACATCGGGAGTCCTAAGAAATACTACTTCGAGGACATCGGCCTGCGCAACGCGAGGCTTGGATTCAGGCAGGTCGAGGAGACCCACATCATGGAGAACATCGTGTACAACGAGCTGCGCGCGAGGGGCTTTTCTGTCGACGTCGGCTCCGTCGTGAAGGCTAGGCGCGTCGACGGCAAGATAGTGCGCAAGCAACTCGAGGTGGATTTCGTCGCGAATCTGGGTTCCCGGCGCTATTACATACAGTCGGCGCTTCACTTGCCAGATGAGGAGAAGACATGCCAGGAAAAGGCCCCACTTCGCGAAGTACCCGACAGTTTCAGCAAGATCGTGCTCGTGCGCGATGTGGTGAAGCCGACTTACGACAACGAGGGGATTCTGACTATGTCCGTGTTCGATTTTCTGCTCGATGAGGAAAGCCTGCCAAAATAGCTTCTTGGACACACTTTGAACGCTCTCCAAGAGTCTGGGAACGGCGTTGGGAATGCGAACCTCCAACAATCGGACGAACCCCCGATATAGCGGGGACAGCATTCCCGCTCTAGGGCAAGCCTGCTGAGCGAATGCAGTGGACAGCGGCCCGAAAAAGTACAACCCTCAAGGCAAATCTTGGCACGAAAACTTCCCGAATCGCTGCACTAATTGCGGCCGGAAGGGTCGCGACGCCGAGCCCTTCCCTTCCCCGCCGCCACACTTCGCCACATTCCCTTTAGGGCTCTCAATCGAGGGGATGGGAGAACATGATGCAAACGCGCTCGGCGGGCTCGATAATCTGTTTGGAAGTGAGCGTCCAGCCGGACGAGCTGAGCGCCGGCCTCGTCAAACGAAGAAACATCTGTAATCACAAGAGGCACACGAATGATGGCATCTATTGCTAGTCTTACGGAAGTGTACTATGATTCACTTCCGTAAGACTAGCAGAATCAGCATTGAATTCGCAAGGAGTAAGTCATGTGGCCGAGTGTAGCCTATGAGACGTGCGCATGGGAAAGGGATTACGACGAGCTCGCGTTCATACCCAAGAGTCGCAGACGCAAGATTTTGCCGACGTATGAGGCTGCGCTCCCAGCAAAGATTGCCCAACTGACGGTCAACCTGTCTCCTGAGATTCAGCGGCGGATTGCGGATGTCGAAGTTGCCGTAACGCGCTTCGACGAAGCCCAGAATGCGCGCGATTGGAACCTTCCAGCCCTCCTTTTAAGAAGCGAGTCTTCATCGAGCTCCCAGATTGAGAGGCTCACATCGAGCGTGCGCAATGTGGCACTCGCAGAACTTTCCGACAAGGCACCTACGAATGCGCTCCTCATCGCGGGCAACGTCGCCGCCATGCGCGAGGCTCTGCGACAAAGTGGACCCGTGAGCATCGATTCTATCTGCAGCATCCATGACGTGCTCATGGCAGAAACCTCCGAGTGGGAGGGACTGCGAGACGAGCAGGTATGGATCGGTGGCACGCCCTACAGCCCGCATGGAGCGTCGTTCGTGCCCCCTCACGCAAGTCGCGTTCCAGACTACATCAACGACCTAATTGAGTTCGGGGTGCGGGAGGACGTTCCTCCCGTGGCCAAAGAAGCGATTTTCCACGCGCAGTTCGAGACCATCCACCCGTTTACGGACGGCAACGGTCGCACTGGCCGAGCGCTCGTGCACCGCATGCTTGCAAACGACGAAGTCCTGATGCATTCAACCCTGCCCGTCTCAGCGGGCCTGTTGCATGACGTCGAACGGTACATGAAAGCGCTCGACGCCTACCACGTCGGAAAGATTGAGCCAATAATCGCCTGCTTTGCCGATGCTCTGGAGCTTGCCGTCGTCATCGGTTTGCGCATCGCCGACGACGTGGACGCTGTGTTGAGCGCATGGCGTGCCTCGAACACCGACCGCGCAGGATCGGCGTCCCACGGTTTACCCGAGCTTCTCGTCGAACAGCCTGTCGTGAACGCCGCATATGTCGCCAACCGTCTCGCCATCACCGACCGAGCGGCACGCACTCTTATAGAGACCGCTTGCGAGAGAGGTATCCTTTCGAAGATGGGCAATGCAAAACGAGGAGCGTACTACCAGGCTGATGAGCTTATCGGGATACTCGAGGAAGCATCGAGATTGCAAGGCATACGAAGAATTGCAGCGCGATAGCCATAAGGGGTCGCTTCCGGTAATAAACAGGCAAAGCGAACGCTCGGAAGGGCAAGTTGCTCTTCCGAATCGGAATGACGTGCGAGTCTGAAATAGTACAGCCCCCAAGGCAAATCTTGGCACGAAAACCGAGGTATCCCACGGGGGAAGGCGCGGGCCGTCCGTCGCTCTCGAATTGGGCGACTCTCTGACCTGGGGTTTCTTCTTGAGGTGAAAAATTAACCCACGATTGCTCGTCGAAACGGGGCCTTCGTCGTGGGATACCTCGGTTTTTGTGCCGGAATCTTCCCGAATCGATGCACTAGTTGAACTTGAGAACGCCTCTGGCACGACGCTCCTCAAGCAAGCGGTTGGCAGCTTGCAGTATTGCGACACAGCAGCCTGCCCAGACGGCCGCGAAACATCGACTAACGCCAGGTTGGGCTAGCGCACGGCAAAACAATTCTTCTTCCGTGAATGCTCAACTTCGCTTTCACCCTCACGCATGCCCGCCTTCGCTTACGCCCTCACGCCTGTCCGCCTTCGCCAACGTCCTCGCTCCTCGCACCCGTCCGCCTTCGTGCGCCCGAAAGACCCCCGCCGGCGCGCCCATCTTCGCGATTGGCGATATACTGGAACCCTACGCAACCATCAAGCCCACCAGGCTGCAAAGGAGCCATCTCATGAACGATTTCGGATCCATCCGCGACGCCGTTTCCCGCGTCGCACCGCGCTATGCCATCGCGAAGGTCGCGGTATTCTCGCTTTACGCCACCGACCAGGCACGCACGGGCGGGGACGCCTGCCTTCTGCTCGACGTCGGATGCACGTTCTCGCGTGCCGACGCCGCGCAGTTCCGCCGCTTCATCGCCGAGGACCTCGGCTGCACGGTCGACGTAGTCTTCCGCTCGGCACTTACCGCCGAAGACTTCGCCCGTGCGGAAACCGAGGCCCGCGTGGTGTACGAGAACCCCGACGTGGTAATCGCCTCCACGCCCGACACCCGCGTCCAAGCTACTCCCCCGGCCGCGCCCGAGCCGCCCGTCCGCTAGCGCCCATTTGCGCGGCGTTTCCGCAGTTTTCGCAGAAGAAGGCTGCACGTCATGCGCTTTCGCTATCATGGAACCCTACCCACACGAGAATCGCTGCGCGCGAGCGCACGACATCGATATGAAGGAGCTTTTGCATGTGCGGAATCTGCGGATTCACCCAAGCGACCAGCGCTGACGCCCCCGCGCTCAAGGCCATGTGCGACATCATGGCCCATCGCGGGCCCGACGGCGAGGGCCAGTATCTCGACGCGGAAAGCGGCATCGCGCTCGGGCACCGCCGCCTCTCGCTCATCGACCTGGCGAACGGCAACCAGCCCATGGTTCGCGCGACAGGCGAACACGACTCGGCCATCACCTCCCCCGCGCTCATGCCCGACGGCACGCCATGCGGCACGCCCGAGTCCATGCTCGCGAAGGGCGATTTCGCCATCGTGTTCAACGGGGAAATCTACAACTACCAGGACCTTCGCGCCGAACTCGAGACGCAGTGCTGGCAGTTCAAGACAAAATCCGACACGGAAGTGCTGCTCACGGGCTATCTCGCATGGGGCGAAGGCGTGCTCGACCGACTGCGCGGCATGTTCGCGTTCGCCATCTGGAACCGCGCGACACGTGAGCTTTTCTGCGCGCGCGATTTCTTCGGCATCAAACCGTTTTACTACACGCAGCAAAACGGCCAGTTCATCTTCGCGTCCGAGATTAAATGCATTCTTGAACACCCCGCCTACACCCGCGAGCTCAATCGCGAGGCACTCGAGCAGTACCTGTGTTTCCAGTTCAGCGCGCTGCCGGAGACCTTCTTCAAGGGCATTTTCAAGCTCGCGCCCGCGCATTGCATGACCGTGCACGCCGACGGCTCCATCACCGAGCGCCGCTATTGGCGCCCCGAGTACCACTTCGACGAAAGCCGCAACCGCGAGGACACTGCGCGCGCCATCGACGAGGTCATGCGCGACAGCGTGCGCTATCACAACGTGGCCGACGTCGAGGTCGGAAGCTTCCTGTCGTCGGGCATCGACTCGAGCTACATGGCAGCGTGCCTGGCGAAGGAAAACCCCGACATCAAGACGTTCACCGTGGGCTTCGAGTGCTACAAGCAGGCAGCGGCGAACAATGCCGAAGGCGCCGGTGGCAAGACCATGCGCGACGAGATTTCTTGGGCGCGCGAACTGGCCGACGACCTGCATATCGCCAACACCGACAAGTACATCGGCGAGGAGGAGTACTGGGCGAGCCTTCCGCGCGTGCAGTGGCACATGGACGAGCCCTCCGCCGATCCTTCCGCCGTGGCGCTGTACTTCGTCGACCAGATTGCCGCCACCCAGGTGAAGGCTGTGCTTTCAGGCGAAGGCGCCGATGAGTTCTTCGGAGGCTATCGAATCTACCAGACGCCGTTTTCCAACGCGAAGGTAAGCTGGGCGCCGAAGGGCCTGCTCAAGAGCGCATCCCATGCGATGCGCGCGCTTCATCTGCGCGGTGCGAACTATCTTGAGCGCGCGAGCGAGACTCCCGAGGACTGGTACTACACCAACGCGAACGGCGTCGCCTTCACACCCGAGGAGCGCGCAAGCCTGCTCAAGGGCGGCTGCAACGCCCCCACCCCGCAGTCGCTCACGGCGCCCGTGTACGCAGAAGTCGCCGATTTCGACGAGACGACGCGCATGCAGTACGTCGATTTGTACTTCTGGCTGGTTGGCGACATCCTGCTCAAGACCGACAAAATGTCGATGGCGCATTCGCTCGAATCGCGCGTGCCCTTCCTCGATCGCCGCGTGTTTGATCTGTCGGCCACCATCCCCACGTCGCTCAAGGCAAACGAGCAGCAGACGAAACTCACGCTGCGCGACGCTGCGGAGTTCGCCATCCCGAAGGACTGGGCGCAGAAGGAGAAGCTCGGCTTCCCTGTGCCGGTCGTGAATTGGCTGCGCGAGGAGCGCTACTACACCATGGTGAAGGAGTGGTTCACAGGCAACATCGCGCGCGAGTTCTTCAACACCGATGAGCTGGTGCGCCTGCTCGACGAGCACAAGGCGGGCGCCGATCGCTCGCGAAAGATCTGGATCGTGTACATGTTCCTCATGTGGTACAAGATCTACTTCGTCGACCGCACCGTGCCGGAAAAGCCCGAAGCACGCTAGCAGATTCGTTGCTAGCTGCGAGAACAGCAGCGCCCCTTGCTCGAGCGATCGATGCAAGGGGCGCTATTCGTTAGCAAGCTTATTACTCCGTGCTTGAATTCGTGCGATTAAACGAAGGGCGGCGGAAGCGTCGAGGTCACCCGAAGCCAAGGATGATCAGCTTACACAAGCTTCGATGCGTCGACGGCAGCGAGATGGCCGGTCGCACAATGCTCGAAGAAGACGAGGCGCCCATCACGGCTTCGATAGAGCTCGCGGAACAGCGAGAGATCGAGCTTGGCCTCGACAGATGCGGCTGGTTTGGGCTTGTTTGCGGAAGCGGCGCGCCCAGAGTTGCTTGCGGGAACAGCGGGTTCGGGGTTGCTTGCGCAAGCAGCGGGTTCGGCGCCTTTTGCGGGCGCGACCTGCGCGCGGTTCCCGCAAACTGCAGCAGCTTTGGTGCCATCGCACAAAGCCGGTTCGGGATCGAAGTCGGCGCCTTCGTCGACGATGACACCGACTCCACTGTAGCGGCCACGCGTCGGGAAATCCTCATCACCCGTATAGGCAACGGGATCATTCTCAGGTTCTGAAACAGGTGCCTTCTCAAAGAGATCCGCGTTCCAACGTGCGGCTTTGAGCTCGTCAGTTTCCCCAAAACCGGGAAACCCATCGCCGAACGTGACGTACTCGCGCTTACCACGAAAAGGTGTCTTTCGCTCCACCATGATCAGACGTGGTCCCTTACGCCGTCGTAGCTCACGTTCCAGAAAACGAGGCCGGCTGCAGGTGCGTTCTCCCCAGCAGCGCATCGGTCGCACGCCTGAAGCACGTCGGCGACCCATTCGGGTTTCCGCTGGCCGCGGCCGACCATGACAAGCGTACCCACGATGGTGCGCACCATAGAATGGAGGAACGCGTTGCCCTTCACCGTGATCACGACGGCCCGCTCCCCCATCACCTCTTCGCGAGCGAACGAGATTTCATGCACATTGCGACACGTCGGCTTCCCCACGGCGCTTGCCGCCATGCAGAAACTCTTGAAATCGTGCTCGCCGATAAGCGCGCGGGACGCCTCGCGCATCGCCTCGACATCAAGCGGCTTCGGGATATGCCACGAGAAATCGCGCAGAAAAATGGGCGGCGCGGGCTCGGTGCAAATGAAGTAGCGGTACTCGCGCTCCGTCGCGTCGAAGCGGGCGGAGAAGCCGGGTTCGCGCTCGTCGACCGAGCGCACGACGATGGCCTCGTGCGTGAGCGCGTTCATCGACCGGGCGAGACTTTCAAGCGTACGACCACGCAATTCATCAGGTAAGATATCAAAGCTTACGACTTGAGCGCGCGCATGGACGCCCGCATCGGTGCGGCCGGCGCACGTGGTTTCCACCTCGCGGCGAAACAGCAGTTCAAGCGCATGATCTATCTCGCCCTGCACCGTAAGTTGGCCGGGCTGGCGAGCGAAGCCGCTGAAAGGCTTGCCGTTGTAGGCAACGGCAAGCGAAAGCGTCATATTGTTTTTGACATTATCCATAACGAGCATGATACCTTATTTGCGAGCGAACACGGCAAGCAATAAGGCGGCGAACCTCATATCGAGCTGCAGTGACCCGCAACGAGCCAGGGGACGCGAAGCGTCGACCTGCGAAGAAACAAGGGAGGCAACCTGAGGCAAGTCACGGGCGACCTGCAACACTGCGGCCCGCAATGAGCTATCAAGCAGAAGAAAACGCTGGCCCGAGGTCAATCCCCGGACCAGCGATAAGCAGCTCCCTAAGCGATCAGCGCGCCACGTCCGAACAAATCCTGCAGCTCGCTTCGCATGACCGGCGAACCCGAGTCGACCGTGACCGGCAGCTCCGCACGGAAGCGGCGTCCGTCGGACTGCGTGACGAGAAGCACGACCCCGTCGCGGCCCGGATACGACTGCAAGATGCGGTTTAAGCGTAACAGTTTTTGCTGGTCAAACTCACACGACGGCACGTTGAGCTGCAGATGCGAGGGGCGAGCATCCGCTTCGTTCAACTCGATTTCCTCAATCTCGAACGCCATGATCTGGTTACCGCGGTCACTGTGCTCGAACTTGCCCTTGATCTTCACGATGGCATCCTCGTGGATGGCCTCCGCATTCTCGTCGTACTTGAAGCAGATGCACTCCATATGGCCCGTCGTGTCCTCGATCGCGAACGTGGCCATCTTCGTGCCGCGCTTGGTGAGCTTGGTCACCACGTTGGACACCATGCCGACGAACGTCGCCGACTTGATTTCCTTCGTGCGCTCGGCCAAATCACCCAGCTGGAACTTCGTCATACGGGAAATCGCGCTCTCGTACGGTGCAAGCGGGTGCTCGGACACGTAGATCTTCATGATTTCCTTCTCGTAGGCAAGCTTGGTGCGCTTGTCCCACTCGATGCCGTCGGGCGCGGGCACGTCTTCCTGGAAACCGGAGTCCTCATCGGAGGCGAACAGGTCGAACATGCTCACCTGTCCAGCGTCACGGTCCTTCTGGCGCTTCGAGGCGTTCTCGAGCAGCGGCGTGTCCTCCAAGAAGTACATGAGCTGCTTGCGCGTGTACCCTGTCGAATCGAAGGCGCCGCCTTTGATGAGAGCTTCGAGCGTTTTGCGGTTGAAGCATTTCGCATCGACGCGGTTCACGAAGTCGTGCAGGCTGGTGAACGGGCCGTTCTCCTCGCGCTCGGCGATGATGGCATCGGCCACGTTACGCCCAACGCCGCGCACGCCGACGAGTCCGAAGCGGATGCCGTCCTTGACCGGGGTGAACTCGGCGTTCGACGAGTTGATGTCCGGCGGCAGCACAGGCGTGCCGTTGTGGTTGCAACTCGCGATGTAGCGGATGAGGCGGTCGGTGTTGCCCATGTAGCTCGACAGCACTGCGGCCATGTACTCGTTGGGGTAATGCGCCTTCAGGTATGCCGTGCGCATGACCAGGATGGAGTATGCAGCCGAATGCGACTTGTTGAACGCGTACTTAGCGAACTTCTCCGCGTCGTCCCAAATCTTCTTCGCGATATCGAGCGAGTAGCCATTCTCAACCGCACCATTGTTCCAGTCTTCCTGGAGCAGGCGCATGATATCGATTTTCTTCTTGCCCATTGCTTTGCGCAGCTTGTCTGCCTTACCGGCGGAAAAGCCGCTCATCACCATGGACACCTGCATAATCTGTTCCTGGTAGACCATGGTGCCGTAGGTTTCCTCGAGCACAGGGCGCAGGCGATCGTCGTAGTAGTGGACGGGCGTCTTGCCGCTCGCCACCTTCACGTAGTCGTCGACCATGCCGGACTCGAGCGGGCCCGGACGGTTGAGGGCGATCGATGCGACGATGTCGGAGAAGCGGCGCGGTGGGAGCCGCGCGAACAGGCTCACGTACAACGAGCCTTCTACCTGGAACAGGCCGTCCATGTTGCCCGAGCGCATGAGGGCGAACGCGCCCTCGTCGTCGGTGGGAATCTCCTCGGGCACCATCTTGATGCCGGTGGTCTGCTCGACGTTGCGGCATGCGCGCGAGAGCACGCCCAAGGTGCGCAAGCCAAGGAAGTCCATCTTGAGCAAGCCCAGGTCAGGCGTGTAGTGGCCGTCGTATTGCGTGATGATGCCGCCGCCTTTGGTGTCACGCTTCATGGGCACATGATCGGCCATGGGGTCGCGGCAGATGATAGTCGCGCAGGCGTGCACGCCCTCGCCGCGCACGTGGCCTTCGATCGACTTCGCAGCGTCGACGACCTGACGCACGTCCTCTTCGCCGTCGTAGGCCTTTTTCAGGTCGGGGTTTGTCTCGAGCGCCTTGTCGATGGTGATGCCGAGCTCGTCGCCGATCATCTTGCAGATGCGGTCGCCCACGCTGTAGGGGTAATCGAGCACGCGCGCAGCATCGCGCACGGCGTTCTTCGCCTGCAGCTTGCCGAACGTGATAACGCCCGACACATGGTCCTCGCCGTAGACTTCCTTAATATGCTCGATGACTTCCTGGCGGCGCTCATCCTCGAAGTCAACGTCGATATCGGGCATCTCCACGCGCTCGGGCGACAGGAAGCGCTCGAACAGAAGCCCGTTGGGAAGCGGGTCGAGGTCGGTGATGCCCATGGCGTAGGTGCAGATGGCGCCTGCGGCCGAGCCACGGCCCGGGCCGACGCCGATCCCCTGGCTACGGGCCCAGGCGATGTATTCCTGCACGATGAGGAAGTATGCCGGAAAGCCCTGCTGCAAGATGATGCCGGCCTCGTATTCGTAGCGGTCCCATGCCTCTTTGGGCACCGGGTCGCCGTAGCGCTTCTTCAAACCCCACTCGCACTGCTTACGGAACCAGCTTTCCTCGGTTTCGCCCTCTGGCAAGGGGAAACGCGGCAGAATGGAGTCGCGCTCGAGCACGACGTCGATCTTTTCGGCCACCTCAACCGTATTGTCGCACGCCTCGGGGAACTCGGAGAGCGCCTCGCGCATCTCCTCTTCCGTCTTCATGTAGAACTCGTCGTTCTCGAAGCGCATGCGGTTCGCGTCGTTCACCGCCGAACCCGTGCCGATGCACAGCATGATGTCCTGCGCCTTTGCGTCTTCCTTCTTCAGGTAGTGGAAGTCGTTCGTGGCGATGGTCTTTAGGCCCGCAAGCTGGGCAACCTTGGTAAGCTGGCGGTTGAGCTCGGTCTGTGTCATGCCGGCGTCGGTACGCAGGCCCTGGTTTTGGAGCTCGATGTAGAAGTCGCCCTCGTCGAAGCAGCTCGCAAAACGGCGCGCCCACTCGACCGCGTCGTCGAACTGACGGTTGTCCAAAAGCTTCGGGATAATGCCCGCGATGCACGCGGATGAGCCGATGATGCCATGGCCGTACTTCTGCAACATGGAGAACGTCGTGCGCGGCTTGTAGTAGAAATTGTCAACGTGAGATTCGCTGACCAGGTGCAACAGATTGTGGTAGCCCTCATTGGTCTTCGCGAGGAGCAAAAGATGGTACAGCTTCGGCTTTACGTCCTTGCGCAGCTCCTCGTCGGTGGTGAAGTAGACCTCGCAGCCGTAGATGGGCTTGACCTTCTTGCCCGTTTCCTTCTCGACCGCCGCACACGCGTCGCACAGCTCCGGCACGCCCGACATGACGCCGTGGTCGGTGATAGCCACCGCCGGCATGTCGAGATCGGCGGCGCGACGGACCATGTCCTTCACGTGGGTCAAGCCGTCGAGCAGGGAATATTCGGTGTGATTGTGTAAATGAACGAACGCCATGGATATGCCTCGAATCGCTTACGTGGTATGCGCGCGGAGTGTGTTTGCAAGTGTGAGTGCGCAGCTGTTTTCTCGCGTTCAATCATAGCAGCAAGTGGCAAGTTTTGCATGGCTAACACAGCGAACAAGTGATGTAGTTTTGAGGAAGGCGCACGGGAGCCTGGCACGCATCGCGGCGCACCAGGCTCGCTATCTTGAAACATCTTCGCCGGGAGGCGCGCGTATCCAAATACAAGCTGGGTATCTCGAGCCACACCGTGAAAACGCACACGTACAACGTCTACAAGAAGCTCGGCGTGAAGAATCGCGAGGAGCTGCTTGACCTGGTCGAAGGGGAGAAATAGAGAAACAATCGCGGAAGTCTTG
>NZ_CAKUAL010000034.1 GCF_934636505.1 uncultured Ellagibacter sp.
ATGAGCAACGACCTCATGCGCTTCTCGGTGGCGATGCCCGAGGAGCTTTTGATGCGCTTCGACCAGCTGGTCGCTCGCCGCGGTTTGGCGAAGAACCGCAGCGAAGTCGTGCGCGATCTGGTGCGCGATGCGCTTGTCGAGGACGAGTGCGCGACGCCTGGCGTGGAAGTGATGGGCACGCTGACGATCGTGTTCGACCATCATGCGTCGGATGTGCAGGAGAAGCTGCACAACATCCAGCACGACTACTTCGGCAACATCGTCTCCACGCTCCACGTGCATCTCGACCAGCATCATTGCCTGGAAGTGGTGATCCTGCGCGGTGAGACCGGGCTTGTGCAGACCATCGCGAACCTGATCCTCGGCACGAAGGGCGTGAAGAACGGACGACTGGTCCTCACCACTGCGGGCGAAGGATTGTAGAGGGGCTTTCGCGAAGGGTCCCGCGGAGGGCGCCGCGGAGGGTTCTCGCGAAGGGCCCACAAAGAGCCCCCATAAAGGAAAAAGACGCGCGAAGCGCCCAGGTGGGCGGCCTGATTGGTCGCAGCCTGGGCGCTTCGTTGCGTTCGCGCTAGTCTTTGGTCGGGAAGTACGGGCAGCCTTCCTTGAGGCACTCGGCGTTTCTCGTGTAGAACGCGCAGGTCACCTTTTCAGGCACTTCCATTTCCACGCCATGCATCTCCTTGGCGAAGGCGACGCCCTCGAGGATCGCCGTGAACCCTGTGCGCTTGCAGCAGCGCGGGCCTCCCAAATCGGCGAGCTTCCCCAAGATGCGCGAGGTCAGGCGCTGCGTTTGTGCCCAGGGGTCGCGCGTCATGGGCGTCGACCCGGAAACGATCGACCACCATTGCCCGGCGCTCGTCGCGGCGCCGCACGTGCCCCAGAATCCGCAGGTGCCGCCCGGCACGAGAAGCGAGCGTTTCTGCAGCTCGGCAAGCGCCTTGTCCAAGTCGATGTCGCCGCCGGCGTTTCTGTAGGCAGCCATGAGCGAGGCCCCGATGAGCGTGTGGTGCTCAGGTCCGTTCGGGTAGATCGACTTGTCGGCCATGATCTTCTGCGCGATGCGGATGGGATTTTTCGAGTCGGTCTCGCGGCATACGGCCATGATGTGCTCGACCCCGCCCGCGCGATGGCACGCGTCGCACACGTAGTGGCCTTCGACGCAGACGGAATGCCCCGTCTCCTTCTTGCCACAGATCTGGCAGGTGACGTCCTGCGCCTCCTTGAAGTAGGCAAGCGGCTCCCCGCACACCAGGCAAATTCCCTTTCCTGCTGACATACCTCTCCTCTCTTTCGCCTCAACCAGGCTAGCTCCACTTCACCGTCTTGCGAACGAGAAGCCCCACCAGGAAGTCCAAAATGGTGACAACGATTCCAACCATGATAATGCCCGCGACGACGTTCGTGTAGTTCGCGTAGTTCGTGTAGTTGATGACGAAGTACCCAAGCCCGCTCGTGGCGCCGTACATCTCGGCCATGACCAGCATCAACATGGCGGTCGGCAGCTGCGTTTTCAGCCCGGTTGCAACCGTGGGGTACAGGTACGGCAGAAGAACCCGGAAGATCATCGTGGGCGTGGAGAGGCCCATCATCCGCGCCGAGTCGAGGATGTGCTTGTCGAGGGATTCCACGCGCAGGATGGTGTTCAAAAGCGTCGGCCAGAAGATGCCGAGGAAGATGACGGCGACGGCTGCGGCCTTAAACGAGGGCAAAAGCATCACGAGATACGGTGCGAACACGATAGCCGGCACGGGCGCGAGCACGTGCGCGATGGGGTAGACCGCTTCGCGCACCTTGGGCATCCAGCCTACGAACAGCCCGATGATGTTACCGGCGATAAGCGAGGTGATGAAGCCTTCCGCGAGCAGGATCATCGACGACGTCACGTTCTTGAGGAGCTCCTCCCATCGCGCGGGGAACACGGCGAACACGTTCTCGGGGTTGGGGATGAGCACCGGGTGCGTGAGCTTTAGGTCGGTCGACACGGTTTCCCAAACGATGAGCAACAAGAACACGACGATCACGATGTGGCACGTCGAGCGCTTCCGCCCGCCCGCGAAATAGCGCCACAAGAACAGCGCCTCGATGATCGCCGCGGCGACGTAGAAGGGGGCGCTCGTCTTCGGGTGGACTTTGCCGGGGATCGCGATCGCTGCGAGAAGCGCCAGGAACAGCACGTTTGCCAGAATAAACGACACGGTGAGCACCTGGCGTGCGCGGCTTTTGGTCGAGGCGGGCGCAGGCGTTGCAGTGCTCGCACCGGCACGCTCGGGTGTGCGTGCGCCCTCGTTCTCGGTATGCTCGGCGGCACGCGCGCTCTCGCCCCCGACGGCGCGTGCGCCGCCTGCGACGGGCTTTTTCCCGAATGGCATCAGCGGTCCTCCTTTCCCGTTGCGGTGGTGTCGAACAGCTCCATGACCTCGCGTTTGACGTCGCGCAGCCGCGCGTCTTCCACGATGGCCTCGGCTGTGCGGTCGCGGTCTTTCGGCAGGATGAATTCGCGCGTGATGTGGCGTGGCTCCATGAACACGATGCGGTCGGCGAGAATGAGCGCCTCGTCGATGTCGTGCGTCACGAAGACCGCTGTCTTGCAGCAGCCTTCGCCTTCGTTCCACAGGCGCAGCAGCAGCTCCTGCAGCTTGCCACGGATAAGCGGGTCGAGCGCGCCGAAGGGCTCGTCGAGCAGCATCGTTGGCGCGTCGATGCCCAGTGCGCGGGCGATCGCCACGCGCTGGCGCATGCCGCCCGAGAGCTGAAAGGGGTAGCGATTTGCGGCGTCTTCCATGCCTACCTGGGCAAGCAATTCGAGCGCGCGCACCTTCGCCTGCTCCTTGGAGATGCCCTTGTTCGTCTGGCGGATCGAGAACGTGACATTCTTAAGGGCGGTCTGCCAGGGGAACAAAGAGTAGCTTTGGAACACGATCGACCGGTCGGGGCCGGGCCCTGAAACGGGGGTGCCGTTGATGAGGATTTCTCCCGAAGTTGGCATCGACAAGCCTGCGAGCAGGGACAACAGCGTCGACTTGCCGCACCCCGAATGACCGATGAGGCATACGAACTCGCCGTCGTCGATTTCCAGATTGACGTTTTCGAGCGCTAAATACGACTCGTTGCCGTCGACGTAGGAATAGCTGACGTTCTTGAATGAGATAGCAGGCATGGGATCCTCACGATACCGGATGGGAAAGACGCGCGCCCGCAAGCCAGGCCGCGGGCGCGCGCTGGGGGAAGGTGGTTAGATGCCGAGCGTGTTGTGCTTCTCGTATTCGGCGGCGAGCTTCTCGTAGAAGTCCTTGTTCTCGCCGCGCTCGATAAGCGCATCGAGTGCTGCCTTGTAGATGGTGGAGTCCATGTGCTCGACGATGAGCTCCTTGTTGGTGTCGTCGATGTCGCCGTTGTCGATCATGTCGCCGTAGAACGCCTTCACGTCGTCGGTGTAGGGGTCCATCTCGAATTTCATCGCGGCAACGTAGTCGCCCTTGCCGTACGTGATGTTCTCGATGTACTCCTCGGGCTGGCCGGAGTACTCGACGATGGTCGCGATGGTCCCCGCGTGGTCGCTTTCGATGTCGTAGAGGGCGCGCAGGTTGGCGATCTCGAACTTGATGAGCGCCGAGCGCTTCTCTTCGAACGCCTTGCGGTTCGTGGTCTGGCGGCAGCAGGGGAACTCCTTGCCCGTCAGCTCGTTGGGGCGAAACGCCACAGCGCATTTGCCGCCCTGCGTGGCGACGTAACCGTAGCCGCTGTTCACGAAGCACATGTCGATCTCGCCGTTTTCAACTGCGGCAACTTCGGCGGCCGAGCTCTCCAGCAGGATGAATTCCACGTCCTTGCCGTCCTCGATGCCGTTTTGGCGCAGCCAGCTCTTGGTGATCATGTGGCCGGTCTCCATGCGGAAGCAGCCGATTTTCTTCCCTTTGAAGTCTTCCGGCTTCTTGTAGGAGTCCTTGTTCTCGATAAGCGTGACGCACTCGGAGCCGTCGGCGACGGTGCCGCCGAAGATGACCAGGTCATCGCCTTGTCCGATGTAGGTGCAGGAAGGGATGGAACCGAAGGGGAGCACGTCGGCGGTGCCGTTGGAGAGCGCAGGCATTGCCTCGGGGAAGCCGCCCGACACGGTCTGCGTGGCGACGTTGAGCTTCTCCTCTTCGTAGTAGCCCTTCTTGAGGGCCAAGATGATGGCGGCGATCTTCGAGTCCTTGCCCAAAAGCACGATGTTGAGGTCTTCGGTGTCGGCCGAAAGCGTGTTGTCGTACTTGCTTTCGGGGGCGTCGGTTTTCGCCTCGGACTTGTCTTCGGTTTTCTGCTCGCTTGCGCAACCGCCGAGGGCGGCGATGCCGGCGAGTGCGCCCGCGGCTGCCGCGCCCTTGACGAAGGTGCGGCGAGAGAGTTCGTTACTGATTTGAGCCATTCGGTTTCCTCCTTGGCTTGGTGGAATGTCCCCTATAAAGACGTGATTCACATATAGCACACAATCCAGTATTGGATATAGGACAATGCTCTGAAATGGCACTATTTTTTCTTGAACAGATAGTGGATGAACTGGGAAAACTCTAGCAAGTAGCTAGGAATTATTAACCTTGCTAAACATACTTAAACAGTCGGGATAAATCTGTTTTCGGCTGAATGGCGGCTATAAGGCAATTGACAATAATTGCATCGTAAGCGTATGGTTCGGCAATAGCCTAGCGGTAGCCTAGGATTAACAGGAAAGGTGAGAACATGGGTGATATTCGCGAACAGGTCAAGGAATACTACAGCAAGATGTCCATCGACAATGGTGGTGAGATGGCAACTCATACCTGCAGCTGCGGCACCGACAGCTTGCCCCAGTACATCAAGGATGTCTTAGCCGAGATTCCCGAGGAAATCACCTCGCGCTTCTATGGTTGCGGAAGCCCGCTCCCGCCGGCGCTTGAAGGATGCACCGTGCTCGACCTGGGCTGCGGCACCGGCCGCGACGTCTATCTGGCGAGCAAGCTCGTCGGCCCCGAGGGCAAGGTTATAGGCGTCGACATGAACCCCGATCAGCTTTCGTTCGCCAGGAGCCACCAGGCCGAGATGGCCGCAAAGTTCTACGACAACGTCGAGTTCATCGAAAGCTACATCGAAGACCTCTCCGCAATTCCCGACGGATCGGTCGATGTGGTCATCTCAAACTGCGTCATCAACCTCTCGCCTATGAAGGAGCAGGTCTTCAAAGAGATTTGGCGCGTGCTTAAGATTGGCGGGGAGCTGTACTTCGCAGACATTTTCGCTGATCGCCGCATTCCGAAGGAAATCAACGAGAACCCGCTTCTTTTGGGCGAGTGCTTGGGCGGCGCGATGTACATTGAGGACTTCCGCCGCATGATGGCGCGCGTGGGCTGGGTCGACTTCCGCTATATGAGCTCGTCGGCGGCCAGTATCGACAATCCCGAGGTCGAGGCGCTCGTGGGCAACATCCAGTTTAGCTCGCGCACCGTCCGCGCGTTCAAGTTGCCCGATACGCTGGAGGACATTTGCGAGCAATACGGTCAGACCGCCATCTACCGCGGCGGTATCGAAGGGTGCGAGAACTACTTCGACCTGGACGACCATCACCGCTTCTTCAAGGACCTGCGACTCGACGTGTGCGGCAATTCCTGTAGCTACGTGCAGGACACGCGCTTCGGCAAGTACTTCACCATCTACGGCGACCGCTCCATCCATTTCGGCCCCTACGAGGGCTGCGGCAACGCCCCCTCGGTTGACGGTGGTGGCTGCTGCGGCGGCGGTTGCTGCTAGCGAGTGCGGGCTGGCCTTTTCTTGCTCCTGTTGTTTACCTGCCAACGCGCGGTGGGCCGTGCCCTGCCGCGCGTTCTGGCGTATGATGGGGCAAACTGAGAAATCGCTTCATCCACGAAGGGGGATTCATGTCCAAGAAGGAAAAGAAGCAGAAGCTGGGAAAACTCGCCCAGGCGGCGAAGCGCGCCAGAAAGGGCAAGGCGTTGGCTGACGAGTGCTCGTGCGGCCAGCCCGCCGAGCGCGCGATCGTCGCGTTCGATCAGTGGAAGCCCTCGCCCGTGCCCGCCGCGGAATCGGCGACGCTTCCGCCCTATAGCTCGGATGCGGCCTACAGCTGCTCCGACGATGCCTATGCTGGGCGCAAGAAAACAGTCGTTGTCGACTTTTTGTACCTCGATCTTACGGTGTGCGAACGCTGCCAGGGTGCTGACAAACGCGTCGAGCGCGCGGTCGAGCTGTGCCGCCCGGTGCTTGCTGCATGCGGCTACGACATCACGCTGAACTCGGTGAACGTCGATAGCGAATGGCTTGCCGAGCAATACAACTTCTACAGCTCGCCGACCGTTCGCGTGAACAACGTCGACATCTGCCCCTCTATCGAGGAGAACGACTGCGACTGCTGCAGCGACATCGCCAACTACGACGTCAAGTGCCGCCTGTTCCCGTTCAACGGCACGTACTACGAGGTGCCGCCGACGGATTTGCTCGTGCGCGGCATTATGGAGGTCGTGCTCCAAGGCCGTACGGCCGAGCCGGGCGCCGACAAGCCTTACGAGCTGCCCGAGAACCTCGCCGGATTCTTCGCCGGCAAGCGCAAAAAGGACGCGGAGGAGCGCGTTGAGCAGGGTGAGAGCTGCTGCGGGGACAGCGACGAATCCTCTTCTTCGAGCTGCTGATAGGCAGCCTGCGGGCGGTCGCCCGCAACAACTGCTCGCTAAACATGGTTTTGCGCTGATAAAAGACTCTGTTTAGCATTGGATTCAATCCACTACTTTCAAGAACTGTAGTAGAATAGCCCTTAACGATGCGGGTGCGCAGTTGATGCGCGCCCGCGCTGTATGTTTAGCGAAAAAAGGGAAGGAAGCTAATGGAACTCAATCTCAATCGCCGCCAGTTCGTCGCGGCGGGAACCGTAGCTGCGATGGGCGCTATGGCCGGTTTGGCCGGGTGCTCCTCGAACGATTCCAAGACCGATGCCAAGACCGACGACAAGAAGGTCGAAGCCCCCGAAAAGCTCGTGTTCGCGTGGGAGCCGGGCGCGTCGGAGGGCAAGTACGAGAACATGCGCGACCTCATCGCCGAAGCGATGGCCGAGGGCGCGGGCGTGCCGTGCGAGCCTATGACCACCACCGACTACAACGTGTGCATCGAGGCCGTGAACTCGGGCAAGGCCCACTACGCCTCGCTCGGTGCCAAGGAGTACGTCGAGCTCCACAAGAAGAATCCTGCGGTCGAGGTTGCCTGGGTCCTCTCCGACGGGGAAGGCAAACTGAACCAGGTTTCCTACCATTCCCAGATCCTCGTGCTCGACGAGAACGCCGACAAGTACAAGAAGGGCGACTCCTACGAGCTCACGCAGGACGCCATGAAGGGCAAGAACATGTCTTGGGTCGAGCTTTCCTCGACTTCGGGCTATGTCATTCCCTCGATCGCGCTCGCGACCGAGTTCGGCATCTCCGACTCCGAGGAGCTCGGCGAGTCGGGCAAGTTCTTCAACACGGTGCTCTTCGGCGGCAGCCATGTGAACTCCATCTACAACGTGCTCACCGGCGACGCCGACTTCTGTGCGTGCGATGACACCGGCGCCGCGAACAACTACAACGTCGTCGAGGGCGAAAACGGCGAGCTTGGCGCCGTGTACGAGATCAAGTCCGGCCTCGAGGCTCCGCTCGACAAGTACGCCGGCGTGAAGCTTCGCTGCGTGTCGTCGCTGCCCGTCCCGGCCGTTCCCTTCGTCGTGAACACCGATTACGTGCCCGAGGACATGAACAAGAAGGTCATCGACTACATGTGCTCCGACGCCGTGTCCGGCAACAAGGAACTGTTCAAGGACCCGAAGGACAAGGACACCGTGACCAAGTGGAAGCAGACCACGGGCAAGGTCACCTTCACTCCTGCCGACGACTCCTATTACGACGACTTCCGCAAGCTTATCGGCGAGGAATAGCGTTTTCTCGCGCATACTAGGCGCGATGTGATTTCGAAGGGAAAGGAGGCGCCCGTGAGCGCGACTGAGACACTGCTCCAGGTCGAGGGGCTGACGAAAAGCTACGATGGCTCCTCGAAGGCACTCGAAGGCGTCTCCTTCTCCTTGAATCGCGGGGAGTTCGTCTCCCTTATCGGCAGCTCGGGGGCGGGCAAGTCCACGCTTTTGCGCTGCATCAACCGCTTGATTGACCCGACTGGCGGCTCCGTCGTGTTCGATGGTCGGGAAACGTCGTCGGCGCGCGGCCGTGCGCTGCGCGAGATCCGCCGTCGCATGGCGATGGTCTTTCAAGGGTACAACCTGGTCTATCGGTCGACGGCGATCGAGAACGTTCTTCAGGGCCGTCTTGGCTACAAGAATTCCCTCATGGGCGCTCTCAGCATCTTCACGGAAGAGGAGAAGCGCGCCGCGTTCGACGCCCTCGAGCGCGTGGGGCTCGGGTGCTGCGCGTACATGCGTGCCGACCAGCTTTCGGGCGGGCAGAAGCAGCGTGTCGGCATCGCCCGCGCGCTGGTGCAAGACCCGCTGCTCATCTTGGCCGACGAGCCCATCGCAAGCCTTGATCCGAAGTCGTCGAGAACGGTGATGGAACATCTGCGCTGGGCCGCAGACGAGCGGGGAATTGCCTGCTTGGTAAGCCTTCATCAGGTGGAATACGCGCTTGAGTTCTCCGACCGCATCATCGCGGTGTCGGACGGCAAGCTCGTTTTCGACGGGGCCCCGAACGATCTGACCCCGAGCATCATCGCGTCGGTCTATGGCGAGGAGGATCCCTCGAGCTCGACTGCGGAGTGCTGCTGATGGCTCTTCTCAAGAAGCGCGGGTGCGCCGGTTGCCAGCCGGTTGGCGAATCGCCCGCAGACGCGGGGAAGGCGTCGCCCGACCCGCTGTTCTTTCCGAAACGACACGCGTCCTATGCGGGCATTCTCGTCGCCTTCCTCGCGGTGACCTTTGTCGCGGGCGGCCACATCGACTTCAGCTTTCTTGATGCGGCCAAGGATTTCCCTGGCGGCTTCGTGTGGCTCATCGAGCAGTTCATGCCGAATGCCAAGGCGTTCGACCAGATGGGAAAGATCACTTCCGCGCTCGCCATGACCATCTTGGACGCCATCGCCGCAGGCACGCTTGCCGCTGTCATTGCGTTCATCCTGGCCGTCATCGCCTCGCGCGTCTCGGGGGTCGGCGGCCCTGTTCAGATGGTCATCCGCGCGTTCGCGACGGTGCTTCGCAACATCCCGACCGTCGCGTGGGGCTTCATCCTGCTTTTCTCCTTCAAGCAGGCGGAGTTCACCGGCTTTCTGGCTCTGTTCTTCAAAAGCCTCGGCTTCCTGACGCGCGCCTTCATCGAGACGATCGACGAGGCGGACGCGGGGTCGATCGAGGCGCTCAAGGCGACGGGGGCGTCGCGGCTCCAGATCATCGTGCACGGCGTCTTCCCGTTAAGCCTGACGCAGGTGGTGAGCTGGGTTCTCTACATGATCGAGACGAACTTCCGAGACGCGACGCTCGTCGGCATGCTCACGGGCACGGGAATCGGGTTCGTGTTCAACTGGTATTACCGCACGTTCAAGTATCCCACGGCCGGGCTCGTCATCATCTGCATCGCCGTGGCCGTGATCGTCGTCGAGGCGGTCTCTAACTACGTGCGCCGCCGCATCGGCGCGCCCGACGGCCATTCGGGCGAGATGCGCGCCTCGCGCGGGAAGATCAAGGTGCGTGTGTGCACGACGTCGGGCACCGTGCTCGCCGTGCTCGTCGCCTTCCTCGCCGTCGCAACGACCTACACGATGGTGAACATGGGCTACGGTTCCGCCGACACGATGCAGGCGGCGTCTGACCTGGTCGAGTACTTCAAGCTCATGTTCCTCTCCCCTTACCTGTCGAACTACACCTGGGCCGACATGTTCGAGGGGCTTGCCGTGACCATCTGCATCGCGGTGCTCGCGACGGCGGGCGGCGCGCTCATTGCGCTCGTGCTGTCGCTCCTTGCAGCGAGCAACCTGTCGAACAAGCTTGTAAGCAACATCATCAAGACCGCGATGGCCATCATCCGTTCGGTTCCTACGATTATTTGGGTGCTCGTGTTCACCGTTGCCATCGGGCTCGGCTCCGAGGCCGCCGTGATCGGCATGATGTTCCACACCGTTTCCTTCCTGACGAAGGCGTTCTCCGAGGCGTTCGAGGAGGTCGACCGGGGCTCCCTCGAGGCCCTCAAGGCGACGGGCGCGACGTGGTGGCAGCAGGTTGCGCGCGGTGTGTTCCCCGACAAGCTCAACGAGATACTGTCGTGGGTGTTCATCCGCTTCGAGAACAACTTCGTCGGAGCGGTCACCGTCGGCGCCATCGCGGGCTCGGGCGGCATCGGTTACTATCTCTACATCGTTGCGAACTACATGTTCAACTGGCACGAGATGGGGCTCATCATCTATCTCTGCCTCGCCGTGTCCGTCACGTTGGAAATCATCGCCACGCAGCTGCGCAAGCGTTTCATCGTGCATCGCTAGTGCGGGCGAACGGGTAAGATGGCCGCATGGAATCATTCGAACTGACATTGACGCATTATTCAGGCGATGGGGAAAGCGTCGTCGTGCCGGAAGGCGTGACGGTGATAGCGCATCGTGCGTTCGCGAACAACGACTCCGTGCGCGAGGTCTTGCTGCCCGAGGGCGTTGTCGAGGTGGCAAGCCAGGCGTTCGGCTCGTGCGTGCATTTGCGGCGTGTCTCGCTTCCGGGCTCGCTTGAGGTACTCGGCCCCGCCGCGTTCCGCGGGTGTCGCGAATTGCGGGAAATCAGCCTTCCAAAGAAGGTGAAGACCATCCCTGAGCAGGTGTTTCTTCGTTGCTTCCATTTAGAAGAGGCTGTCTTGCCCGAAGGGCTTGAGGTGATCGAGAACGAGGCGTTCCGCAAATGCGGCGATCTTCGGTCGACCGACCTCCCGTCAACCGTGAACTGGGTCGGCGAGCGATGCTTCAAAGATTGCGCCTCGCTTGAAGAGATAACGCTGCCTGCGGGGGTGCGCTCGCTTGAATCCGAGGTATTCGCGGGGTGCGCGAGCTTGCGGGCGGTTCGCTCGGCTTGCGCGCTTGATTACATCGCGCCCGACGCGTTCGATGGCTGCGCAGCAATCGAGGTTCGCCCATGGACCGAGTGATTCCGTCGGCGTGCCAGGGGTGCCTGTCGAACTGCCCCGTGCTTGTCACGGTGGAAGGCGGTCGCGCGGTGAGGGTTCGCGGTAACGCGGCGAGCACGGCGACGGGCGGGGGTGCGTGCCCGGCCCTCGCGATCACGCTCGAGCAGGAGTACGATCCCGACCGCGTGTCGACGCCGTTGCGTCGTCGCAATCCCCGAAAGGGCCGCGGAGTGGATCCCCAGTTCGAGCCCGTGACGTGGGATGAGGCCCTCGATGAGCTTGCCGATAGGATGATGACCCTGCGTCGTGCGGGGCATCCGGAGCGCTTTGCCCTCGCGAAGGGGCGCTCGACCGGTATCAACGAGGTGCTGACACGCGTCCTCCCCGAGATTTACGGTACGCCGAACAGCTTCAATCATGATTCCATCTGCGCCGATGCAGAAAAGCTGGCGACCGGTGCGATGGATGGGACATACGACTACCACGATTACGACTGGGAACACCTGGAGTGCGCCATCCTGTGGGGAACCGATCCTGTCGCGTCGAACCGCCAAAAGGCGCACGCCAGGCGCGCCCTTCCCGAGGCGCTGCGTCGCGGTGCGGCGGTTTACGTCGTCGACCCTCGCCGCTCGATGACGGCCGAGCTCGTCGAGAAGGAAGCGCGTCGTGCGGGAGCTGGAAGCCCGGAGGCTTGCGACTCCTTCACAAGGAATTGCTCCGACGCCGGTTGCTGGGTCCCCGTTGTTCCCGGAACCGACGGCGCCCTCGCGTCCGCCATTGCCCGCGTGATTCTCGCCGAGGGGCTTTGGAACCGCGACTATGTCGGCGATTTCGAGGGCGGCGAGAACCTCTTTGCCGAGGCGGCCCAGCTCAAGGGCGGGGTGGATGAGTCCTCTTTCCAGGAGCGATTCACGCGCGGGGTGTGCACGTGGTGGAACGAGGAGCTTTTCGACAAGACGCCCGAATGGGCCGAAGCGGAGACGGGAGTTCCCGCGTCCGCTATCGTGCAGATGGCGCGCATGTTCGCGGGGGCTGGCCAGCGTGCGGTGTCGTGGATTTCTCCCGGTGTCGCCATGTCGGCTCGCGGCCTCTACTCGGGGATGGCTTGCTATGCGCTCAACGGCCTCGTCGGGTCCGTCGGGGCGGAAGGCGGCGTGCTCGCCTTCCCTTCGCTTCCCGTCGAGAAGCTCCCCAGCACCGAGCCGTATCGCGACGAGGTTGCGCGCCGCGCATGTTCGCAGCCTCGCGTTGATGTCCCTCAGCGAGCTGACTTCCTGTGCGCCAAGGCGGGTCGCGCACATCGCGCCCCGGTCACGAATCTAATCCCCGAGGCTATTGAGGGAAGTCGCGTCGATACGCTCGTTGCCTACTGGTGTAACTTCCCGTTTTCGTGCACGGGGGCCAAGCGGTGGGAACGCGCGCTCGAAAAGCTCCCGTTTCTCGTGCATGTGACGACCCATATCTCGGAGATGTCCCGGTTTGCGGACATCGTACTGCCGGCATGCCATCATCTGTTCGAGACGTGGGGGTTCGCGCGTTGTCGCCAGAACATGCGCTCCTCGGTTGTGCTCGAGCAGCCGTGCGTCGAGGCTTTCGGCGAGTCGCGCAACGATGAGGCGGGCCTCGCCTTCGCATTGGCCGAAAAGCTTGCCGACCGCGGTTTTCCTGCGGTGCTTGACTACTTTCAGCACGAGTGCGCCGACCCGTGTTCGGGCATTTCCCCGACATCGGGGGAGGAACTTGCGGAAAGCGCGCTCAAGATGATGACCTCTCGGATGTGGCACTCTGACGAGCCGGATGCCCTGGATGACGCCTGGCGGGACTTCCTCGCGAAGGGCTTCTGGGAGACCGCCTCTGTTCGCGGCAGCCAAGAGGGCAGCGATCCTTCGCCTCTTTCCACCCCGACGGGGCGATTCGAGTTCGAGAGCGGTGCGCTTCGCCGCGCGTTCGAAGAGCACGCTCGGCGTTTCGGGGTTGCTCCTGAAGAGGTTGCTGCGGCGCTTGGGTATGAGGCGCGGGGGCGCAAGAGCCTTGTGCCGCATTACGAACCGCCTGTTCGCAAGGGAAGCGAGCGCGAATTCCCCTTCGTGTTCTCCCAGCATCGCTCGATCGTCAACCTGGAAGGTCGATCGGCGAACGCCCCGCTTTACCACAAGCTGAAGAGGCTCGATCCGGGGGATGAGCCGGGGGACGACGTCGTGAAGATCCACCCGACCGACATGGAACGCCTTGGTCTTCGCTCGGGCGATATGGTGCGCGTGTCGTCGCCTGAGGGTTCGATCGTCGTGCGCGCGAAGGCATGGGACGGGACGCGTCCGGGCGTGGTCGTGAAGTGCTACGGGCAGGGGCATTGGGCGTACGGCCATGTGGCGGCATGCGACTTCGAGCAGGGCATTCCGCGCGGAGGCAACAACAACGAAATCATCCCGGCAGAATGGGAGCGGGCAAGCGGCGCGACGGCGCGCCATGGAGGCCTCACCCGCGTGCGCATAGAGCGCGCGTAGGTGAATGGGGCTTCGGCGCGCTATCTTCCCATTGCTGCCAGAGCGGCCGAATTGCAGACAACGCACTTTCATTGGGCCGGCCCTTCTCCCGCTCCTGTTGTTTACCTGCCAACCCGTCGGCGGGCCGTGCCCCGCCGCGCGTTCTGGCGTATGATGGGGCAAACGAACGATTTCCCCGTGCTCGACAAGCGCGACGCGGGCGGCAAAGGTAAGGGAGTCCTCATGGACGAGAAAGTGATGCTCGGGCACGGCAGCGGCGGATCGATGATGAAGCGCATCATCGACGAGGTATTCTACGAGGCGTATGGCAACGACGAGCTTCTGCAGGGCAACGACGCTGCGGTTCTGCCCGCGCCCAAGCCCGGCGAGCGGCTGGCGTTCTCTACCGACAGCTTCGTCGTGACCCCCCAATTCTTCCCCGGCGGCGATATCGGGCGGCTCGCTATTTGCGGCACGGTAAACGATGTGGCCACCTCAGGAGCGCGCCCGCTGTATCTGAGCTGCGGTTTCATTCTCGAAGAAGGCTACCCTATGGCCGACTTGAAGCGCATCTGCTCAACGATGGCGGAAACGGCGCGCGAGGCGGGAGTGCGCTTGGTCACGGGCGACACGAAAGTGGTGAACCGCGGTCACGGCGACGGTGTGTTCATCAACACCGCGGGCGTGGGCGCGGTGCCCGAAGGGGTGAACCTGGGCGGCGAGCAGTGCAAGCCGGGCGACAAGGTGCTCGTCAGCGGCACATTGGGCGATCACGGCATCACCATCATGAGCTGCCGAGAGGGCTTAAGCTTCTCGGCCGACCTGCAAAGCGATGCGGCTCCGCTGAACCACCTGATCGCCGGTGTTCTTGCTGCTGCGCCGAACACGCGCTGCTTCCGCGACCCGACGCGCGGCGGTTTGGCGTCGACGCTCAACGAGTTCGCCGATCAGGCGCAGGTCGACATCACCATCGACGAGGACTCCGTGCCCGTGAAGGACGCGGTGCGCGGCGCCTGCGAGATGCTCGGCTACGATGTGCTCCAGGTGGCGAACGAAGGCAAGATGGTTTGCGTTGTCCCCGATGACGAGGCGGATGCCGCGCTTGACGCCATGCGAGCGAACAAGTACGGCGTCGATGCGGCGATCATCGGCGAAGTGGGCGAGATGCAGCCCGAGCGCGGGCCGAAGGTGTACCTGCGCACGGCTTTCGGCGGCAAGCGCATTCTCGACATGCTGGTGGGCGAGCAGCTCCCGCGCATCTGCTAGTAGGCCCTTGCTGGCAGACTCCCCGCTAGCGAGCCCCAGCTGCGAGTCCTCGCCGGGGGAATCCCCGCTAGTGAGCCTGCCCTCCAGCTACCCCTGCTAGCGGCCGCTTCTTCTGAGCCCTTGCGAGCGAGAGCCTCTGCCGCGAACCCGTCCTTCAGCGATCCTCAAGCGGGATGGAGCAGTTCGCCCCATAATGGGGAATAATCATCGGACGCGCCGCGAGGCGTATCCGACTTTGCTCGGGACATTTTGACGTCTTGGCATCAATTCGCGCCGCACCCTGAAAAACGCTCGATTTCCCTTGCATTTAACGGCTGCAATGGTATCTTTTCGGGCAGTAGTTTCCCGAGCGTGCGGTGGTCAGCCGCGAGAGGGCGTCGGGATTCGCTTTCATCTGAATGAGACGAGAAGGAGTTTGACATGGCTCACCCGGTTATTGATGCAGATGAGTGCATCGGCTGCGGCATTTGCGTTGACGCCTGCCCGCAGGAGGTTCTCGAGGTCGTCAACGGCGTTGCGGCTCCCGTGAACGAGGACAACTGCATCGCATGCGGCGATTGCGTCGAGGAGTGCCCGATGGGTGCTATCCCCGAGGTTGTCGAGGAATAAACCTCGCAGACAAAGCGAGAAAAAGGCCGGCTGTCCAATCGGGCAGCCGGCCTTTCTGTTTGCGGGGCGCCCCGCCTACCCGATGAGGCTCACGAACAGCTCGTGAATCCGCAGGTCGTCGTCGAGCTCGGGATGGAAGGCTACGCCGAGCTGGTTGCCGGCTCTCACGGCGACGATGCGCTCGTCGACTGTGGCGAGCGGGGTTGCGCCCTCGTGGACTTCGGCGATGTAGGGCGCGCGGATGAACGTCATGGGAACGTCGCCCTCGATGCCTGAAAACGGTGCTTTCGCGTGGAAGCTCCCCAGCTGCCGGCCGTAGGCGTTTCGTCGCACCGTGACGGGCAGCGTGCCGAAAGCGCCCGGCGCGACGTCTCCTCCGACCACTTCCGCCGTGGGGTCACCTGCAGTGGGGACGCCTTCCTCGACGGTTTGCGCGAGGAGGATGAGCCCCGCGCAAGTGCCCATAACGGGTATGCCGTCCGCAATGCGGCGGTGCAGCTCGTCGATCATGCCGAGCTCGCGCAGGAGCTTCGCCTGCACCGTGCTCTCGCCGCCCGGCAGCACAAGTGCGTCGAAAGGCTGGCGAACGTCGGGCCCTTGTCGCAGTTCCACGCATTCGCATCCTAGCTTCGAGAGCGCGCGCTCGTGTTCGATAAACGCCCCCTGAACAGCCAGGACGGCTATTTTCTTTCCCATATGAAGACCTTTCAGGCGATATCGGCGTCCGGGGCGGCCTACTTGCCGCGCTCGGCCATGAGCAGGGCAATCTCGTTCTCGTTGATACCGACCATCGCTTCGCCAAGGTCCTCGGACAGCTCGGCGATGAGCTTGGCATCGGTGTAGTTCGCCACGGCCTTCACGATGGCCTGCGCGCGCTTGGCGGGGTTGCCTGACTTGAAGATGCCCGATCCCACGAACGCGCCCTCGGCGCCGAGCTGCATCATGAGTGCGGCGTCTGCGGGGGTCGCCACGCCGCCGGCGGCGAAGTTCACGACGGGCAGCTTGCCGTTCTCGTGCACGTACTTCACCAGGTCAACGGGCACCTGCAGCTGTTTGGCCGCCTCGAACAGCTCGTCTGCGCGCAGGTTCTGGACGCGGCGAATCTCGGCGTTCATCATGCGCATGTGGCGCACGGCCTGGATGACGTCGCCAGTGCCTGGCTCGCCTTTCGTGCGGATCATCGTGGCGCCCTCGGCGATACGGCGCAGTGCCTCGCCCAAGTCGCGCGCGCCGCACACGAACGGCACGTTGAACTGGGATTTATCGATGTGATAGGTGTCGTCGGCGGGGGAGAGCACCTCGGATTCGTCGATATAGTCGATGTCGATGGCCTGCAGCACCTGCGCTTCTACGAAATGCCCGATGCGGCACTTCGCCATGACGGGGATGGACACGGCCTCTTGGATTCCCTTGATCATCTTCGGGTCGCTCATGCGGGACACGCCGCCCGCCGCGCGGATGTCGGCGGGGATGCGCTCGAGCGCCATGACGGCGCAGGCGCCGGCCTCTTCGGCGATGTGCGCCTGCTCGGGTGTGGTGACGTCCATGATGACGCCGCCTTTGAGCATCTGTGCGAGCTGGCGGTTCAATGCGACGCGCTCGGCTGCGGTTTGCGGTTCAGGCATTTCCTACTCCTTCTATCGGTATTTGATAGTTTGGCATCATACTTCCGATTTGAACCTGTTAACATGGTCAAATTGCGAGTAATAAATAAGACCAGATTGAGGCGAGGGCGAGAAATGCTGTCTTACGACATGGGCGAGCGAGGGAATGCGAGCCGCTACGACTACCTCTATCGGCGTATTCGCCACGATATCGCCCACGGGAACATCTTGCCTGATGAAAAGCTTCCCTCCAAGCGAGCCCTCGCGCGCAACCTTGGCGTGAGCGTCATCACGGTCGAGGCTGCCTATGCCCAGCTCATCGCGGAAGGCTATGTTCGCGCCGAAGAGCGCAGGGGCTACTTCGCGTGCGAGCTTTCCCCTGTTGCGCGCGGCGGGCGGCAGGGTGGGGCGCGCAACAGGGGAAATGCGCGGACCGGCGGCGTTTCCGGAGGTGCCGCCGGACAGCGTGGTTTCGCTTTCGAGGGCGCGACGGGGAGGCATGCCGCGTCTCCAGACTCCGATGCAGCCCGGTCGCCCGCCGCTTCCCCTACGCGAAGGCTTGCGTCCCTTCGCTTTCCGGCGCATACGTTCGGCGACTCCCCGTTCTCCGATTCCGCGGGCGACCCGATGACCTTCGTGCCTTCGTCGGGGGCTGCGGCGACGGTGCTTTTCCCCTATCAAACGTGGGCGCGCGTGATGCGCCGAACGCTCACTGAAGAATCCTCGGCGACGCTTGCGGAGGCGGCGCTCGCCGCAGGGTCCCCGCGCTTGCGCCAGGCGATAGCCTCTTACCTGCGCGAATACTGCGGAATGGAGGTGCCTGCCGAGCGCATCGTCATCGCCGCGGGGTCACAGACGCTCTACCAGCTGATCGTCCAGCTGCTGGGGCGTGAGCGCACCTTCGCGACGGAATGCCCGGGGTATCCGCTGCTCGAGCGCATGTACGATGCCCAGGGCGCGCGCTGCGCGAGCGTTCCGCTTGCGGCGGGAGGCATCGACGTCGCTGCATTGAGTGAAAGCGGCGCGAGCGTGGCGCATGTGATGCCCGCTCACCAATTCCCGACGGGGGTCGTCATGTCCGCTGCCCATCGACGCGATTTGCTCAACTGGTCGCGAATGGATGCGGCGCGGGCGTTTTCCTCCGACGGGCCGCGCGGCCGCTTCATCATCGAAGACGACTACGATGCGGAATTCCGCATGTCGGGGCGCCCGATCGCGCCGCTCGCGAGCGTCGATGTGGCGGGGCGTGTCATCTATTTGAACTCGTTCACGAAAAGCCTCGGTGCGGCATTCCGCATCGCTTATATGGCCCTCCCCGAGGACCTCGCTGCGCAATTCGAGCTCAAACTGGGTTTTTACTCGAACACGGTCAGCCCACTCGAGCAGCTTGCTCTCGCCCGCTTCATCGAGCAGGGACATTACGAGCGGCATGTGAACCGCCTGCGTACCCATGTGAAGCGGCTGCAGGACGGGCTGGTGGGCCGCGTGCGCGAGAGCTCCCTTGCGAAGGAAGTCGCGTTCGAAGGGCTCGACCGGGGACTCTACTTCTTGATGCGCGTGCGCAAAGGCACGCAAGACCGCGCTGTGGGGGCACTGCAGGCGGCGGGCGTGCAGCTTGCCTTCTTGGGGAGAGGCCCTCTTGCCTGGTCGGGTGCTCAATCGGGGGAGTCGGTCTTCGCGCTCAATTGCGAGAGCCTCAACATCGAAGAACTTGTCTTGCCGTAGCGCCGCGCGAGGCGGGGCCCTCGTTTGCCGCGGGCTTGAGGAATGCTCGCAGCCGCGGGGCGCGAGGGGGCTTCCCGGCCTGCTGCTGCGCCATCGTCTTGTCGTGGGCGCGCCGCGGGGCGCGAGGGGGCTTCCTCTTCACCGTGGGACTGTGAGCCCCTTTTCGTCGGAGCGCCTCGGCTTTAAGCGCTCTTCCCCCGCCTTGATTGGCCTCCTTGAGTCTTCCTGACTTAGATTTCATATGCGTCATCTTCATAATTCCTGCATACCAAAATTTGCGTTAGCGCAGGTCAATCGTCTGAGCAACACTTTGGCAAAAAACCTTAGCGAAATACAGAAGCAAACTTGACAGCATCACACTTAGATTTTATAGTACACAATATCGAACGGGTAGGTCGATGGGGCAGCCGCGAAAACTCGGAGCGGCTCTTCTGAAAGCCTCCCTTCGAAACCACGGTAACTATCTCTACAAAGGAGAGGAAACATAATGTCTAAGATTCTCGGTATTGACTTGGGTACCACGAACTCTGCAATGGCGGTCATGGAAGGCAGCGAGCCTGAGATCCTCGTGAACGCCGAAGGCGATCGCACCACCCCGTCGGTCGAGGGCTTCCGCAAGGACGGCGAGCGCGTCGTCGGCAAGGCCGCGAAGAACCAGGCAGTCACCAACCCGGAGAACACGGTTTCTTCCGTCAAACGTTTCATTGGCCGTTCCTTCAACGAGACGAAGGCTGAGCAGGCCAAGGTGAGCTACAAGGTCGAGGCAGGCAAGGACGGCCGCACGGTCATCGACATCGAGGGCAAGACCTACACCCCCGAGGAAATCTCGGCAATGGTGCTCCAGAAGTTGAAGACCGACGCGGAGAAGCAGGTCGGCAGCCCCATCACCCAGGCCGTCATCACCGTGCCCGCGTACTTCAACGACGCGCAGCGCCAGGCGACGAAGGACGCTGGCAAGATCGCCGGCCTCGAAGTGCTCCGCATCATCAACGAGCCGACGGCAGCCGCTTTGGCTTACGGCCTCGATAAGACCAACAAGGACGAGAAGATCCTCGTGTTCGACCTCGGCGGCGGCACCTTCGACGTGTCCATCCTCGAGCTCGGCGACGGTGTCTTCGAGGTTGCTGCAACCGCTGGCGACAACCAGCTCGGCGGCGACGACTGGGATCACCGCGTCATCGATTGGCTGGCCGACAAGTTCGCGGCCGACAACGGCGGCATCGACCTGCGCCAGGACAAGATGGCGCTGCAGCGTCTGAAGGAAGCGGCGGAGAAGGCGAAGATGGAGCTCTCCTCCACCACGCAGGCAAACGTCAACCTGCCCTTCATCACGGCTGACGCCACTGGCCCGAAGCATCTGGACTACACGCTGACCCGCGCGGAGTTCGAGCGCATCACCAAGGATCTGCTTGATCGCTGCCGCAAGCCTGTTGAGCAGGCGCTGCGCGACGCGAGCATGTCCCAGGGCGACATCGACGAGGTCATCCTCGTCGGCGGCTCCACTCGTATGCCGGCCGTTCAGGAGCTCGTGAAGAGCATGACGGGTAAGCAGCCGAACATGTCGGTGAACCCGGACGAAGTCGTTGCTATGGGCGCGGCTGTTCAGGGCGGCGTGCTCGCTGGCGACGTCGAGGGCATCCTGCTTCTCGATGTTACCCCGCTGTCCTTGGGCGTTGAGACCATGGGCGGCATCATGACCAAGATGATCGACCGCAACACCACCATCCCGACCCGCAAGACTGAGGTCTACTCCACCGCCGCCGACAACCAGACGTCTGTGGAAATCCACGTCCTGCAGGGCGAGCGCCAGATGGCGAACGACAACAAGACGCTCGGCCGCTTCCAGCTCTCCGGCATCCCGGCTGCTCGTCGCGGTGTTCCGCAGATCGAAGTCACCTTCGACATCGACGCGAACGGCATCGTGAACGTTTCCGCTAAGGATCTGGGCACGGGCAAGCAGCAGCAGATCACCATCTCCGGCTCCACCGCGCTTTCCGACGACGAAGTCGACCGCATGGTGAAGGACGCCGAGACGCACGCCGCCGAGGACGCTCAGCGCAAGGAAGAGATCGAGACGCGCAACAACGCCGACTCCCTCGTGAACGCGACGCAGCAGACCCTCGATGAGCTGGGCGACAAGGCTCCGGCCGATGCGAAGGCCGCTGCCGAGTCCGCTATCGCCGAGGCGAAGAGCGCGCTTGAGGGCACCGACATCGAGGCCATCAAGGCCGCGGTCGAGAAGCTCCAGCAGGCAGGCTACAAGCTCGCCGAGGTTGTGTACTCGCAGAACGGCGGCGATCCCGCGGCTGCGGCTGCCGCAGCGGCCGGTGCCCAGGGCGGCGCGGCTCCTGCCGACGACGACACGATCGAAGCTGACTACGAAGTCGTCGACGACGACAAGAAAGAAGGCAAGTAATCGCTATGGCGAAATCTGGAAAGGACGACGCCGTGAGTATTCCCATCGATGATGCCAACACGGGCGCAGAGGCTCCCTCCTCCCCAACCTGCGCCAACGATAGCGCCACCGCGGCCGATGCGAAGTCGGCTGCGGAGGGCGCTGCCGCCGAAACGGTAGAGGCGGAAGTGCTCGAAGGCGAGCCCGAAGAAGTGGAAAAGCCCGCCGGGGACGCCGAGGGTGAGAAGCCTGCCGATGACGCGGAAGCCGAAGCCGAGAAGGCTGCTGCCGAGCTTGCCGCCGCGAAGGCCGAGGCTGCCGAGTGGAAAGACAAGTTCATGCGCCTTCACGCCGAGTGGGACACCTATCGCAGGCGCACGAACGAGCAGCGCGAAGCTGAGAAGGTCCGCGCCGCGGAGAAGCTGGTCACGAGCCTGCTTCCTGTGATCGATGACTTTGAGCGCACGATTGACTACGCCGAGAAGAATGGCGAGGGCGAGCTGCTCGGAGGCGTCCGCGCGGTGCACTCCAAGTTCGTCGGCGTGCTCGAGAAGGACGGTGTGGAAGTGATCGACCCGGCCGGCGAGGCGTTCGATGCGCTGGAGGCCCAGGCGGTCGCGACCGTTCCCGACACGGAAGCGTTCGACGAGACGGTCCATGAGGTGTACCAAAAAGGGTACCGCCTTGGAGCGAAGGTCATCAGGCCCGCTATGGTTACAGTAACCACCGGCGGTCCGAAGCGACCCAAGCCCGAACAGGACGAAACCGAAGAGTAATGCATGGGGGCGGGCGCGTGAGTCCGCCCTCGTTTTTCAAGTGAGAAAGGCAGGTGGTCGTGTATGCCGGCAACTCCGGATTACTACAAAACGCTGGGCGTTCCGCGCACGGCGTCCACCGATGAGATAAAGAAGGCGTTTCGCAAGCTCGCGCGCAAGTACCACCCCGACGCGGGCGGCGACGAGGCCAAGTTCAAGGAGCTCAACGAAGCTTACGAGGTGCTCTCCGACGACAAGAAGCGCAAGCTCTACGACCAGTACGGCACGGCGAACGAGAACCAGATCCCGCGCGGCTGGGGCGGCGGCCAAGGCGTGAACGTCGAGGACATCTTCGGCGGCATGGGCGGTGCCGGCAGCTGGGCCGATATCCTGGAGAGCATCCGCCGTGGCGAAGGCGCCTTCGGCACGGAATGGGACTTCGGCAACTTCGGCGGCGGTGGGCGTCGAGGCCCTCGCCCGCAGAAGGGCAAGGACATGAACGTCACCTTGAATGTGACGTTTGACGAGGCCTTTCACGGTACCGAGAAGCGCGTGA
>NZ_CAKUAL010000035.1 GCF_934636505.1 uncultured Ellagibacter sp.
CCTTTACCTGCATGGGGTTTATCACGGCGACCGAGTAGCCCCGGGCGACGAGGAACGAGTAGCACGCAATCCAGTAGGCCGGTGGCCTCCATGCCCACGACGACGCCGGACGGCGACCCCGCAAGGCCCTCGAGCCACGCGACGGCCCTCTCGAGCCCGGCCTCGGTGTTCTTGAACGGCATCGGCCGGCACATCTCCGCCCCGCGCTCGTCGACGGCGCCCATCACGTGGTCCGTCTTGGCGATGTCCACACCCGCGTAGATCATTCCCGGTTCCCTCCTGCGATGCGGCGGGGCCTGCCCGAGCGCCCGGGACCGCAACCTCCCAAAAGAGATCCGAGGTGGCGCATCGCCCCTCATCCAGCTAATTCGCGGCCTTGCCCGAACGGGGCGGGATGCCATTCTCCTTTACGAGGTCGCACCCGGCGCCTCAGCCGAGATGTCGGCATCCCTGCCCGCCAGAGTCTGCATTGCACCTGAAAGCATTCGATATTCGGCTCCCAAATGCAACAACTAAAAGATAGGAGACCAAAATGGAAGAGGATGGTTTTGTAGAGGTCGAGGTTCAGGAGTTTGATGGAAAGGAGTACATGCTTTTTCGGACGGTTTCCCTCGACGGGACAGACTATGATGTTTTCGTCGAAACCACGGAAATCGACCCGGATATCCTTGTTTTCGAGCAGGAAGCAATAGATGGAGAAGTCTTCTATAAAGAGGCCCGATTCGAGAAAGCGGCTCAGGTGTTGGCATCTATTGCCGAGTGAGAATCTGTTAAGTCACTTTGTGAGGTTAGGAGATGCGGACGTTTATTTCTTCGTACCGACTATGCAGCTGAATCCGCCGTTTTCGTTGACGGGTTCTATGCCGCCTTCGAGCGGTCTTCGCCTGCATGCCTCTTCTCGAACTCCGCCGTGTACCTCGGCGATGCGTTTGCCATGGTTTCGCACTTTTCTCCGTTTGCACATATGATGCAGAACGGAAATCGAAGCGTCAGCGGCTTGGGTCATACTGTCTCACGATGCAGAGTTTTGGGCAGAATGCGCCAAATCGTGTGCTAGGCCTCGACTCGTCGACCGGGCTTCAAGTACCAGAAGCTGCGTAGGCGAATCGTTATGTTTCGATAGAGATAGCAGGCGTAATTCGATTCTCAGCCTCCGAGCGAGCGCACAGCTGACTTTCAGGCCCCTTCCAGGTTTAACGCATCCTCGGGAGGGGCCTGTCTTTCCGCCGAATCCGCTGGGAAGCTTTGGAGGCACACGCGCCCGGCCCCTACAGCAGCGGACTGTCTCAGAATCATTTGCAGCTCGACGCAACGGAGAAGAAGTCGACCCCTCGACACGTACGCAAGCTGGGACCTCGAAATCAGATTCCGTGGCCTTGAGGGATTCCGACCGTCCTCGTCCTCTCGCCCTCGCAATACGCGGTCGTTAACTAAATAGTGGGGGTTACAATTGTTTATGTCAAGCAGATAATGAACAAGGTGCGAGTTCTATCGTAGCGAATACAACGGCTTCCTCGTCGGCGGGAAGCGCCGCCGCAAGACCGCGAAGCGCGTGCAGGAGGTGCACGATAAGCTCGACCGCAGGCCGCGCAAACGCCTAGGCTACCGAACGCCGTACGAGTTCCATTGCTCAGAAGTGTTGCACAGAAAGGAAAGCAGATGAATGAAAAGAAGGGCCTAGGATTAGGAGCAAGGGTCGGAATCGCATTCGCCATGTCCTTTGTGCCGTTTCTGTTGTACATGATTCCGCCCGTTGACGCCGCGCTCACATCAATCGCCGTCGCTTCAAACCCCAGCAATCCCAGCAAAAGCGACTTCGTGAACTTCATGGTCTTTGGAATGCCATGCGTGTTTTTTTGCGCAACACTATTTTGCTTTTACCGAGCAGATCGCAGGAAAGAGAAAACGCACCAAAACGCAATATCAACTCGGCAAGAGCACTTTGCGAATAACAAGAGGTTTGCAGAACTTGCCCAAGAGCTAGCTCACAAACTCATCTTCAGCATTGAACACGCAGATCGCTCGACAAACGCTAAAAAAATAAAAGTCAGCAAAAGCTGCAGCGTCTCGAAGAGCAGCATACTAATCGATGACCGGGAACGAATTAATTTCAACGCAGAGCGAGTTTATCTCAAAGATCCAGCTGTCGATATGCTTGCTATCACAAAATGCATCACCTCAGAAGCGGCAACTATCGTCTTAGAGCAATTACCGGACCACCTCTATGACAAAAACAAAAAAATTACTTGTTGCTATTCCGTAAACAGTTGCAACGTCACAGGCAGCATTCAATACGAAGCTGAAAATGCCAGCTACATAGAAGCAAAACCACTGTAAGACCCCTCATCCACCACCTCATACGAAAGGGCGGCCCTGCAAATTCGCAGGGCCGCCCTTTCATGCAGCATAGTTTTAGTAGTGTTTAGCACCCGTATTTCTTCTTACGCACGGGACACTGTTTGTAACCCGAATAGCTATTACAGTACATTTCGTACGTGCTACGGCTTACCTCCTGGCCGATAATGCGGCAATACGGTTTGTACGCGTCGGTTGCGTACTTGCTGCAATCCTTGCACTCTGAGCACTCTGCCATGATTCTTTCCTCGTATATTCTTTCTGCCACTTGTTTAGGGTGTGGCACCCACCACTTCCAACGCAGTGGCCGCGTTCTTTACCTTCGTCAGCGAATATGGAATAAAGAGCGTGCAATGGGCGGAGGGCGCACCATTGTTTCTGGGGGAGAGCCCCGCAAGAAAGGATTGCGCCTCCGGCCTGCGGCTGGACGCGAATAAGGCTGGATGGCTTCAGTGCCGCATATCCAACGAGGCTGCGTGCCGCAGATCCCGAAGGAGAACCTTCGCCCCAGGCCATGACGGGAAGGGGGAGCCTTGCAGTACATCGGAATCGACATCGCCAAGCACGCCCACGTCGCAGCCGCCAGGCTCGACGACGGCACGCCTCACGGGAAGGCCTTCGAGTTCGCCAACGACGAGGAGGGCTTCGGATCCCTGCTCAAGCGCCTTCGCGAGCTCGATGCCGATCAGGGCAGCTGCCTGGTCGTCATGGAGTCGACGGGCCATTACTGGATGTCGCTCTGGTCGTTCCTCGACGACCACGGCTTCGGCGTGGCGATCGTCAACCCCATCCTGATCGACGCCTTCCGCAAGGCCGATACGGTCCGCAAGACCAAGACCGACCTGGTGGACGCGTTCCTCATTGCCGAGTACGCCCGGTTCAAGAGGCTCGGCCCCTCGCGCGTGTCGCCCGAAGCTGCCGATGGGCTCAAGCAGCTGACGCGCTACCGAGCCCACCTGGTCAAGGAGCGCACCGCGCTGAAGAACCGCTCGACGGCGGTCGCCGACAGGCTCTTCCCCGAGCTCGAGCGGCTGTTCAGCGACAGGCACTCGGCGACGAGCAGGGCGATCTTGCGCGACTACGGCACGCCGGCCAAGGTGGCCGCGACCGACATCCGCACGCTGACGAAAACGGTCGAACGCGCAAGCCGCGGGCGGCACGGCAGGGTCAAGGCCGAGGAGATCAAGGCCGCCGCCAAGTCGTCCGTCGGGTCGGCCTATGCCTCCGACGCGCTTGCGTTCGAGCTCGCGCACGCACTCGAACTGGTGGACCATCTCGATGCCGAGATAGCCAGGCTCGATGCCAAGATCGGCGAGCTGCTGGACACCGAGGTCGGGGGACTGTTGAGGTCGATACCGGGCATTGGCCCGGTCAACGCCGCAGCCATAGCCGCCGAGATCGGCGACCCAGACCGCTTCGACGATCCTAGGAAGCTCGTGGCCTACGCCGGGATCGACGCGTCCAAATATCAGTCCGGGAAGTTCGACGGCGACGAGCAGCACATGTCCAAGCGAGGCTCGTCCTATCTGCGCTTCGCGTTGATGACCGCGGCGGACAAGGCCCGCATCTACGACCCTTACTTCGGCGACTACTACGACTCGCTCAGGGCACGTGGCAAGCACCACTACGTCGCCGTGTCCGGCGTCGCACGGAAGCTATGCGGCGTGATCCTGGCCGTGCTGCGCGAACGGCGCCCCTACGAGCCGAGGCCGTCGATCCAATCCCAGCGGAAGCAGGCTGGCACGGACTGATATCCGCTCCGAAAGCCCCGAACTTGCGCGGCCTCGTCTCCTGCCGGGCCACGCGTTAGCTCACCCGGAAAGCCCCTGGATGCGCGGTCTTTATCCCATATTCGACTGTCAAGGTTCTATCTAAAAAAGTCTCGGAAACCCCTTGACTTTATTTAGCTGGTCTTTCTCATCTGCTTGTATACCCCTATTGCAATCACCTAGACCCAAAAGTCCAGGAGGATGCCTGCTATATAGTGCAGCTTTACTAAACCTATTCTCCCAAACGCATATGAGCGCATTTGCGCAAATGGAGTCGTCCAGGTCCAAAGCAGCGACAATAGCCACCGCTGCATTCAGGCGGTCGTCCCTCACCTACTCTTCTTCGTAGCGCTCCCGCAGCACTTCGTATACCTTGCGCATCATTTCATCGCTTGTCCGAGGCGTTACCAAATCACCCAAGGAGGTCACACCTTCCTCCGCAATCCGAACGATCGCAGCAAGTCGGCACACACACGCGCCTTCCCCGCACCACCAAATAAGAACTCATCCGCTTCACAAGAGATGGTGCACATATCCGCATCGATAACCCACTTCACAAAACGAAAGCGATTATTCAAGCCGTTAACTGCCACGAATATTTCAGCAAGGTTCTCTTCGTCGAATTCCGCAACTAACGGCGCGGAAAAATGCACCGCACGCGCCCTGTCCTCGTTCTCATCGAAATCGAAGAACACAGTAACCGCCATCTCGTCCAACCCGAACGAAACACGCACGATGTTGTCGGCCTCGTCAACGACCTGGTACTTCATTTTCATACGCTCTAGCTCACGAATGAATTCCTCACGAAGCTGCTCCGCTGCTGCCATTGCGCCTTCCTCTCTTTCCAACCAACTTGCAATGCATCTTACGTTTGGTGCAAACGCGCATTTGCGCAAAGGCACGACGCTCGTGCCGATAAGCTTGAAGCATCGAACACCCACCGCTAAGAACAGGAGTGCAGCATGTTTGAAGTTAGCGCACAGCATTAACGCATGCGTGGCGCGAATTGCATGGTTGCCATGCAATTCGCATCGAAGGATACTGGTGTAAATGGGTTACGTTTGCGCAAATGCGCCCGTCGTTTTGCGTATCATTGCCATGGAAAATGGCAGCACATTTAATGGTACTGCGTATTGCTAGGCGGAGTAAAGTTCGAAAGAGGATAATTCGCGTAAGAGGGGCCATTATGAATGCTATTCCTTCTCGATACAACTTTTTGGTGACGGCTGGCGGCACCAATTATGTGTTCTCTGCTGCTACGGGGAAGCTTGCGGTTGTTGAGGGCGATTCGGTGTGGCAGTTTCTTAAAGGTTGTGGCTGCGAAGGCGTTTCCGATTCTGTGATTGCTGGCCTTTTGCGGGATGGATTTGCCGTTTTGCCTGGTGCGGACGAGGTTGTGCAATTGGAGTCCCGTCGTTTCGAGCGGCAAGGAGGAGTACCGCTGACAATTGTCGTTATGCCGACAAACGCATGCGGCATCGGGTGCGATGGATGCGAACGCCCATCAGCGGCGAACGATGGCAACAGCATGAGCTTGGAAGCTATAGATGCTTTGGTGGCTTATGCAAAAGAGGCCAGGCGAGATATCCACGTTAATTGGATAGGCGGGGACCCGCTACTGGCTTTTGGTGTTGTCGAAGATTTGACGCAAAAGCTTATGCTTGCGGCGCGAAGCAACGGTTGCGCATACGCGGCGTCGATGGTTGTGGCTGGCGAGCGTATAACCGATGCGATGGCTGATGCTCTTGTCGATCGCTTGGGCATTCGTTCGTTTACGATGGCCGTTGATGGACCAAACGAGAAACGTAAAGCGGCACCTTCGCCAACTGGCCTTACTCCCTTGTTTGAGCATGCCGTTAACGCGGCAAAGATATTGCGGCGCAAAGGTGCTGAGGTGACGCTTTCGGTAAGCCCGCGTGCCTTGTCGGTCGAAAAGCTCGCGGCGCTTCAGCGAGTTTTAGGGGACGAGAGCATTGACGCAAAGCTTACTTTTGCGGCGAAGCCTGCATGTAGGTCCAACTGCGCCATGTGCAGCGCCGCTGGTCTTCCGGCATCGTTTATTGGGCAGCGCTGTGCTTTAAGGCGCGATTGCACGGTTTCCGATTTGCTTCCGCAGCCGTTCATGAATACGTGCATATATCCTAGTCGGTTTACATTTGCCGTTGATTGGCGCGGCATTGTGTACAAATGCTTGTGCGATGTAGTGGACGGCAAAAACGCGGTCTGTTCCATAGCAGAGCTGCCTGACCGCGATTCTCGTTTCATCAGCATGAGCGACTATCCATTCCATTCGAAGGAATGCAAGAAATGTAAGGCGCTTCCGATATGCATGGGAGGATGTCACAACGCCAATCGGAACGGCGCAAGGCTATGCATTTGGAATGCGGACATGGTAGAGAAGCTGGTTAGTGCATATTGTTCGTTCGGTGAGCTTATTTGCGGCTAGTCTGCGGAGGAGGGGTGTGAAGCTCGTAGCGAAATGGCTTCGTGTCTGCCCTCGACGACGCCGCGTCACTCGATGGCACGTGTTCCGTGGCGATGTCAAAACGGGGCGCAATTGGGAAGACGAGAGGAATGATTGAGTCGGGCAATTGGCCACGCATCAAGTGTTCTTGCTCAGCCAATAGGGCTAGGCTGCGTTTGAGGCTACTGCGTTGGTCGTTCGGCTACCGTGTAGACTACCGTGCATGTAGGAATGATGGCTCACATATCGGCGTTTTTTGTCCACGGCAGAGGGATTTTCTGTAAGTTCAATCTGTTCACGGCGCGGCGTTTTGGTGACCAAATGGCAACGATGGGAAGCTTCCAGTTGTTCTTGAAACGACCCAGGCGCACGATGGCATGGAAGAAAGGCCCACCCGATGCGGGCGGGCGCGGACGGATAAGCTTCACGGAAGGATGCGATATGTGCACAGGAATCAGATTCAGCGACGGCGAGGGCAACATGTATCTGGCACGCAATCTCGATTGGAGCACTCGCTACGGCGAGCGCGTGGTGGTGACGCCCGCGGGCTTTCCGCTCCCCTACTCCTTCCTCGATGACGCGCCGGCCGCGCACGCCGTGATCGGTATGGCGGTCGTGCTCGACAACTACCCGCTCTACTTCGATTGCGGAAACGACGCGGGCCTGGGCGTTGCCGGCTTGAACTTCCCCGGGTTCGCTGAATATTCCAAGGGGCCTATCGATGGGAAGACAAACATCGCCGCTTATGAGTTCCCTGTTTGGGTTGCCGCGAACTTCGCGTCGGTCGATGAAGTGGAGGCGGCCCTCGCGAACGCTAACATCGTTGCGAAGCCGGTGAGCGACCAGCTCGGCGTGTCGATGCTGCACTGGATTGTCGGTGATGGCACGCGCTCGATCGTGATCGAACAGATGGCCGACGGCCTTCATGTGATGGACAATCCGGTCGATACACTGGCGAACCAGCCCGAGTTCACGTGGCACATGACGAACCTGCGCACCTATATCACGGCAACGGGCGACTTCCCCGCTGCTGCGACCTGGGGTCGCGCCGAGCTTACCCCCTTCGGCGCAGGCGCCGGTGCACGCGGCATCCCAGGCGATTCCTACTCCCCTTCGCGCTTTGTGAAGGCGGCATTCCTGAATGCGAACTACCCGCAAAAGGCCAGCGAATGGGAAAACGTGCTGCGCGCGTTCCACACGCTTGGGAATGTGGCGATGGTGGAAGGCTCGGCGGCGATGGCCGACGGCGCCTTCGAGCGCACGCTCTACACGGGGTGCTACTCGGCGCGCACGAAGACGTACTACTACTCGACCGACGACGACCCGTCGATCAAAAGCGTCGCGCTTGCCGATTGCGACGCGGGCGACACAAGCAAGCTCTTCGTGGCCTAAGTAGTGCGCGAGGCGGCGCGCCGTCTCGCGCTTCCCGCTTACCCGAACGGCGAGCGGTCGTGGTTGATCTCGCAGTTGAACAGGTGCTCCACCTCTGCCACGTCGCGGGTCTGCCCGAGCGCCCACATGGTTTTCGCGACGATTGCCTCGGGGGTCATGTCGGCGCCGCGCAAGATGCCCGGATGGTTCGCATACGCGCGCCCAACCTCGTAAACTCCCAGGTCAAGACCTTCTTCGGGAACCTGTGTCGTCATGACGGCGATGCGCCCCGAATCGACCCATGAATAGATAGCGTCCTGGAAACACGGGCCGGTCTCGCCTTGCTCGGGAATGCCGCCGATGCCGAACGTTTCTAAGATGACCGCATCGTAGGACGGCGCCAAGGCCGAGAAGATTCGCGAATCGAGCCCCGGTGTGAGCTTCAGCGCGAACACGCGCGGGTCGAGCTTGTCGTACACGACGGGACGCCCTGCTGCTGCGTGCTCGCGTGCCCCTTCCGCCTTCCTTGCATGCGCGAAGGGGGCGGAGCGCACGATGCGGTCGGTGCGGATGTAGGCGAGCGGCGGGAAGTTCACGCTGGTGAAGGCGTTGAAGCTCATGGTGCGCTGTTTGCGCGCGCGGGTTCCCGCGATGACGATGCCGCCGAACGCGATCGATACGTCGCTCGCGTCGTCGTCGGTTGCGTACAACACGCTTTGGTAGAGGTTGAGCTTCGCGTCGGTGAAGGCGCTCGCCATGGGGCGCTGCGATCCGGTGAGCACGATGGGTTTGGGGCTGTGCTGGATGAGATAGGACAGGGCGGCTGCGGTGTATGCCATGGTATCGGTGCCGTGCAGCACTACGAAGCCGTCGTAGTCGTCGTAGCTTTCCATGATGGTGCGGGCGACGCGCAGCCAGTCGCTCGGGCGCATGTTGGTCGAGTCGATGTTCATGGCCTGTTTCACGTCGAGCGTGGCGAGGTCTGCCACCTCGGGGACATACCTCGTCAGCTCCTCGCCTGAAAGCGCAGGTGACAAGCCATTTCCCTCTTCTTTCGATGCAATGGTGCCGCCCGTGGCGACAAGCAAGATGCGTTTCTTCGTCATGGTTGCTCCCCCAATCTTTCGGTGCCGGGCGTGCCCTTGGTTGTCGCTTGACGGCCAGCGTGAGCAGAGGGTTCGCGATGCGTCTGCTTCCAAGCCGCCCTTCGAGCTCGCCTTTGCATCGTTTTCGAGCACGGTATTTCTAGGATTGTATCCTATGGTTTGCTCGCGCACTTGCCGCATCTCTCTTCGGGGGTCGCTCTCTGTGCGCGAAATGCGGATTCTTCCGCTCAATCGAATTCGAGCATCTACTCATCCATAGGCGCCTGTCCTATAATCCTTCACGGTTTTTTGGGGCCGCACCCGCGGCGAAGCTTCGGGTGCAAGATGGAGGCCGCGCCCAGGTCGACGCCTCGGGCGCGAAGTGGAGAAAGAGTTTTACGCATGCAAACGAAACAGGAGCTGTTCCTCGATCTTTTGGGAACGGAAGATACCCAGTTTGTCATCCCGGTGTACCAGCGCGTGTACTCCTGGGGCCTACAGCAGTGCAAGGGGCTGTGGCAGGACATCAACCGCTCGGGCCGCACGGGCAACGCGCACTTCATCGGCACGGTGCTCTACTCGCCCGACCGTTTCGCGAAAACGGCGCAGCATCAGCTCGACGTGATCGACGGCCAGCAGCGCATGACCACGCTCACCATCGTGATCGCCGCGCTCGTGAAGTACCTGCGCGCTCACGGCTCGACCGCCGATGGCCTTACCGCCGACGACATCTCTGGCACATTCCTCCACGTGAAGACGGGCGACGGCGTGGCGGCGAAGCTCATCCTGTCGCTGAACGACTGCCCGACGCTTGAGGCGGTGGTGAACGCTACGCCGATGCCCGAGCGTCCCTCCGAGCGCATCACCGAGAACCTTGACTACTTCTACGGCGAGATGGAGAAGAGCGATTTCGACGCTGACGTGCTGTGGGCGGGCATGAAGGTGCTCACGGTGATCGACGCGGAGCTCGACCGTGGCGACAACCCGCAGCTCATCTTCGAGAGCCTGAACGCGCGCGGTGTGCCGCTGACGACGGCCGACCTGGTGCGCAACTACCTGCTCATTGCGATGGACCACGACGAGCAGACGCGCCTATACAAGGAATACTGGGAGCCGATCGAGGTCATGTTCGGCGACGACCCCGGCGCCGAGAAGCTCAACGCCGCAATCCGCACGTGGCTTTCCATTCGCTTCCCCAAGGTGCGCATCCACGACAAGAGCGAGACGTATTCCGTGTTCAAGACCTACATCGAGGACGAGCATGCGGGCACGCCCGAGGAGCTGCTCGATGAGCTGCGCGGCTTCTGCTTCATGTGGGCTGAGAACTACAACTTCCACGAGGTGAAGGAATTCCGCAGCATGAACTGGGCGAAGGGAAAGCGCCGCACGCTCGTTCCCGAGCGCGCAAGCCAAGGTGGGTTCTAGGGTCGGCGTTGCAGCCTGCGCGATCCGCCACGTAAGATGGAAGGAGCCTCGGGCACAAGCTCGAGGCTCCTTTTAGTTTTGCTCCTAAGCTTTCGCGGGAAGAGTGCCTCCTGCGGCGGGTAGTGGCCCGCCTCGCCACTCGAGCGCTCGCTACTCCGCTCGACGCTCGCTACGCCATGAGCTTTTTGATGCGCTCCATCGCCTCGACGGTGGCGTCGGCGTCGCCAAAGGCGGTCAGGCGCACATAGCCTTCGCCCGAGGGGCCGAAGCCCGCGCCCGGCGTGGTGATGATGTTCGCCTCGGTGAGCAGCTTGTCGAAAAACTCCCAGCTACCGATTCCCTCGGGGGTTCTGCACCAAATGTAAGGGCTGTTCACGGCGCCGTACACGGTGAACCCAGCGGCTTCAAGGCCTTCTTTGATCACGCGCGCGTTGTTGCGGTAGTACGCAAGCGTCTCCTCGATCTGGCGCTCGCCTTCCTCGGTGTAGATTGCCGCGGCACCGCGCTGGATGATGTAGCTCGCGCCGTTGAACTTCGTGCACTGGCGGCGGTTCCACATGGCGTTCAGACTCTGGCCGTCACGCTCGAGTTCCTGAGGCACCACCGTGTATCCGCAACGCGCACCGGTAAATCCTGCAGTCTTCGAGAACGAGCGGAACTCGATGGCGCAGGTCTTGGCGCCTTCCACCTCGTAGATGGAGTGCGGTACGCCCTCCTCGGTGATGAAGCGCTCGTAAGCCGCGTCGAACATGATGATCGAGCCGTTGGCGTTGGCGTAGTCGACCCAGACCTTCAGCTGCTCAGCGGTGAGCACCGTGCCCGTGGGGTTGTTCGGGCTGCACAGGTAAATGACGTCGACCTTGCCCTCGGGAAGCGCAGGGCAGAATCCGTTTTCGGCGGTGGTGGGCATATAGGTGATGTTCGTCCAGCGCTCGGCGGCGGCGTCGTATTCGCCCGCGCGGCCCGCCATTGCGTTGGAATCGACGTAGACGGGGTACACCGGGTCGCATACGGCGATGACGTTGTCGACGTCGAGGATGTCGCCGATGTTGCCGCAGTCGGACTTCGCACCGTCGGAGATGAAGATCTCATCGTCGGCGATGTCGACCCCGCGTGCGTGGAAATCCTTCTCCGCGATGACCGAGCGCAGGAAGTCATAGCCCTGCTCAGGGCCGTAGCCGTGGAAGGTTTCGGTGCGCGACAGGTCGTCGACGGCGGCGTGCATGGCCTCGATGACGGCAGGTGCGAGCGGGCGCGTCACGTCGCCGATGCCCATCTTGATGAGCTTCGCCTCGGGGTGCGCCTCAGAATATGCGGCCGTGCGACGTGCGATCTCGGAGAAGAGATAGCTGCCCGGAAGTTTCTGATAGTTCGGATTGACCTTAGCCACGAAAGTGCTCCTTGTCGTTTCGTCTCCTGCAAGCGGCGGATGCCGCGTCGCGCGGGCCCGCCTTCGTGCCCACGCTTCTGTGTCGCTCTCCATTTTGCCGCAGATTGCGCGAACGTGCGCGCAATTTAACGTTAACGCCAGTGATTTAACATTATCGCGTGCGGCGGTATTCCCTTACTCGTTTGGAGAACGCGGCCAGCTCTTCGGGGGTCATCTCGTCGAGGCGTTCGAGGTTGGCGGCGAAGTTGGCGAGCGTGCCTTCCTGGCGCGCCTTGAGCGCGGTTGTGCAGTAGCTCACGACAACGCCGGTGAGAAGCGCGATGTAGAAAATGCTCAGGACGCTGAGCACCACTGCCGCCACGCGCGCTACCGGTCCCGTCGCGTTCACGTCGCCGAACCCGATGGTCGACACCACTTCGAAAGAGAACCACGCCCCATCGCCGAAGGTGAGGGTTTCGGGGTCGGCGAGCCACACCGCCGCCGAGCATATGAGGAAAGCAAGCGCGAACACGCAGGTGATCGGCCCAAACCCTGAATGTCTCAGCACATCCACGAGCATACGGAAGTTTATCATTCGCCCGCCTCCTTGGTTTCTTGAAGGGTGCCCCCATTCTTCTGGGCGCTCCCCTGCAGCTTGGAAGGCGCTATCGCCTTCGGAAGGGGAATCGCCGCCCCGATGGCCGCCGCCGCAATCGTGACGACGACGCCTTTCACGGGGAAGCACATGATCAGCAGCAGCGCCGTCATCACGGGCTGGCGCATGACGGCTCCCATGCATCCCGCGGTGCACGCCGCCACGCACGACACGGGATCTGCACCGGTGAGCAGGGAAAAGCCGTAGCCAATGCTCACCCCTGAGAAGATGAGCGGGAAGAAATGGCCTCCGCGCCAGCCCATCTGGATGCAAAACGGGGTGAGCGCGGCCTTTATGAGCCCGGTTGCTATGAGCGCGCCCGCGCCGATTGCAAGGTAACTATCCATCAGCAGGTGCGTCTGCGACTCGCCCGCGAACATGGTGTAGGGCAGCGCCATGCCGCATACTGCGAGGACGATCCCAGCGAGCATGGCCTTCGCGACGGGCCTCTCCCCCATGCGGCTTGCAAGTTTCCCTGACGCCCAGGTCGATGCGTGGAACGCCCACCCTGCGGCGCATCCGACGAGCGCGGCGGGTATGACGAGCGCGGCTTCAAGGGCGCCCACTTCCATCCCTGCGAAGCGCGGGAGGCCCATTCCTCCCCCGAACAGGTCTCCGAGCAGCAGAAACGCCGCGAGCGCACCCGCAATGGCGCACAGGTAGACAAAGGTTTTCTGCGCGCGCGGCAGCTTGATGTCGACGTCGCCTTTGCCGTCGTTCGGCGCGTCCGCCGTCCCCGCGAGCGGGGCTACGAAGCCGTACAAGGGGGCGGTGAACAGGGCGGTTAAGGCGGCTTGCGTGCCGATGGTGGTGAGCGCGCGGAAGTCGGCGCCGAAGCGCCGCATCCGATCGCCGACCCAGGTGCAGAGCCCCGCGATCACGCCGGTAAGCCCGGCCTCGGGGCCGATCGACCCTCCGAACAGCAGCGGCAGAAGCGCCGCGAGCGAAAGTTTGCCAATGCCCTCGTAGCTATAGCGGCCGTCTTTCTTCACCTTGCCCATGACGGCGGTGAGCTCTTCGGGGCGCGCGCCCGTTTTCTTGTCGAAGTACCCGATGAGTAGCCCGCCGACGATGCAGACGATGAGCGGATACGGCAGAAAGCCGAATGGCCCCTCCGCAAGCCCCGGCAGATACGCATCCGCCGCCTGGCCGATGAGCGCGGGAAGTGTGGACCAGAAGAACTCGATCCCCTTGTCCATCAAGAAGAAGAACGCCCATACAAACGCGCCGGCAATCGACCCAGTTACGATGACGCAGAGCACGAAGAGCGCGCGGTTAATGGGCTTGGAGAAGTTGGTCATGCAGCTCCGATTTGTCGTAGGTGTCAAGGGCGAACGCGTGCCATTGTAGCATCCTCGCGGTTTGCGGGAGGGGGGATTGCCTGGAAGCGGGCTTTCCTGCCGAGGGCTCGCTTCCAGGCGCCCGATCATAGGGGGAGGGCTCGGGTTTCCCGCTTGCTTCGGGAAGTCTTTTGCGGCTCGCTTGTCCTCAAAGAGCGGGAAGACCGCTCGAGGCGGCCTTCCCGGTTGATGTTATTTGCGGCGCTCAGCGCTCAGCGCGTTAAACGATCTTCTTCCCGAAGACGGCAGCGAGTTCGCGCAGCTCGGTAATAAGGTCGGTGAACTGGGCGGGCGTTAGCTGCTGCGGACCGTCGGAAAGGGCCGCGGGCGGGTTCGGGTGCACCTCGATCATGATGGAATCGGCGCCGACTGCCACCGCCGCCCTCGCAAGCGCGGGCACGAGATCGCGCACGCCGGCCGGATGAGACACATCCACGCAGATGGGATAGAGGCTCTGCTTGTGGATGACGGGCACCGCCGAGATGTCGAGCGTGAAGCGCGTCGCGGTCTCGAAGGTGCGCAGGCCGCGCTCGCAGAGCACGACGTTGTCGTTGCCTGCCATGGTGATGTAGTCGGTCGCGGCGAGCCACTCGGCGATCGTGCCGGCGAAACCGCGCTTGAACAGCACCATCTTGTGCGAGTCCTTCGTCACCTTACCGATGTTCTTCAGCAGGCTGAAGTTCTGGAAGTTGCGCGCTCCCACCTGCAGGCCGTCGACATAGGAGTGGACCATCTCGCAGTGCTCGGAGTCCATGACCTCCGTCAGGGTCTTCAGGCCGTACTTGTCTCCCCCGGCCTTCATGATCTGTAGCGCTTCCTCGCCGAGGCCCTGGAAACTGTGGGGGTTGGTGCGGGGCTTGAACGCGCCGCCGCGGATCCAATGCAGGCCGAGGCTCGCGATGCACTCGGCGACTTCGTTGAACTGCTCTTCGCTTTCGACTGAGCACGGGCCGGCGAAGATGGTGATCTCGTCGGTCAGCGTTCCGTAATCGGGAAGCTTTTGGGATACGGGTTTCACTTCGCTCATACGGACGGGGTCTCCTTCATAACCTTGAGAATTGCCTCGTAGATTTCTCGGAGGTTCTCGTTATACAAAGGTCCCTCGTTATAAGAATTGACGCGAGCGAAGATCTCCTCCTCGCGCTTGGGGTCGTAAAGCCCCATGCGGGCTCCCGGTTTGAGTCCGCGGATTACGAGCGAATGACCTGCGCGCTTGTTCAGAAGCGCAACGATTTGCTGGTCGATTTCGTCGATCTTGGCGCGGTGCGCTTCGATTTCAGCAAGCGACTTGCTTTCTTCTGGCATTGACGTTCCTCTCATGCCTCATTGCTTTAACGAGAATCTGCCCTGATGGGGCCACTCGTGTGCTTGACATGATAGCAAAAGAGATGCCGCGGCTAACCCGAAAGCGGATGAAATGGAGCGGCGAGCAGAAAATCCTAGCATTTGGATAGGCCTCGCGCTGCCCGCGGTCCCTGGCCGCGTGCAGGCTCGCAGTCTTCTCGCGTGCCTCCGCTATAGCGCGCGGAAGCGGCTTCGGAGGAGCCTCATGTGCTCTTCGTTCATGATCTCAGCGCGTTGCTCCAGGTAGAGGACCATCTTTTCCTGGTCGCGCGGGAGCACGCCGTCGAAGTGCACCATGTTGGTGTCGTGGCCCGCCTCAATGAAAGACGTGCAGCCGGAAAGCCCCGCGATGAAGTCGCGGATCTCGAGCACGATCTCGCGCTCGGCCGCGGGGGTGAACGTGCCTTCGGCGACGTCCTGCGCAAGGTCGGCGTTGTCGAACACCGTGAGCGTCATGATGTTGATGCGCAGCGGGTTGATGCGCGCGAACACCTCGGCCGACGCGCGGGCGGCCTCCTCGCACTTCCCCGCGCCTGCCATGCCGGCCAGATAGAACAGGGTGTAGTCGATGCCCACCGCGTCGAGGCGGGCGCACTGTTGCTCCAAGTCGACGGCCGTATGCGGCTTCCGCATGAACTTGAGCGCCGGGTCGTAGGCGCCCTCTGCGCCGACTGAGAGGCCCCGAACGCCCAGACGCGCCCACATCGCAAGATCGTCGTCGGTTGCAGCCTTCACGTCGGCCACGCGGCAAAAGCCGCCGATTGTCTTCACCTCGGGCAGCTTCTCGTGAATTCGCTCGAGCAGCGGAATGAGCACGCCGCGCGGCATGCCGAAGGGGTTGCCGCCGTAGAGGTAGATACGCGAGGGCCTGCGCACGTAGGAAGCGAGCTCGTCGAGGTCGGCCTCCACCTCTTCGAGCGGTGCGGGTCGATAGTCCTTCCCCGACTTGCGGCACAGCGAGCAGAAGCGGCAGCGGTTATACGAGCAGCCGATTTCCGCCTGAAGGATTCCCGATGCCATCTCGTAAGGCAAACGATGCGGTGACTCGACGTAATGCATAAGGTCCTCCCAGCTCTTGAAGTCGCCCTGTGGTTTCCTGCGGCGGCGCGCAGTTTCCCCAGATGAACCTTTGTTTTCCCGATTATCCCTCGGTTTTCCGCGGCCGACCCATGGCCCTTTCGGTTTTTCGGCCCTCCGGTCCCCTATGGCCGTCATGCTTCATTGTGCTCCTTGTTCGCGGTCGCGCGCAAGGAGCAATACGCCTGCCGCCTCTTTCCGCCTCACATATCGACGATTTTGTCCGTGAAGAGTCGATTCCGGGTAAGAAGACGTCCGGAGCGGGCGGTCGCGGGCGGCAGAATGGAGCACACCCCCTCGTTGGTGGTCAACTGAGAGAGTTGTGCGCTGCCATTTTCGAGAATGATCAAAGTCGATTTTCGCTGACCTGGAGTTCTATTTCAGGAAATTGTTCCAGGCGATCGCGAAGGGCTCCATCGAGCGAAAAAACGTCGCACAACTCGCTCGGTTGACCATCGACTTGGGGTTTGGCCCCATCCAGCAGCCCCCAACCAGGTTTTGGCTCTGTTCCTCGGCCCCAACTAGGGTTTCGCTTCGTCCCGCAGCCCCAACTCGGGGTTCCGCTCCATCCCGTGCCAACTAAGGGCGAGCTACAGACTCCACGACCTGATACCGCGCACGGTGATGTCCTTCGCGCCGAAGAAGCTGCGCAAATCGAGCGCCACCTCGTCGTCGTATTCCATGCCGCGCGCCACGAGCACGCTTCCCAGCTCGCAGCGAAGCTCGACGCAGCCCTTCGCGCGCAGCTTGTCCGCTGTCGCGTCGTCGACGAAGCGCGTCGCCACCTCCGACAAATCGACGCAGCACCCGCACGCGCTCGCATGCTCGACGGCGATATGCCGCCATCCCTTCTTGCTCATGTACGCGGCGAGCCTAGGCGTGTAGGTCACGCGAGGAGGGCGGCCGCTCATCTAGGCTTCTTTCTCGTTTAGAAGTTCGCGCGTTGCGCGCTTGCTCGCGCAGAACAACATGGCGCGCCCCTCGTAGATGACGCCCATTTTCGAGTTGCACAGCGTGCCGCCGCACTGACGGCAAGCGACGTCGGGAAGCGTGCGACCGCAAAGGTCGCGCTTCGAGAAAACATTGAAGTTGCCTGATGGCCGCACGCTTTCCCCTCCTTAGCGGCGAGCGTGCTTGCCGCGGGCGGCCTTGTCGTCGTCTGCGCCGAAAGCGATTGCACGGTAGAAGGCCACGAGCGCCGCGCCGAGCAGGATGCCGCCGAGGATATCGGTGGCCCAGTGAACGCCGGACAGGGCGCGGGCGATCACGAGCGCCGCCATGGCCACCGCGCAGACGGCGACCACCGTCGTGCGAGCGCCGCCCTGCCGCATGCGCTGCCCCGCTTGAACCATGGCGGCACCGAGCGTGGTGACGGCAAGCAGCGTATGCGACGAAGGGAACGACGGCTCGCAAACGCCGTCCTGCAGAAGGGGCCGATTGTTGGTGGAAACATGGTTGAACAGGACATACAGCACGAGCATCACCACGTAAAGTCCGAGAAGAAGCCACAAATCGCGGCTTACCCCGGCAAGGCTTCGCCGCACGATGATCTGGCGTATGCCCATCACCGCGAGGGCGAGCATGCTCGCAAAGGGCACGACGAGCAGCACGTTCGAAAGCGTTTCGGCGAGATGGCTTTCCCCGAGAAGGGAGTGCGCGGACGCATTGAGCGAAGCTAAGCCGACCAGACTGCCGTCCCCCGCGATGGGAGCGCGGTCGACGGTGAGCAGCAGGGCCGCGAGCAGCGCGAAGAGTACGAGGCAGACGACGCCGGCTATGGCTGAGGCGCGAGAGGCGCGATTATGCATGGATGACCCCCATCGAATAGTTCTCGTTCGAAACGATGGTAGCGCCTTGGGCGCGCCGCGAATCCGCAGGGTCCCAAAGAGCACGAAAAGAGCGCTGCCGCGCGCCTTTGGGTCCTATCCCATCGTGCGGTAGAAGCAGGTAGTGTTGCCCGTGTGGCAGGCGGGGCCTGCGGGCTCCACCAGCGCGAGCAGGCAGTCGGCGTCGCAATCGTAGCGCAGCTCGACGAGCGCCTGGGTATTGCCCGAGGTGGCGCCCTTGTGCCAAAGTTCTTGCCTACTGCGGGAGAAAAACCAGGTCGTGCGCTCATCGAGCGTCAGACGCACGGATTCCTCGTTCATCCACGCCATCATGAGCACCTCGCGGGTCTTTGCGTCCTGCACGATGCAGGGAATGAGTCCCGCGTCGTTGTAAGTGAGGTTGGGGATGTCGACGGTCGTTCCCATAACGATAAGATTCCTTTCGATTGGAAGTCCGCACGCCCTAAAGGCGGACGGGAATGCCCTGCGAGCGCATGTACTCCTTCACCTGGCGCACGGTCATCTCGCCGAAATGGAACACGCTTGCGGCCAGCACGGCATCGGCCTCGCCTTCGAGGATTCCCTCGGCGAAGTGCTCGATCTTGCCGACGCCGCCGCTGGCGATGACGGGGATGTTGACCGCCCGCGCCACGGCCCGCGTCAGGGCGCAGTCGAACCCATCGCGGCTGCCGTCGCGATCCATGCTCGTGAGCAGGATCTCGCCCGCGCCGCGCCGCGCCGCCTCTTGCGCCCACTCGACGGCGTCGATTCCCGTTGCCTTGCGGCCGCCGTGGACATAGACTTCCCACTTGTTGGGGTTGTCCGCCCGCCGCTTCGCGTCGATCGCGCAGAGGATCGCCTGCGTGCCGAACGCGGTCGCCGCCTGCGTGATGAGCTCGGGGTTCGCGACAGCGGCCGAATTCACCGACACCTTGTCGGCGCCCGCCGCGATCATCTTGCGGATATCGGCGACGCTTCGAAACCCGCCGCCGACGCAATAGGGCAGGTGCAGCTGCTCGGACGCGCGGCTCGCGAGCTCGACGGTGGTGGCGCGATCGTCGCTCGTCGCCGTGATGTCGAGGAATATGACCTCGTCGGCGCGCTGCTCGTCATAGCGCTGCGCAAGCTCGATCGGGTCGCCCGCATCGCGCAGGTTCACGAAATTCACGCCCTTGACGACGCGCCCGTCCTTCACGTCCATGCAGGGAATCACTCGCTTGGCAAGCATGGCCTACTCCTTCGTGGCCGCCGCGCAGGCAGCGACGCCTTCCTCAACCGTTAAGGTTCCTTCATATACTGCGCGACCGGTGATGACGCCCTCGATGGAGGCTGCAACCGGAGCGAGCCGCTCGATGTCAGCTACGCTCGCCACGCCCCCGCTCGCGATGACGGGGTGCCCGAACGCCTCTGCCATCTGGACATATGCCTGCACGTCGAGTCCTGTCTGCATGCCGTCGCGCGCGATGTCGGTATAGACGATGTGCTTAAAGCCCGCCTTGCCCATCTCGCGGGCCAGATCGCAAGCCGCGACGCCCGAGCCCTCGATCCATCCGGAGACGGCGACTTCCCCGCCCTTCGCGTCGATGCCCGCGGTGAGCCTGTCGCCCCCCACGCGCTCCACTGCCGCGCATGCGAGCTCGGGGTCGTTTACGAGCGCGGTGCCGAGCACCATGCGCGCAGCGCCGATGTCCGCGAGGCGCTCGAGGGTCTTAAGCGTGCGGATGCCGCCGCCGATTTCCACGGAAAGCGAGGTCTCCCGCACGATGCGCTCGACGATGGCGATGTTTTCGGGCACACCCGTGCGCGCGCCGTCGAGGTCGACCACGTGAATCCAGGTGGCACCTTGGGCCTCGAACTTCCGCGCCTGTTCAACTGGGTCGTCGTTATAGACCGTCACCTGGGAATAGTCCCCCTTGGCAAGGCGCACGGCGCGGCCTTCCAGGATATCGATTGCAGGGAGAAGGTACATGTCTCTGCGTTCCTTTCTCAATATGGAGCGCGCTTAGCCGCGGGCGGCGATCGCCACGAAATTCGCGAGCACGCGAGCGCCGGCGTCGGAGCTTTTCTCGGGGTGGAACTGCACGCCGAAGGCGCGATCGCCATACTGGACCGCGCTTGTGAACCGCACGCTGTGGGTGGTCTCGGCGATGGTGTGGGAACCTGTCGGCGCGATGTAGGAATGAGTGAAGTAGAAATACTCACCAGGCGCTATGCCGTCGAAGAGCGGGCAGGCGAAGGCGAGGTCGCTCCCTGGCTGTGGGGCGGAGTTAGGGAAGGCGCCGCCCGCATTTTCCGAGTGAAGCGAGGAAAGTTCGGGTTCAGCCTGTCCCCCATCGAGCAGTGCGGCGGAGTCGGGGGAGGTGCCGCGCGCAGTCCCGCAGCGAAGCGAGGACTGTTTGAGCACGGCATTTCCCCCGCCTTCGCCGCACGGAGGGACTGCAGCGCCCCCGTTACACGCAGGCATCTCGATTGTGTTCCACCCAACATGGGGCACTTTGAACGCCTTGCCTTGCTCATCGTAGCGCGGCATGGCGACGACAGTGCCCGGCAAAAGTCCCAGTCCGCACGCGGGGTTGCCTTCGGGCGCGCCTTCCACGCCATGCTCGAACATCAGGTGCTCGCCGAGACAGATTCCCAAGAAGGGGACGCCTGCGCGAACGCGCTCGCGAATGACCTCCATCTGCCCGAGCTCGCACATCGTCGCCGCCGCGTCTTCGAAGGCCCCGACACCTGGCAAGACGATGGCGTCCGCCTTGGCTATCTCGGATGCATCCGCCGTGATGAAGGCCTTGCCACCTGCGGCGATGAGGCCGCGCTCGACCGACTTCAGGTTGCCCTTCTGATAATCGACTACCGCAATCATTCGCATCTCCTACAG
>NZ_CAKUAL010000036.1 GCF_934636505.1 uncultured Ellagibacter sp.
GGTAGTAGTGCTGCATGCGGTTGGGGTTCTCGCCGTAGCGGCCGTCGGCCGGGCGGCGGCACGGCTGCGGATAGCAGGTGCGCCAGGCGTTGGGCCCGAGGCTGCGCAGCGTGGTAGCGGTGTGGAACGTGCCCGCGCCCACCTCGCTGTCGTAGGGCTGCATGACGACGCAGCCCTGCTTCGCCCAGTAGTGCTGCAGGTTCATGATGATGTCCTGGAACGTCAGCTTGTCGGCCGCAGGGCCGGCGGATGTCTCTGCCATGACTCTCCTTCTCGTATCGATGCGCGGGACGCCGAGCGCCCGGTTCTCCACCCTTTAAGACAGCACCCCGATATGCGGGATCGGCCAGTAGGTGAACACCGCGTGGCCGGTCACGCTCGAGGCGTCGATTGCGCCGAAATAGCGCGAATCCTGCGAATTGGTTCGATTGTCGCCCATGACCCAAAGGCAGCCCTCGGGCACGGTGTAGGGATAGCTGATGGGAACGGCCGTCTTCTCGAACGGCTCGGAAACCTTGTTCTCGGTGTAGGGCTCGTCGAGCACGACCCCGTCGACGACGACCTTGCCGTTTTGCAGATCGACCGTCTGGCCGCCGGTGGCGATGACGCGCTTGATCAGCGTGCGGTTGGAGACAAGCGGGTCGGCGAAGGTGATGATGTCACCTTCCTGGGGCTCGTTCGCGTAATAGGAAAGCTTCTCGGAGAAGACGAGGTCGCCCACTTCGATGGTGTCTTCCATCGAGCCCGACGGAATCTCGTAGGCGCCGAACACGAAGGTGTTCAGCAGGCGCGAGAGACCGAACACGACGAGTACCATGATGACGATGCTCAACAGGCTGCGGGCCATCTTCGAGCCCTGGCGTTCGGCATGCTGACCGGAAAACATGAAGCGCGATATCCTTTCGATACGGGAGGCGGTGCCACCCGTGATTCAAGTCGTGAATTCGAATGATAGCGCTTCGCGCAAGTCGTTAGCCCTCTTCGCCCAATCTTTGCAGAAAATCCCTGTCAGCGGGTGAAAGTTCCACGTCGGCAAGCAGGTCGGGGCGAAGGCGGGCCGTGCGCAGCAAGCTCTGCTCGCGACGCCATTTCGCCACCTTCCCGTGGTCCCCGGAAAGAAGCACGTCGGGCACCCGCATTCCGCGGAACTCAGCGGGGCGCGTGTACTGGGGATATTCCAAAAGGCCGTCGGAGAAGCTCTCGGTGATCGCGCCGTCCTCGGCACCGAGCACGCCGGGAAGCTTGCGAACCACCGCGTCGATCACGACCATCGAGGCGAGCTCACCGCTCGTGAGCACGTAGTCCCCAAGCGATATGACTCGGTCCGCCAACGTGTACGCGCGCTCGTCAATGCCCTCGTAGTGCCCGCAAATGAACAGGAGGCACTCTTCTTTGGCAAGATCGAGCGCGATTTCGTCGCAGAAGCGCTCGCCCTGCGGCGCGAGAAAGATGGTGCAGGGTTTGGGAGCCTGAGATTGAGAGCTTTTGGGCGAGAACTCGATGTCGTCCACAAAGCGAGTTCCGCACGAGCCGAAAGCCCCAGTGGGGCTTTCGTGCGAGTCAGGACTGCCGAGCGACTGGACGGCGTCGCGTTCTCGCCAATCCCCCGAGAGAAGCGCTCCCCTCGCGCAGATATCGTCATACGCCTCGAAGAGCGGCTCGCACTTCATGACGAGCCCGGCACCTCCGCCATAGGGGTCATCGTCGGTCGTACGGTGTCTATCGTGCGTCCAATCGCGCAGGTCGTACGCATGAAAATCGAGAATCCCCTTCTCTTGGGCGATGCGCATCATCGACGAGTTCATCACCGAGTCGTACATGCCCGGAAACGTTGACAGGGTCTCGATGATCATCCGTGTCCTCCTTGAAATGAAAAATGGGCGCCCAGGACAGACCCTGAACGCCCATCTCGCGGGATTGCGTTGCTACAAGCTCAAAAGGCCCGCCGGCACATCGACGTCGATGCGCTCGCGTTCCTCGTCGATGCCCACCAAAAACTCGTCCACGAGCGGGATGAGCAGGGGCGATTGCCCGTCTGCGCGATCGACGACGAGAAGGCTCTGCCCAGGGTTGTCCTCCACGCGCAGAAGCGTCCCCAGAAGGCCCGCCTGCGCATCATGGACTTCCCACCCAGATACGCCCTCGGAATGCGCTGCCGCGATGGCCTGCGCAAGCTCGGGAAGCTCCTCGCGGCGAACGAGCACGTGGCATCCGCAAAGCGCCTTCGCCGTGTCGATGTCGTCCACGCCTTCGAACCACACAACAGCGGAGGTATCGTCCTGCGGACGGATTTCCTCGACCTTCGCGCGACGGGGCATATCGAGCACGGGCGGCACAAACGCCACCTCCATGCCCTCCTCGAGCAAAAAAGGAAGGCCCGACGCGCTTCGCACGACGAGCCCCCCATCTAGATTCTTCGCAGTCGCCAACCAGGCAACATCAGCCCAGGTGCGCACTATTCGACAAGCTCCACGTCAACGGGGATGTCGGCACGGGAAGCCGCCGCGCGAGCAAGCGTGCGGATGGCCTTGATGACGCGACCTTGACGGCCGATGATCTTGCCAGCGTCCTCTTCGTTCACGCGAATCTCCACGAGAATCGAGCCCTCTTCGGTTTCGCTTCCCTGGATATCGAGATCCTCCTCGTTGTCGACGAGGGGGCGAACAATCGCGTCAACCAAGCCGACGAGATCTTCCGTCTGCTCGGACATGTCTTCTACGCTTCCTTGCGAGCGGTTTCGAGAAGACGAGCGACCGTGTCGGTCGGCTGGGCGCCATTGGCGATCCACTTGTCAACCTTCTCGAGGTCGAACTTGATCATAGAGGGATCGACGCACGGATTGTAGCGGCCGACCTCTTCGATGAACTTGCCGTCACGCGGAGCGCGAGCATCGGCAACGACGATACGGTAGTACGGACGCTTCTTAGCGCCGTGACGAGCCAGGCGAATTTTGACTGCCATGAAGTTGAACTCCTTTTAACCTTACATCTTTCGATTTCCGCGAAGCTTCAACTTCGGGAAAAACAGCGATTGTTAATATTACCCAGATTTGAATGAAATGGCAAGCGAGAACGCATGATACCCACACAAACGGGCGAAAGCGGCCTATGCGAGGCTTGCACCAAGCTCGCGAGCCTTCTCAAGACCAGGGTTGCCAGCGATAGCGCCCTTCTCGAAAACGGCGTTCACGACGACCTCGCCGATGCTCTCCTGATGCGCGTACGCGTTTGCCCGCTTGTAGGTGTCGAGCAGCGAGTCCGCCGCCGTGATGTCCTTGTCCTCCAGACAGAGCAGCAGGCCGACGCGCGGAATGTTGAACGACTTAGCGATGCCGCAGAACATGCGGTCCTGAAAGGCTTTCAGCTGCGCGGGGTACGTAAAGCAGTAGAGCGGCGTGGCGTACACGAGCACGTCCGCCCAGTGAAGGTCGGGATAGAACTGCTGCATGTCGTCTTGCTGAACGCATGCGCCCTCATGGGAGAAGCAGTAGTTGCACCCAAGGCAGCCCGTGATCTTCGCGCGCCCGGCGTCGATGCGCCGCACCTCGCAGCCCGCCGACTTCGCTCCCTCGATGAACGCCTCGGCGAGCGTGTCGGAGTTGCCGCCGACGCGCGGACTTCCCGTCACTACCAGCACCTTGCAAGACATAACCGTCCCCTCTCTCGTAATGCGCCTGGGCAGCAGGCCTCTCTTCCTGCCGCCCAGGCACGAACCCGCACTCCCCCGCCTCTCATGCGGCGAGCGCCTTCAGGTGGCTCTTACCAAGCTTGCACGCTCCCGCTCCGCGCGATGAGAGCGCCTTCGAGCAGCACCCGGCCTGTCCGCTCCCACACGCCTTCGCGACGATTGAGCGTATTTCCCGCAAGCCCGAGCAACCTGGCGCCACCCCTGCTCGACTACTTGTCGCCCTGCTCGAGCATCGCTTGCACCTTCTTGATGTCGGCCATGCTCATGCCGCCCGGCATGCCCGGGATACGGCGGCGGCGCTTGCCCTTCTTGCCCTTCTTGCCAGAAAGCTCGTCGACCGAGGGCATCATCTTCTTCATCATCTTCTTGGTCTCGTTGAACTGCTTCATGAGCTGGTTCACCTCGGTGACCGTCACGCCAGCGCCCGCGGCGATGCGAGCGCGGCGGCTGCCGTTCAGAAGGTCGGGCTTCTCGCGCTCAGCCTTCGTCATGGAGTTGATGATGACCTCCATGTGGTCGAGTGCGCCCTCGTCGACCTGCCCCGATCCGAGCGCCTTGTCACCGCCAGGGAGCGCGCTCACGAGCTTGCGCACGCCGCCCATCTTGCGGATTTGGCGGTTCATGTCGACGAAGTCGTTCAGCGTGAGCTGCGATTTCGCGAGGCGCTTCGCCGTTTCGGCCTCTTCGGCCTCCTGCTGGACGCGCACGGCGCTCTCGATGAGGCTCACCATGTCGCCCATGCCGAGGATGCGCTTGGCGATGCGGTCGGGATGGAATTCCTCGAGCGAATCGGGCTTCTCACCTGCGCTGATAAACTTGATGGGCTTTCCTGTGACCTGCTTGATGGAAAGCGCGCCGCCGCCACGGGCGTCGCCGTCCATCTTCGACATGATGACGCCGTCGAAGTCGACACGCTCGGCGAACGCAGCCGCCACGTTCACGACGTCCTGGCCGGTCATGGCGTCGACGACCATGAGGATCTGGTCGGGCTTGACGGCGCGCTTGATGGCCTCGGCTTCCTCCATCATCTCGTCGTCGACGTGCAGGCGGCCCGCCGTGTCGACGATGACGACGTCGCGCAGGTGGTCGATGGCGTCCTGCACGCCTTCCTTCGCGATGGCGACCGGATCTTTCCCGTCGCCGCGGTAGACGCGCACCCCCATCTCGTCGCCGAGCGTCTGGAGCTGATCGGCGGCGGCGGGGCGGTACACGTCACACGCGACGAGCAGCGGCGAGTGCTTCTCCTGCTTCAGGCGGTAGGCGAGTTTGGCCGCGGCGGTCGTCTTGCCCGAGCCTTGCAGGCCGACGAGCATGATGACGTTGGGAATGCGGCTCGAGAGAACGAGCTTCGAGTCGGTGCGGCCCAAAAGCTCGGTGAGCTCATCGAGCACGACCTTCACGACGTTTTGCGCCGGCGTGAGCGAATCGAGCACCTCGGCGGTGAGACAGCGCTCCTTCGTGCGCGCACAGAACTGCTTCACAACCTTGAAGTTGACGTCCGCCTCGAGCAGCGCCAAGCGGATCTCGCGCATGGCAGAGTTGATATCTTCCTCGGTCAGGCGGCCTTTTCCGCGCAGGCCCGAGAATATGCCCTGCAATCGCTCGGAAAGACTTTCAAGCATGAATCCTCCAGTGTGGAATCGAAAAGTGCACAATGCTTGGGATTATACGCCAGGTAGGGCACATGACGGAAAAGACCTCGAGTAGCGCGCGAAGACTGCACCGAAAACGTGGAAACGGGCGGCAGGGGCCGCGGGTCGTGAGCGAATGAGGCAGGAGTCAACATGATGGGAAGAGGTCGGGATATTTCTCTCACGTCAAGCGGGGTTCACCTAGGTGCGGGACAGGAGTTGAGCGATTTATTTCATCCTCAATCCTTCCAAATAGCGCACTGAACCGCGGCGATTCTGACACAAAATGAAGGTTTACCGAATCGAAAGTGAATCCACCACTCACCGCAACGAAAAAGGGCGCCAACCCCAAGAGGAGTCGACACCCTGAACAGGCAGTTCTTCGAACGAGAAAGCGAAGCTCGCCTTATTCCTTTTCCTCACGATGCTCTTGCGTGCGCGGAGCACGGGAGCGCACCTGGCTGTGCGGCTCGCGGGCAACCTGGCCCTGCGAAGCGGAGCCCTGCTGCGGGCGAGGACGGCGGCGCGGGGCTGACCCACCGTTGCGGTTCTGCCCCACCGGCGTGGCGCAGTACGGGCACACGGTCCATGCAGGCTCGAGCGCATGATGGCAGCTCGGGCAGAGGTTCTTCAGGCGCGTATGGCAGTTCGGGCACAGCACATAGTCGGACTCGACCGGATAGCCGCAGTTCGCGCACTCGCCGTACTTCATGAGCTCGCGCTGCTTCAGGGCAACCTCGAGTTCCTGCTCATCGCGATCGATCTGCAACAGAGGCGGGCGAAGCAGGCAGTACGCGATGACGCCGACAAGCGGCACGAGCGCGACGATGCCCCAAACGTACCAGTGCGTCCCGCGCATGTACGCATCGCGGATGACCCACACGATAGAAAGGACATAGAGCAGCACGAGCAGCACGATAAAGACCGTGAACGCCGTCATCAGTTCCGGCGTAATGAGCTGCGACATCAATTCGGACATGGATTCCTCGTTTCCAATGACGCCCGTCCAACAGGCATTTCGGGCAACTAGCGAACGATTATAACAAAAAACCTTTAGAGCAGACGGTATACCTCGCGATATCGCAGGCATCGCCAAATAACGTATATGAGAGAATAGAATTATCAATGGGCTGTGTCAAAACCCAGCCGTGAGCACCGCGCAATTACCCTAGCCTATTACGGAATGCACCCATTCAACCAAAGCATCGAAATCCCATGAACCTTCGGCAACACCGAGCATGGCTCTCAGCAGCTCGTCATGACGCGGCCGGAATGCAAGACCGGATATTCTAAGGGACGCTCCCATAAGGGCGGTGGCAGTTCGCTTGTTGCCATCAACAAACGGATGATTTTTGATGATGCCGTAAGCATATCTACATGCCTTGGCTTCGTCAGTTGGATAGAGCTCTGCGCCGCCGAACGACTGGAGCGGCTGCGCGAGCGCAGACTCCAAAAGCCCCTCGTCTCGCACACCGTCGACTCCGCCGAACTTAGCAATTACGGCAGCATGCACCGCAATCGCCTCATCTTTGGCAATGGGACGAAATCTCATTTGGCAAGTTCCTCGAACACGTCGGAGTATTCATCCATGAAATCGACCGCAACGTCCAAAGTCGATGCCTCTGCTCCAACTGGCTGAATCACCACCCAAGGCTTATTGTTCTTCAAGACAGTAACCGGTCTGCCGGTTCTGTTGACCTCCGCCGTCAAGCGGGAAAAGTTGGTCTTGGCCTCCGCGAGGCCCATCGTCAGCGTTGCCATGCAATCCCCCTTCCAATATGGTCAGAATTATGACCAATTATTAAGACAACGTCAACCTCGCACCATTACCTTCGATCATAGCGAAGCCAATGAAGTTGCCAGATTCGACCGCAGACACCGCGACGGCGCCTTTGCCGGGCTCTGTGTTCTCGCCGTAGGATATAGTCCGTTCACATGAATAAAAACTGCGCCGGACTCGCTTGCAAGTCCGGCGCAAAAACAGACTCTGGCAGATGCGGCTTTTAGCCCAACTCGGCGAGCTGCTCTTCGACGCGCGCGAGCTTATCGCGCAGCTCGGCGAGCTTCGCCGTGTCCTTCTCCACGATCTCGGGCGCCGCCTTCGCGAGGAAGCCCGGGTTGGAAAGCTTCTTAGCGAACTTGGCCTCGTCCTTCTGAAGCGTTGCGCGCTCCTTGGTAAGGCGGGCGCGCTCGGCCTCGAAGTCGATAAGGCCGGTGAGCACGCAGTACACCTCGCAACCGTGAGCGACGACGCAGGCGCTCTCGGCAGGCTTGTGCGCATCGGACGGAACGATCGAAAGCTCGGATGCGCGCGCCATCGAGACGATCTGGCTCTTCAGGCCCTCGAGGACGCGGGCATTCTCAAACCCGGCGCGCAAAACCACGGGAAGCTCCTGCTTGGGCGAGATGCCGTAGCGCGCACGCGTCGAGCGGACGGCGCTCACCACGTCGCACAGAAGGCTTACCGCACGCTCGGACTCCTCGTCGACAAGCGACGCGAGGCTTTCGGGCTCGGGCCACTTCGCCATCATGAGCGCAGGTGCCTCCCCTTCCGCATGCGGGACGTTTTCCCAGATAGCTTCCGTGACGAACGGCATCGCGGGATGCAGGAGGCGAAGCGCGTTGTCAAGCACGTACACGAGGTTGCGCTGCGTCTGCAGACGGGCGTCGCCCTCTTCGCGCAGGCTTGCCTTGCTAAACTCGATGTACCAGTCGCAGAACTCGTTCCAGAAGAAGGCGTGCAGCTCGCGCGCCATCTCGCCGAACTGGTAGGTTTCGATGTCCTTCGTGACCTCGATAGAAAGCTTCGCCAGGCGGCTGAAGATCCACGCGTCGGCCTGCGAGACCGCGCGCGGCTCGCCGGGCGTGAAGCCGTCCAGGTTGCCCAAAACGAAGCGACTCGCGTTCCAGATCTTCGTCACGAAGGCGCGCGCCGACTCCGTGCGCGGGCTGCCGAGAAGCTCGTGGGTCTTCTTGTCGATATCGGCGTCGAAGCGCACGTCCTGGTTGTTGGTCACGAGCGTGAGCAGGTTGAAGCGCATCGCGTCGGCGCCGTACATGGAGATGAGGTCCATCGGGTCGACGCCGTTGCCCTTCGACTTGGACATGCGCGTGCCGTCCTTCGCGAGGATGGTCGCGTAGATGACCACGTCCTTGAACGGGATTTCCTTAAGGAAGTACGTCGATGACATGATCATGCGCGCCACCCACAGCGCGATGATGTCGCGCGCGGTGACGAGCGCGGTCGTCGGATGATGCCCTTCCAGGCGCTCGGGATGCTCGGGCCAACCCTGCGTGGCGAACGTCCACAGCTGGCTCGAGAACCAGGTGTCGAGCACGTCCTCTTCCTGCGCGACATGGTGGCTGCCGCACTTCGGGCACACGTCGGTGTCCTCCATGAGTGCATCTTCCCAGCCGCAGTCCTCGCAGTGGAACACAGGGATGCGATGGCCCCACCACAGCTGGCGCGAGATGCACCAGTCCTTGAGGTTCTCCATCCAGGTGAGATACGTCTGCGTCCAGCGCGAGGGGTGGAAGGTGACCTTGCCGGAAGTGACCGCCTCGGTCGCCGGGCCCTTCAGCTTGTCGACGGCGACGAACCACTGCTCGGACAGCCACGGCTCGAGCGTCGAGTCGCAGCGGTAGCAGTGCATGACGGAATGGTGATGGTCGTCCACATGGTCGAGCAGGCCGTGCTCCTCGAACCAGCCGACGACCGCTTGGCGGCACTCGTCGCGGCCCATGCCCGAGAACTCGCCGTAGCCTTCGACCACGTGAGCCGTCTCGTCGAAGATGTTGACCTTCTCAAGACCGTGGCGCTCACCCATACCATAGTCGTTGGGGTCGTGAGCAGGGGTTACCTTCACGAAGCCCGTGCCGAAGCCCGCATCGACGTAGAAGTCGGAGAAGATGGGGATCTCGCGGTCGACGATGGGAAGGCGGACCTTCGCGCCGACGAACTTGTCCTTGTCGTGGTCCTTCGGGGAGACCGCCACGCCGGTGTCGCCGAGCATCGTCTCGGGGCGCGTGGTGGCCACCACGACGTATTCCTGCCCATCGATAGGCTCGACGAGCGGGTAGCGCAGATACCACAGATGGCCGTCTTCTTCCTTGTACTCCGCCTCGTCGTCGGCGATGGCCGTCGTGCAATGCGGGCACCAGTTCACGATGCGCTTGCCGCGGTAGATCAGCCCGTCATGGTACCAGTCGCAAAACACCTTGCGCACTGCGGTGGCATAGTCGGCATCCATGGTGAAGTGCGGATCGGAGAAGTCGATCGAGCAGCCCATGCGCTTGATCTGCTCGACGATATGCCCGCCGTACTCGTGCGTCCAGTCCCAGCAGGCATCGACGAACTTATCGCGGCCGATCTCGCGGCGGGAAATTCCTTCGGAGGCGAGCTTCTTGTCCACCTTGGTCTGCGTGGCGATGCCCGCATGGTCGGTACCCAAAATCCAACGGGTGGAAACGCCGCGCATGCGGTTCATGCGGATGATGGTGTCCTGGATGGTGTCGTCGAGCGCATGGCCCATATGAAGCTTGCCGGTCACGTTCGGCGGCGGGATCGTCACCGTGCAATCGCCCACGCCGGGGTTGCGGCGATAGTAATCGCCGGCGAGCCATTTGTCGAGCATGCGCTGCTCGACGGCTTCTGCGTCGTAATTCTTCGGCATGTTTTCCATTGGATGCAAGCTCCTTCGATGAAACGTAAGCGGACAGGCGCCGAAACGCCGAGAGGGGCGCCCGCAAAAGGCGCCCCGGGAAAGTGCGGTTTAGGAAGCGGGAACGATCTCGGGGACCGTTTCCCCCGTGATGTCGCTCGCGCGCACGATGACGTGCGTGGCGACCTTGTGCTCAGGCAAGTCGTACATGACGTCCTGCAGCACGCGCTCGCAGATCGAGCGCAGGCCGCGAGCGCCCGTGCCGTGCTCCTGGGCCTCGTGCGCGATGGCGCGCAGGGCATCCTCTTCGAACTCGAGCGTGGAATCTTCGAACTCGAACATCTTCGTGTACTGCTTCACAAGTGCGTTCTTCGGCTCGGTGAGGATGCGGACAAGATCATCCTCGGAGAGCTCGTTGAGCGCCGTGATCACGGGGATGCGGCCAACGAACTCGGGGATCATGCCGAACTTGTTCAGGTCCTCGGGAAGCACCTGGGCCAGAAGCTCCGCCTCGGCGTGCTTTTTGCTCTCGGGCAGCTCGGAGGAGAAGCCAAGGCCACTCTTGCCGACGCGCTGGCCGATGATGTCGGACAAGCCGACGAACGCGCCGCCCAGGATGAACAGAATGTTCGTAGTGTCGATGTGGATGAGCTCCTGCTGGGGGTGCTTGCGCCCGCCCTGCGGCGGCACGGAGGCCTCGGTGCCCTCGACGATCTTCAAAAGCGCCTGCTGCACGCCCTCGCCCGACACGTCGCGCGTGATGGAGAGGTTCTCGGCCTTGCGGGCGATCTTGTCGATCTCATCGATGTAGATGATTCCGATTTCCGCGCGCGGGATATCGAAGTCGGCGGCGGTGATCAGCTTGAGCAGGATGTTCTCGACGTCCTCGCCGACGTAGCCCGCCTCAGTGAGCGTCGTCGCATCGGCGATCGCGAACGGGACGCGCAGCGTGCGCGCAAGCGTCTGGGCAAGCAGCGTCTTGCCGGAACCCGTGGGGCCCAAAAGCATGATGTTGCTCTTCGCAAGCTCGACGTCGCCTTCCTGCGCCTCCGATTCCATGCTGATGCGCTTGTAGTGGTTGTAGACGGCGACGGAGAGGGCGCGCTTCGCGTTTTCCTGCCCCACCACATGCTCGGAGAGCTCGGCGTAGAGCTCGTGGGGTGTGGGCAGGTTGCCCAGGATATCGGCGGGGTTCGGCGTCTCGTCCTCGATGTCGGCCTCGACGACCCGCCCGCGGTCCTGCGCGCGACGGCGGCCGCGACGACCAGCCGTCTCCTCGTCGGACATGCTGTCGAAGGCGGTCGAGAGGCCCAAGTCGCGCATCATCGCATCGGCGCACACCGAGATGCACTCGTCGCAGATGTTGATGCCGTTCGGGCCCGCGATCATCGCGGTCACCTGGTCGGATGACTTCCCGCAGAACGCGCAGTACACCGCGTCGTCGCCGCGATAGCCAAGGTCGCCTCTTCGTTCGTTTGTCATATGCGTTAGGTCGCTTCTCTTCTTAGGTTCTACTTGTCGGAGGAGCCGCGATGGCTCGTGATGATGTCGTCGACCAGGCCGTACGCCTTCGCTTCCTCAGCGGAAAGCCAGTTGTCGCGCTCGCAGTCGACGTGCACCTGCTCTTGGGTCTTGCCGCAATGCTTGGCGATGATGCCCTCCAAGCGGTCGCGTGTCTTCTTGATCTCGTCGGCCATAATCTGGATGTCGGTCTGCTGCGTGTGGCCGTCGCCGGTGCCGCCCATGGGCTGGTGAATCATGACCTGGGCGTTCGGCAGGATAAAACGCTTGCCCGCCGCGCCGCCGGTCAGAAGGGGCACACCCATCGATGCCGCCATGCCCAGGCAGATGGTGGACACGTCGCACTTCACGAACTGCATCGTATCGTAGATGGCAAGGCCCGCCGACACGCTGCCGCCCGGGGTGTTGATGTAGAGCGAGATGTCCTTTTCGGGATCGGCGCTTTCGAGATGGAGCATCTGCGCGACGACGGAGTTCGCCACATGGTCATCGATGGGCTCGCCGAGGAAGATGATGCGGTCGTTTAAAAGACGTGAATAGATGTCGTAGCTGCGCTCACCGCGCGGAGATTGCTCGATGACGTAGGGGATCAGCGCCGAAGTGGCACGTTCGATGCTCATAAAAAGCCTCGCTTTCGAAAAGGACACGGCCTCACGGGGCCGCGAAATTGCAGTCTGCTTCACATGATGGAACAGCTTGCCGCTTCGCGCAAGGGGTCGCGAACACGCCGTTCACTATAAGCATAAAACGGGGCCGACGCAGATGCATCGACCCCGTTACGCGATCGGATGAAGCTTGAGGGTGAGGTGCTACGCCTCGGCGTCGGCAGCCTCTTCCTCTTTCTTGGCAGCCTTCTTGGAAGACTTCTTGGCAGCCTTCTTCTCTTCCTCGGCTTCCTCGGCGGGGTCGTACTCGGTGACCTTGGCCTTCTCCATCACGTCGAGCACGGCGTGGGTGCGAAGCAGGGCCTCGCGGACCAGGTAGAGGCGACCGCCCTCGCGCCACTCCTTCAGGAGAGCCTTCGGGTCCTTAGCGCCGGACTTCTCGAACTCTTCGAGAACCTCCTCGTCGGTGACCTTGAGCTCGAAATGAGCTGCCCACGCGTCGAGCGCCATGTCCTGCTTGGCGGTATCGGCGGCCTGCTGCTTCACGTCGGCCTTGAACTGGTCGGCGGTGATGCCGTTCTGCTGGAGATACGCGTCGAAGCTGGCGCCCTGGTTCTGCAGCTGGGCGAAGAAGTCCTGCAGCAGCTTGGCCTCAGTCTGCTCCTGCACGGCGGCAGGGACCTCGACGTCGAGACGCTTTGCGAGCTCGATGAGGCAGGCGCTTTCCTTCATGCGCGGAAGAACGTCTTCCTTCTGCTCCTTGATGCTGTCGGCAACGCGCTCGCGCAGGTCGGCGACGTCATCGAAGCCCAGCGTGTCCTTGACCCACTCGTCGGTGAGCTCGGGGAGCACCTGCTTTTTCACGGCGAGAACCTCGACCTCGAAGTTCACCGTCTTGGTCTTGCCCTCCAGAGAGGCCATAAGGGTCGCGTCCTTCGCGTCCTCGACATTGACGGAGAAGCTTGCGGTCTGGCCCTTCTTCAGGCCAATGACCTGCTCGTCGAAGGCGGCCGGGAACATGCCGGAGCCCATGAGGCACAGGCGGGACTCGCTCGACAGCGCACTCACGTCCTCGCCGTTCTCGTCGGTCGCGGCGATCTTGAGGTCGGCGTAGGAGTCGGCCTTCACCTTGGTGTTGGCGTTGGCGTTCTCGAACTCGTGGTAGTAATCGCGCAGCGCCTCGATCTGCTGGTCGATCTCGGCCTCGGACGCGCCTTCGGCCGGGAGCTTCACTTCGACCGGCTCGTAATCGGAGAGTTCGCAGGTCGGCTTGCACTCAACCTCGAAGGAGAACTCGTAGGGCTTGCCACCCTCGACGAGAGCGGGCTCGCCGAACTCGGGCTCGCCGACGGGATACAGATCGCAGCTGTCGATGGCGAGCGGATAGCAGCCGTTCACGATGTCGTCGGTGACGCTGGCAGGCACAGCCTCGGCGCCGAGCGCGTTGTCGATGATCGGACGGGGCGCCTTGCCCTTGCGGAATCCGGGGAAATTGTACTTATTCGCGAAGTCCTTGTAAGCCTTCTTGATGCGATTGTCGACTTCTTTGGCATCGACGGTGACGGTCACCTTGACCTTGTTGTCCTGCAATGCCTCTACTTTTGTTTCCACTAACTTTCCTCCATCGTTCGCTTATCGCACGATTCGTGCAGCGCGCAATCGAATCTGGCCGAATCGGACAGCGCGGCCGAACATCGGCCCGAATGCGCACCAAGAAGGAATTATCGCACATATGGCGAAGTTGTGCCAACCAAACAAAGACATCCACACGGAACGCCTTATACTGAAGAGGAAGCGAACGGAACGAGAGCGAACCGAAAGGCGGAGCCAAGACCCATGACATCTTGCTGCGGCACCCAACCGAAGGCACAGGAAATCAAACCGGAGCACCTAAGCTGCGTTGATTGCAAGACGCTTGGCTGCGCCCACAACAGCGGCCGCTACCCTTTCTTCTGCGAGACGCGCAGCATGACCGAACAGGAGGCAGCCGAGCTTCGCTGCGATTACGAAGCGGACGCCGAGACCTACGAATTCATGAAGGCGACGGCAGAGACCACCGCCCGCGGCTTCTCAGAACAGCTCTGCCGCGCCGAGGAGACGATGGACTACGCGCGGCGCATGGGGTACAAGAAAATTGGCATCGCGTTTTGCGCGGGCGTCGCCGACGAAGCGCAGATCTTCGCGAAGATCCTGCGCATACACAACTACGAAGTGGTGGGCTACACCTGCAAGGTCGGCGCGCTCTCGAACGCGCAGATGGGGCTGAAGGAGAGCTGCTGCAACTTCGGGCTGGTCGCCTGCAACCCGCTCACGCAGGTAAGGCGCCTCAACGCCGAGAAGACCGACCTCAACGTGCTCATGGGACTGTGCGTGGGGCACGACTCGTATTTCTACAAGCTCTCGGACGCGCCCGTGACAACGCTCATGACCAAGGACAAGGCCATGGTGAACAATCCGGGGGCAGCACTTTGGGCCTCAACCACAAGTTCGCTTTGGAACCGCATGATGCGCCCCGACGAATCGTTCGCGGCGCGAGATGATGCGCAGGAGAAAATGAGCGGGCAGGAATAGACGCCCAAGCGCACTTAGCGATCCGAGGATTCGCAAGGACCCTCTCCATCAGGGAACAGACGCGCCGCGATGCGCTCGGGAACGGCCGAGCAATCGAGTTTCGGACAACCCTTGAACACGCCGTGCCCCACCTCGTCGATTTCCTCAGGAAAGACGACGTTGGAAAGCTCGGGGCAGCTTAAGAATGCCTCGTCACCGAGCGCCCGCAAAAGGCTGGGGAGCTCAACGCTTCGCAAGGCACGGCAGCCCGAAAAGGCGCGGCGCCCTATGGCCTCCACTGCATCGAGAGAGGGCACGGCCTCGAGCGCACGGCAGTTCGAAAACGCCTGGTCGCCGATTTCAACAAGCCCCTCCCCTCCCGAAACGCGCCGCAGCGCAAAGCAGCCTTTGAAGGCTCCCCTCGGCACGTCGCGCACACTCGACGGCAGCACTATCTCCTCGAGCTTTTGGCAGTGCTCAAAGGCCGACGCCCCGAGAGACGAAAGGCTCTCTGGCAGCGAAACGCGCCGCAAGTTCAAGCACGCAGAGAACGCGTAGGCCCCGATTTCGCACACTCCCTCGGGCACGGCGACATCCTCAAGGTCGTCGCATCCGCGAAACGCTTCGTCGCCGATGCGGCGCACGCCAGGCGGGAAAAGAACCTCGCGCGCGCCGTCGCTCTCATAGTGCTCTATCGCAATCCCAAAAGGCATCGGCCCTGCATTCCCTACGAGCGCTTGCCACAGCAACAGCCAGCACCCGCCGAGGCGAGCGGATCGGGCATGACGTAGTCTTCGGGGTTACCCACCTTCCACCAGTTCTTACCATCGGCGCGGAAGCGCGGGTCGGGGTCAGCAAGCCCTGGCTCGAATCCCGCCTCGCGGATGCGTGCGACGGCATCCTCCACGGTGAAGCCGCGCCATTCGTCCTCATTGAACTCGGTATCGCGCGGGTTCGCGCCACGCTCAACGGTGCATCCGTTCGCACCCGAGTAAAGCGCCTCGGGGATGGCGGGGTGGCACCCCATGGAATGAATGCGCGACCCGACAGCGACACGCACGGTGGCCAGGATTTGCAGCATGCGGGGCTTCGAGACCGGATCCACCCCTTCAAACGGCGTCCCGGGCACATTCACGCGGAACATGACGCCCATACCGAAGGGGTTGAGCGACATGTTATAGAGCACCTTGTCGGCGATTTCCTCGTTGGTGTGCTCGATGCCGATGGGTTCCACACACGTACCCCAGCGAAGCGGCGACTCCGCGATCGCGCGGATGGTCTGCTCGCGCAGCTTGGGGTCGAAGGGGGTGTCGATTCCCTCGCGCATGCGGCAGACGTGGTAGGCGCTCGTAGCTCCCGCCTGATAGGCCGCCTCGGCCATCGCCGGCGTGAGCTCGCCAACGTTCAGGTTGATAAGATAGTCGCCCGGCACCTGCTCGCGGATATCGGCAAGCCACTCGGTAAGCACCTTCAGGTCGTAGAACTCGGTGGAGCGCAGCGTGAGCGTCGTGATGCCGGCCTCGACATAGGCGCGCGCCATCTCAATGACTTCCTCTTTAGTGTAGGTGATCTCATCGGTGATGAGGCCCCATTCGGTTCCGAACGAGCAGAACTTGCAGTTCATGTCGCAGCTGCACATGTCGACCCCGATGGCGCCCGCGATGCCGCACTTGTTCCCCGACGCGAAATGAGCGACACGAGAAGCACATTTGCGCAGGTAAGCGACTTCCTCGGACTCGGGATCGAGCTCGAGCATGGACACGATGGCCTCCTTGGGCTGGGTTGCCCCGCGCAGCGACTCGTCGGTCGCGCGATCGATCATCGCCTTCACTTCTTGGTTCATCTTCTCCCCCTTCTTTTTGTCCCGCGCCCTTTTTGCGCCGGGCACTCTTTCATGATGCACTCAAAATAGCAGACGCACTAGTGCCACTTGGTGAAGCGCTTCTGCAACCACGCGGAGCCGTAATTCAAAACGGTGACGGTGATGCCGCACGTGATAATGCCTGCATAGATGTTCGCATAGTTCGCGAACACGTTCGCGTTGGAAATCCAGTACCCGATGCCCGATTTGGCACCGAAGCTCTCCGCGTACATGAGCATGAGGAAGCCAGTCGTAAGCGAAATGCGCAGGCCCTTCAAGATATCGGGCAAAATGTAGGGCATGATGATCTTCGTGATCATAGTCAGGTTGCTCACCTTGAGCACGCGCGTGTTGTCGATGATCGCAGGCGGCAGCGAGCCGACGCGCAAGATCATGCTCAAAAACTGCGGCCAGAACACACCGAGCAGGATTACCATCACAGCAGCGAGGCGGTAGTTCGGCATGAGGATGACCAGAAACGGCGTGAACACGACCGACGGAATCGGCGCGAACACGTTCGCGATCGGGTAAAACATCGCGCGTAGGCGGGGAATCCAGCCGCAGATCACACCTAAGATGACGCCGAACAGCGTGCCGAAGAAGAAGCCCGAAAGCAGAAGCTCGAGCGACGAGACAACGCTTAAGGCCAGCTCCCCGCCGTGGTCGACAAATACGTTGAACACGTTTTCGGGCGATGGGAGCAGCACGTTGTGGGCGATGCCGAGCACGGGGCCGAATATCTCCCACAAAAGCAGGAGAACCCACACGCACAGCGTGATGTCGGTCGATCCCTGCGGGAAGGGATCCTGCTTCCTGCCGTGAACAAGCGCAACCAGATACAGCACCTCGATGATGCCGATAGCGACGAAGAACGCCGTCGGATCCGCCACGTTGCGGCGGTGATTCGGAACGAGGGCAACCACCAAAATGAGCGCCACCATCAGCACGTGCGTGAGGACAATGCGCAGTTTCATGGCTTTTCTCATAGCGTGGCACCTCCGTCGAAGACCTGCTCGCGATCAGCCTGATCGAGCTTCGTCTCTTCCGCCTTGTAGAACAAATCGAGCAGATGCGCATGCATCCGCTTGTACTCGGGCGTCTCGAAGTAAACTTCGGGGACCCGGGGGCGAGGAGCGGAGACCTCGAACTCATCGCGAAACTCGCCGGCACTCATAAACACGATGCGGTCGGCTAAAAGCAGCGCCTCCTCAATGTCGTGCGTGACGAAGACCGCAGTCTTCTTCCGTCCCGACACCCAAAGGTCTTCCATGAGCATCTGCAACTCGCGACGCGTCTTAATATCGAGCGCGCCGAAAGGCTCGTCGAAGAGCAGCACCTCAGTGTCCATTGCCAAAGCGCGAGCAATGGCGACGCGCTGACGCATGCCGCCGGAAAGCTGGTAAGGATAAAGATCGGCCGCTTTCGCCATGGATACCTTCGCGAGATACTCGTCGGCGATATCGGACATCTGGTCTTTCGCCAAGCCGCGAGAAAGCTCGATAGACGCCTGCTTAATTCCAAACTCAACGTTCTTCTTCACCGTCATCCACGGGAAAAGAGAATAATTTTGGAACACGACCGAGCGATCGAGGCCGGGTCCCTCGATCGGGTTGCCGTTCGTCTCGATGGTCCCCGCAATCGGCTTCTGCAAGCCGGCGAGAATCCGAAGCGTCGTTGATTTTCCGCACCCCGAATGCCCCACGAGGCAAAGGAACTCCCCGTCGGCAACCTCGAGGTCAAGGTGCTTGAGCACCAGTTTCTCCTCAGGAACCTCATCGGGGGCGATGCGATGGTGCTGCACTCCCTTGACGAGGTCCTCGTCGTAGGTGAAGCAAAGGTCCCGAAGGGACAAACTGCCCACGCGAGCCCTCCTTTCCATGTCGTTTACACGCAAAACCTTAAAAGCGTGCCAAAGCGGCGGCCCCCTCGTCAAAGGAAGCCGCCGCTTTCGGTTTCACCAGCGTTCTAAGCAATTGGCGCCTAGTCGTTGAACTTGCTGAAGTCCTCGGCAAGCTTCTTGAAGGTGGCGTTATCGGGCTCGCGCTCGACGAGGGTATCAAGCGCCTTCTTGTACACGGCAGAGGTTGCGTAATCCGCCATGTCGTAGTCGCTCTTCTCGATCTCGCCGATGTTCTGCATAGCCTTGTAGAACTTCACGATCTCCTTGGTGTGCGGGTCCGGCGAGAGATTCATGATGTTGCGGTAGTCGCTCGTGCCGTACATCGCCGCCTCGACGTAGTCGGCGCTCTGCGCGGAGTAGTCGACGAGGCGCTTGATGACGTCCTCCTTGTTGTTGAGATAGTAGTCGTAACCGCGGATAAGCGCGATCTCGAAGTCGACGAGCGAGAGGAACTTGTTGTGGTAGGCATCCTCGGAGCAGTTCTGGCGGCAGCAGGGGTAATCGCCCGTGATGTCGGCCGGAACAGCGGCAACCTTGATGTCGTCCATGCTGGAAGAATAGGTGTAGCCCATGGCGTTGTTCGTGATGAACAGGTCGTTTTGGCCGGAGCGCAGGCCCTCGAGCGCCGTGGTCGCGTTGTCAACGTACTCGAAGACGACGTCCTCGCCAAGCTTGAGGCCGCTTTCCTGCAGGAAGTTCTTCAGATAAATCTGGCCGGACTCCTCGCGGCTGCAGGCGATGTTTAGACCCTTGAAGTCCTCCGCCTTCTTGAGCTCTTTGGTGAAGTCCTTCGTGGAGATAATCTCGGAGCCGTTCAGGATGGTGCCGCCGAACACGAAGATTTCGATGCCTTGGGAGACATACGAGCAAGCCGGCACGATGCCGAACAAGTCGATGTCGAGCTTATTCACCGACATCGATGCCATAGCATCGGCGAGGGCGACAGTCTGGAACTCGACATCGCAGCCCTCCTCCTCGAAGTAGCCAAGCTGGTTGGCGAGAATCGCCGGAGCGATCTTGATGAGCTTACCGGTAACGGCACAAACGAGATGCTTGCCCTTGCCCTCGCTCATGAAAGATTCCTCCTTGGACTCTTCCTTCGCGGAATCGTCCTTCTTATCGGAGCTCTCAGAGCTCGAGCAGCCAGACAGGGCGCCAGCGGCCATCGCTGCCATCGTCGTCACGCCGGCGACCTTCACGAAATTACGGCGAGAAAGATCCTGCATACTGTTATTCCCTTTCTTCGGTGGTATTACGCCGCGGCGGCGCTATACACTATATGGGTAGTTCATCTATTTGTAGTGCTACCGCTATTTGACGATATCTAATAATAGATGCTATTTGCCAATCAAGCAACCGAAATAAGCAGGGAATCGAGCATCTTGGGAAACGAACGCCATACGCGGCTGTGTTTCGAAACAGTAGGTTTGCCGGAAGGTTTGGCAGTAGGTTTGCACATTGTCTTAGGCAAATGAACTCGAGCAATCGGCACCCTCAAACACCACACATTCTCTTCCCCAGGTTCCCAAGCATCGCGAACGAGCCGCCCGCTTGGGCGTTCGACGCCGCCGACGCCGAACCGAAAACTTGCGCGCGCCGATTGTGCTCTGTTCTGCTATTATGTGTCCGCTGTTTTTTCGAGCAGCAAAGCGTGCGGGCGTGGCGGAATTGGCAGACGCGCCAGATTTAGGTTCTGGTGGGCAACCCCCGTGAAGGTTCAAGTCCTTTCGCCCGCACCATAGCTCGCGCCGCCGACGTGCCCGAACGCGCGTCTCGGTCAGTCTAGTCTGGTAACACAGGCTTTGAACGAAGATCCAGATGGAGGAAAAGTTGAAAACGAACGTTGAGGTTCTCGAATCCGGCGCCACCAAACTCACGGTGACCATTGAAGCCGCCGATATCGATGCTCGCATCAAGAAGGCCTACAAAGACTTCGGCAAGAAGTACAAGTTCCCTGGTTTCCGTCCCGGCCATGTGCCTCGTCAGATCATCGACGCCAACCTGGGCAAGGAAGCCGTGCTCTCCACGGTTACCGACGAAATGCTCAACGAGTCGTTCCCCGTGGCTATCGATGAAGCCGACCTCATCCTGATTTCCGAACCCAAGTTCTCCGAGGTCGACGGCCTCGTCGAAGAGGGCAAAGATTTCACCTTCTCCATCGAGTGCGAGGTCAAGCCTGCTCTCGAGCTCTCCGATTACTCCCCGGTTCACATCGAGGTTCCCTTCAAGACCGCCTCTGAGGCCGAAATCGACAGGGAGATCGACAACCTGGGCAACGCTTATCACGACTACAAGAACGCTCCTGCCAACACCAAGGTGAAGGCCGACTCCGTCGTCGAGCTCGACATCAAGGCTG
>NZ_CAKUAL010000037.1 GCF_934636505.1 uncultured Ellagibacter sp.
CGCTAGCATATACAGTTGCGCTATTGGATAAGAGGGCCGTTAGCTCAGTTGGCAGAGCAGGGGACTTTTAATCCCAAGGCCCGGGGTTCGAATCCCCGACGGCCCACCATTCCGATTGCGTAAGACCTGCTTTGGGTCTGCACCAATCCAGACTGGGGTATCGTCCAACGGCAGGACTCTGGTTTTTGGTACCAGCTATCTAGGTTCGAATCCTGGTACCCCAGCCATCTTGGATGCAGCAAAGCAGCGTTCGGCTGGGGCCATAGCAACCAAGCTGGCACCAGTCACGAAAAGCCGACAAGGCGGCTGCGCTTCCCGAAAGCGCGAATACCTGGCGATTCCACTCCGGATAAAGCGGAGCGACAATCGCGCGGCATGACCGCGGGCCTGGCAAGCAGGTATTTCGAAAACCACAGGTTTGTTGGTTTTGTGTGCTTTTGCGCTCAAATCTCCCACACAACTTTATATGTTTGATATCATCTCGTGTTGCTGTCTTAAGTCCACATTAAGAGGAGAGCACAGTTGGCGAAACAAGATGTCATCGAGCTTGAGGGCACGGTCCTTGAAGCGTTGCCGAACGCGATGTTCAAGGTCGAGCTCGAGAACGGCCACGAGATCCTGGCCCACATTTCGGGGAAGATGCGTATGCACTACATCAAGATCCTCCCTGGCGACAAGGTCACGGTCGAGTTGTCCGTCTACGACTTGAATCGCGGGCGCATCACGTACCGCTTCAAGTAGGGAACCCGCGGGTTTCCCTCGCCGAATCTCGGCAATAACGTCTGCGGCTGGACGTTTGTATATAGAAGAGAACGCATAACCGAAAGGAATTGAGAAATGAAGGTACGTCCTTCGGTCAAGAAAATGTGCGACAAGTGCAAAATCATCCGACGCCATGGCAAGGTTCTCGTCATCTGCGAGAACCCTCGTCATAAGCAGCGTCAGGGCTAGGAAGAAAGAAGGGGAATTAACCTATGGCACGTCTCGTTGGTGTCGACCTTCCTCGCGATAAGCGCATTGAAGTCGGCTTGACCTACATCTACGGCATTGGCCTCACGACCTCCAAGAAGATCCTCGCGGAAACCGGCGTGAACCCGGACATCCGCGTGAAGGACCTCTCCGAAGAGGATCTCGGCAAGCTCCGCGATTACATCCAGGAGAACCTCACGGTTGAGGGCGACCTGCACCGCGAAGTTTCCCAGAACGTGAAGCGCCTCATGGAAATCGGCTGCTACCGTGGCCTTCGTCACCGCAAGGGTCTGCCCGTTCGCGGTCAGCGTACCCACACCAATGCACGCACCCGCAAGGGCCCGCGTAAGCAAATCGGCGGCAAGAAGAAGTAAGGGAGCAGATAAGTGGCAGCTAAGAAACAAGTGCGTGCGCGCATCAAGCGCTCCGAGCGCAAGAACATTGCCGTTGGCGCCGCACATATCAAATCCACGTTCAACAACACCATTGTGAGCATCACCGATCCTCAGGGCAATGTGATCTCCTGGCAGTCCGCCGGCACCGTCGGCTTTAAGGGCTCCCGCAAGTCCACGCCGTTCGCGGCGCAGATGGCTGCGGAAGCTGCTGCCAAGACCGCGATGGAGCACGGCCTCAAGAAGGTTGCCGTTTACGTGAAGGGTCCCGGTTCCGGTCGCGAGACCGCAATCCGCTCCCTGCAGGCAGCTGGCCTCGAAATCGCGAGCATCCAGGATTGCACCCCCATCCCGCACAACGGTTGCCGTCCGTGCAAGCGTCGTCGCGTGTAGTTGAAAGGATCATATAACCATGGCAATTAACAGAACTCCGGTTCTTAAGCGCTGCCGCCAGCTGGGCCTTGATCCCGTTGTGCTGGGGTACAGCAGCTCTAAAACCTCCAAGCGCGAGCCCAAGCGTCGTCGCAAGGAATCCGAGTACGGCATGCAGCTGCGCGAGAAGCAGAAGGTGAAGTTCATCTACGGCGTTCTCGAGAAGCAGTTCCATGGCTACTTCGAGAAGGCAAAGGCCATGCCCGGCATCACCGGCGAGAACCTGATGCGCATCCTCGAGTCCCGTCTCGACAGCGTCATCTTCCGTCTCGGTTTCGCCCGTACCCGCAAGGAAGCTCGTCAGATCGTCACCCACGGCCACATCATGGTCAACGGTCGTCGTGTCGACGTTCCTTCCTACCGCGTGAAGGCCGGCGACGTCGTCTCCGTGGCTCCGAAATCCAAGGAGCTCCTCGTCATCAAGAGCGCTCTCGTTTCCAACGCTCGTTTCGAGGTTCCTGCTTGGCTCGAGGTTGACATCGAGAAACTCCAGGGCAACGTGTTGGCCCTTCCGCAGCGCGATCAAATCGATTTGGACATTAACGAACAGCTTATTGTCGAACTTTACTCGAAGTAATCGCAGCATAGTAAGGAGGCTTTTAAAACATGACAGAGTTCATGAGGCCTACTGTAACAACGGAAGAAGTCAACGACACGGTGGCTCGTTACATCGTCGAGCCTCTCGAGCGCGGTTATGGCCATACTCTTGGCAACAGCCTGCGTCGCGTGCTGCTCTCCTCGCTTGACGGCGCGAAAGCGACTGCCATCCAGATCGAGGGCGTGCAGCATGAGTTCACCACGGCTGAGGGCGTCATCGAGGACATCACCGACATCGTGCTGAACGTGAAGGGCCTTGTTTTCTCGGCTCTGAACGACGACGTCACCGAGGCGACTGCTCACGTGCTCGCCGAGGGTCCGTGCACGGTTACCGGCGCCGACCTCGACGTCCCGACCGAGTTCACGCTCGTGAACCCCGAGCACGTCATCGCGACGGTCGCCGACGGCGGCACGCTCGACATGACGATTCGCATCGGCGTCGGCCGCGGCTACGTCTCCGCCGAGCGCAACAAGCGCACGGAAGATCCCATCGGGGTCATCCATGTCGACTCGCTGTTCTCGCCGGTTCGCCGCTGCACGCTGAACGTGTCCGACACGCGCGTTGGTCAGCGTACCGACTACGACAAGCTCGTCCTCGAAGTCGAGACCGACGGTAGCATCGCCCCGACTGAGGCCGTGTGCCGTGCTGCGAACATCGTGAACCAGTACATGGGCGCGTTCCTGAGCCTTTCGAATACCGACGAGGAAGAAGGGGAGGAAGCTCCCTCCATCTTCGCGCCCGAGGGTCAGGAGTCCAATGCCGAGCTCGACAAGCAGATCGAGGATTTGGACCTTTCCGTCCGCTCCTACAACTGCCTGAAGCGCGCTGGCATTCATTCCGTCCGTCAGCTCGTCGAGTTCTCCGAGAACGACCTGCTGAACATCAGGAACTTTGGTGCGAAGTCCATCGAGGAAGTGAAGGACAAACTCATTTCCATGGACCTCAATTTGAAGCAATAGGAGACCGAGATCATGAGACACAACAAGAAGGGGCGCAAGCTCGGCACCGACTGGAGCCACACTAAGGCTATGAAGCGCAGCCTTGTCAAAGCCCTTTTCCTGAACGACCGCATCAAGACGGTCGAGTCGCGCGCCAAGGAGATCCGTCCTGACGTCGACAAAATCATCACCTGGGCGAAGAAGGGCGACCTGCATTCCCGTCGTCTCGCTATCGCAGCTCTTGGCAACGACAAAGAGCTCGTTCGCGAGATCTTCGAGAAGGTTGAGCAGGGCCTGTTCGCTGACCGCCAGGGCGGCTACACCCGCATTATGAAGCTGGGTTTCCGCAAAGGTGACAATGCTCCTATGGTCATCATGGAGCTGTGCACTGAGCCTGTTTCCAAGAAGACCAAGACCGAGGAGAAGCCGGCTGCCAAGAAGGTTGCTCCGAAGAAGGTCGAGGCTGCTGAGGAAGCTAAGGCTGAGGAAGCCAAGGCCGAGGAAGCTAAGGCTGAGGAAGTTGCCGAAGAGGCTGCTCCTGCTGAAGAGGCTGCAGCTGAGGAAGCTGCTCCTGCCGAGGAGGCTGCAACCGAGGAGAAGGCCGAATAGCTTTTCCTCTATGGGATGTATGAGAGAGTCGGGGCACTGCCTCGGCTCTCTTTTTGCATTTAGGCCGACTTGACGCGGCCTTGCTCGGTTTGGTCGGTATACTGCTTGCGTGCATTTAGCTGTGAAGACATATCATTTCGGGACATCCCCTCTCCATCGGGCTGATCCGCGCGTGAAGATCGCGCTGCTCCTTGCGTTCTCGATCACCCTGTTTCTCCTTGAGACATGGACAGGGATCGCAATTGCCGCGGCGCTGTACGCGCTTGTTCACGCGATAAGCCGCGTTCCCTCCAAAAGCGTCTTCGTGCTTTCGGCGCCGACGTACGTTTTGGTCGCCGTGGCCATTGCGTTCTGTTCGTTCACCTGGGATGTTTCGCTGCCGATATATCTTTCCGACGCCGAGGCGTCCATGGCCGCCCCCTTCGCGGCATTCGATCCCATTGCCCTTGCGGGGACGTTCGGCTTTGTTCCCGCCGGCTTCGCCAAAGGGGCGTTCAACGCGATTCGCGTCGTGATCTTGGTGTACGCGAGCTTGCTCGTGAGCTTCACGACGACCTCGACGGAGATGATGAGCGCGGCATCGAGCTTCATGGCTCCCCTCAAACGCACGCCGATTCCCGTCGACGATGCTGCGTGCGCCCTCTCGATCGCGCTTCGCTTCATTCCCGTGACGGCCGAGGAGCTCTGCCAGGTTCACGATGCGCAGTGGTCGCGATGTGCCCGCTTCTCGGGGTCGGGCGTTGTCGAGACGCTGCGCGCGTGGGCGCGCGTGTTCGTTGCGCTTTTCGTTGCCCTCTTTCGGCGTGCGGATCGCCTGGCAGCTGCGATGGACGCACGCTGCTACGGCGCTCCGACGAAGGATGGGCGTCGAAGCGCCCTTGAGGAATCGCATCTCGGCATTCGGGGGGCGGCGGCAATCGTTGTCGGCATTGCGGCTTGCGTGTTTCTCGCCCTCTTCTTCTAGAACGCCGCTCCGTCTGCGCGCTTTCCCGCAAACGTGCTAAGGCGGGCGCTTCAGGTGCGGGTGTGAGGCTATGCGCGGTTGTAGTGGTATAGTTTCCCTGTTGGGTTTCGGCCGCGTTTGCGTCGGTCGGACGAAAAGAATCCTTCAGGGAGGTTTTGCATGGGCATGATCATCGACGTATTCGGGCGTGAGGTTCTCGACTCTCGCGGAAACCCGACGGTTGAGGTTGAAGTGGCGCTTGACGACGGCTCGTTCGGTCGCGCTGCGGTTCCCTCCGGTGCGTCGACGGGCGCATTCGAGGCTGTCGAACTGCGCGATTGCGACACGCATCGCTATATGGGCAAGGGCGTTCTGGACGCTGTGACCCATGTCAACGAGGAAATCGCTGAGGCCCTTATCGGCTTCGAGGCCGAGGATCAGCGCGCTATCGACGCGACGATGCTCGAGATCGATGGCACCGACAACAAGGGTGCGCTCGGCGCAAACGCCATTCTGGGCGCATCGCTTGCCTGCGCTAAGGCGGCAGCCGAATCTGCGCAGCTTCCCCTGTACAAGTACGTCGGCGGCATCGGGGCGCATGTGCTGCCCACGCCGATGATGAACATCCTGAACGGCGGCGTGCACGCTGACAACAACGTCGACTTCCAGGAATTCATGATCATGCCGGTTGGCGCGCCCACGTTCGCCGAGGCGCTGCGCTGGTGCGCGGAGATCTATCACACGCTCAAGAAGGTCCTGCATGAGGCCGGCCTTGGCGGTGGCGTGGGTGACGAGGGCGGTTTTGCGCCGAACTTCACCACCAACGAGGAGCCGCTCGAATACATCGTCCGCGCGTGCGAGGCCGCGGGCTACAAGCCGGGCGTCGACATCATGTTCGCGATGGATCCGGCTTCCACCGAGTTCTACAACGCCGAGACGGGCAAGTACGAGCTTAAGGGCGAAGGCCGCGAGCTTTCCAGCGCCGAAATGGTCGACTACTGGGCCGCGCTCGTCGAGAAGTACCCCATCATCTCCATCGAGGATGGCATGGCCGAGGAGGATTGGGACGGCTGGAAGGCGCTGACCGACCGTATCGGCGACAAGGTGCAGCTCGTCGGCGACGACCTGTTCGTCACGAACTCCAAGCGCCTTGCGAAGGGCATCCAGCTTGGCTGCGCGAACGCGATCCTCATCAAGGTGAACCAGATCGGCAGCCTCACCGAGACGCTCGAGGCGATCGAGATGGCGAAGCGTGCGGGCTATGCGTGCGTCATGAGCCACCGCTCGGGCGAGACGGAGGACACGACCATCGCCGACTTGGCCGTTGCCTGCAACACCGGCCAAATCAAGACCGGCGCGCCGTGCCGAAGCGACCGCGTCGCGAAGTACAATCAGCTTCTCCGCATCGAGGAAGAACTGGGCGATCAGGCCGAATACGCTGGTCTTTCCGCGTTCTACAACATCAAGGTGCCGCAAGCGTAAGAAGAAATCGCTCGGTGGCCTTTCGAGTCGAAACGCTATAATAGATGCCATCGAACGTGTGCGCGCCGTCGCTTTCGCGGCGGCGCGTTTTTCTATGAAAGGGGATTCGATGGCAGAGATGATTTCTCTGGAAGAGGCGCAAGCGCTCGTTCTCGCGAACGTGGCGCCGCTTTCGACGGAGGTGGTCGAGGTTCTCGACGCCGTGGGCCGCGTGTCGGCCGCCGATTTGGCGAGCGACATCGATATCGCGCCATTTGCCCACTCGGCGATGGACGGCTTCGCGGTGCATGCGGCAGAGCTCGAGAGTGCGAGCGAGGACGAGCCGGTGGAGCTCGACGTCATTGCCGAGATTGGTGCAGGCGAGGTGTACGACGGGCCGATCGAGGCGGGCCAGTGCGTGCGCATCATGACGGGCGCGCCCGTTCCCGACGCCGCGGATGCAGTGGTGAAGTACGAGATCGTCGGTGTCGTTTCGGGTGACGGCAAGCCGGGCAGCCGCGTTTCCTTCACCGCCCCGACCAAGCTGCGCAACAATATCCGCGAAGCGGGCGAAGAGGCCCATGCGGGCGAGGTCATCGTCCATGCAGGCGAGGTCATCACCTCCGCCGGTGTCGGCTTCCTTGCTGGCTGTGGCGTGTTGCAGGTGCCGGTCCATCGACGTCCGAAGGTCGCCATCGCGGCAACGGGGTCAGAGCTCATCGACCCCTCCGAGGTCCCCTCTGCCGGCAAGATCCGCAATTCGAACAGCCTTGCCATTGCGGCATGCGCAAAGGCGGCCGGCTGCATTCCCACCATTCTTCCCATCGTGGAGGACACCTACGAGGCGCTTGAGAAGACGGTACTCGACGCGGTGGAAATCTATGATTTCGTGATCACGACCGGCGGTGCCGCAAACGGCGATTTCGACTTCATCAAGCCGGTGGTGGAGGGAACGGGCGAGCTGCTCATGACCACCGTGAACATGCGTCCCGGCAAAGCCCAGACGTTCGGCCTGGTGAAGGGTACGCCCGTCTTCGGCCTTCCCGGGAATCCCGCTGCGGCGTACTGCGGTTTCGAGATGATCGTCCGCCAGGCGCTGCGCAAGATGCAGGGTTATAGCCACTTCAACCGCCCCGTCGTTCGCGCGCGTTTGTCCCAGGACACCAAGAAGAAGGATCCGCGCCGCATTTTCTTGCGCGCGACGCTCACGAAAGACGACGAAGGTTATTTGGTCACCCCTGCGCAGAATCAGAGCTCGGGGCTTTTCGGGCCGATCCAGCGCAGCAACTGCATGGCGATCATGCCCGAGGGGCTGGAGTCTCGTGCGGTAGGTTCGATGATCGACTGCATGCTGCTCGACGTCTCCGAGGAAGTGCTGATCTAAAAGAACCCCCCATGATTTCGCGCCGCAGAGGCGCCGATGGAAGAAGAAAGGATAAAACCATGAGTGTCGAGAAGCCGGTATTCGCCATCATCACCTGTTCCGATACGCGCGGCCCTGAGTGCGATACCGCAGGTGACGCGCTTGAGTCGCTGATCGAGGAGCAAGGCTGGGCCTGTCGTACGCACATGATCGTGAAGGACGATCGCGCCGGAATCGCCGCCGCCATCAAGCGCTGCACCGACGACCTGAAAGTTGACATCGTGCTCACCTGCGGTGGAAGCGGCTTGTCCCCGCGCGACAACACCCCCGAGGCGACGCGCGACGTGTGCGAGCGCGAGGTTCCCGGTATCGCCGAGGCTATGCGATACCACAGCCTGCAGATCACTCCCTACGCGATGCTCTCGCGCGCAATCTGCATGCAGCGCGGCAACTCCATCGTTATCAACCTGCCGGGAAGCGAGAAGGCCGCCCGCGAGAATTGGGACGGCATCGTCGCTGCGCTTCCCCATGCGGTGAAGATGATGGCCGGCGGCGGGCACTAAAATATACGCCGATTTATTTCCGCTTTGTTTCGAAACGCGCCCGAACAGCTTGATTGCTCGGGCGCGTTTTTCATGAGTGCTATACTTTGCTACCGATAACAGGTTACGAGAAAGGCTTGGAAGCGGTGGAGGAGCTCATCAACGGCTTCACGGGGTTCGCTCGCAAAGCTCAACAGCAGCAACAACAATCTGCACGGAGGTCTGGCGCGATGGCCCCCGATGAGACAAGCGCGGCTGGCGCCAAGGATGAGCAGGCGGAAAAGCCCACGTTCGACCCTGACCAGCTTGCCCTGATTCCCGAAACCGATCGTCGCTGGTCATGGGTGGAAATCGACCTTTCGGCCATTCGCCACAACGTCGGTGTCGCGCGATCGCTCATCAAGCCGAGCACGCGTCTTCTTGCCGTGGTGAAGTCCGACGCGTACGGTCACGGCGCCGTGCGTGTTGCGAAGACCGCGTTGCAATCGGGCGCGAACTACCTGGCAGTCGCTACGATCGACGAGGGCATCAAGCTGCGCGAGGGCATGGTGGGAGCGCCGATCGTGCTTCTGTCCGAGCCCCCTGCTACGGCGGCGCCCCTGCTGCTCGCCTACAAGATCATGCCGTCCATCTACACGCCCGAGTTCGCCATTGCCTACGCCGAGAAGGCCGACGAGTACGGCATTCGCGCGCCGTTCCACCTGGCGGTGAACACGGGCATGAACCGCATCGGCGTACGCTACGACGACGTGGTCGATTTCATGCGGAAGGTGAGCTTCCATCGCGCGCTCGATCTGGTGGGCACGTTCACGCACTTCGCGACGGCGGACTGCGAGGGGACGCTCGACTTCGGCATCCAGGTGAAGCGCTTCACGGAGGCGATTTCCGCACTGCGCGAGGTGGGCATCGACCCCGGCATCGTGCACTGCGCGAACTCCGCCGCGACGGTCCGCTATCCGCAGGTCCACTTCGACATGGTGCGGTGGGGCGTGTCGCTCTACGGACTGCACACCTGCCAGGAGACGCGCTCGATGATCAACCTCAAGCCCGCGATGAGCGTTCATGCGCGCATCACCGACACGCGCACGCTCCCCATGAGCGAGGGCGTGAGCTACGGGCTGAACTACCGCAGCCCCGGCAGCGTGAAGATTTGCACGGTGCCCGTCGGCTATGCGGACGGCTTGAACCGCGGTCTTTCCGGCCGCACCGACTTCATCGTCGACGGCACGCGCGTACGCCAGGTTGGCAACATCTGCATGGACCAGTGCATGTTCGAGGTCGACTTGCGCACGTACGGTACCCGTCGTCGCCTCGACCCGCAGATCGGCGACGAGGTGGTCATCGTCGGCCGTCAGGGCGATTCCGTGGTGACGCTCGACGACATGGCGAACAAGCTCGGCACGATTCACTACGAGCTGGCCTGCGCCTTTGGAATGCGCCTGCCGAAGGTGTACGTATAGATGGGCAAGCCGCACATACCCCTTCCCGAGATTCGCGCCGCGGTGGAAGCTTGTCACCGCTGCCCGCTTTCGCAGGGGCGCACGCAAACGGTGTTCGGGGTGGGAAACCCTCGCGCCCGCGTGCTTTTCGTAGGGGAAGCGCCTGGTCGCAATGAGGATTTGCAGGGCGAGCCATTCGTGGGCGCCGCTGGGCACATGCTCAACGACCTGCTTGCGATCGCGGGGCTTTCCCGCGACGACGTCTACATCGCGAACGTGCTGAAATGCCGCCCTCCTGGAAATCGCGACCCCAGGCCTGAGGAAATCGAGCTGTGCGCGCCTTTCCTGCGCGAACAGACGCGAACCATCATGCCCGACTTCATCGTGACGCTCGGCAAGTTCGCCACGCAGTTCATCCTGAAGACCGAGGTGGGAATCACGCGGCTGCATGGGACCTTGCAGCATGCGGGCCGCTTCAGCGTCTTTCCGATCTACCATCCCGCGGCCGCGCTCTACGATGGCAGCAAGCGCGAGGCGTTGGAGAACGATTTTGCGACACTCGGCGAGCTTTTGCGACAGGCGGGCATCGTTGCCGCCGCTCCCGATGGTTTGCAGCCAGGCGGGGAAGACGGGGTGCAGCAAGTGCGCTCGGTCGCTCTTGTTTTCCCTGATGAGTCGGGGGATGCGCCGCAGCCTTCTCCAGTGAAAGAGAATGAATCGTTCTCGCAGCAAAAACTTCTCTAAAAAGGTGGAAGCATGCCTTTCGACGCAATCGAATACATCAACACGCCTCGTTGGCTGACGTCCCGACTCGGCCTTGAGCGCATCCGCGAGCTTCTCGATCGGCTGGGGCGCCCTCAGGACCGCTTGAAGTTCGTCCATGTCGCCGGCACGAACGGCAAGGGGTCGACCTGCGCCTTCGCGGCGTCGATCCTTGCGGAGGCGGGCTTTAAGACGGGGCTTTTCACGAGCCCCTACGTGGAGACCTTCCATGAGCGCATCCGTGTGAACGGGCTCAACATCTCAGATGAGGACCTCACGGCTGCAACGCTTCGTGTGCGCGAGTGCGCCGAGGCGATGGAGGCGGAAGGTGGCGAGCACCCCACCGAGTTCGAGCTGATGACCGCCGTGGCGCTCGTGCATTTCGCGCACGTCGGCTGCGATATCGTGGTGCTCGAGGTGGGGCTTGGCGGCCGGCTCGATTCCACCAACGTCATCGCCGCGTCCGAGGTTGCGGCCATCGTGTCTATTGCGCTCGACCACACGAACCTGCTCGGCAGCACACTTGCCGAGATTGCCCACGAGAAGGCGGGCATTGTGAAAGAGGGTTCAACCGTGGTGTCGTGGCCGCAGGAGCCTTCCGCCATGGAGGTGGTGGAAGGTGCGGCACGGCGCGTGGGCGACAAGCTCGTTGTGCCTGATTTCTCGATGCTTTCGGTGGGGAAGGTGACGAGGGGCGCTGCGCCGTTGACTCGCGGCACCGCTCTTGAGCATGAGGGGCATGCTCCGTGCTCAGACAGTCCTCGCTTCGCTGCGGAACTGCGCGCGGAGCACGCCCCTCATGCTCAAGAGCTCCAGGCGGGAGCCGAGGGAGGCTCAACCTGCGAGACCGCTTCTGAGCGGGGGCAGCATGCTCCGTGCTCAGACAGTCCTCGCTTCGCTGCGGAACTGCGCGCGGAGCACGTTGCCCCCGCCCAGAAGCTCCAAGTAAGTTCGTCAATCGATGCCGGGTTTGGTGGGCGTATGCCACGCGCAGTTCCGCACGAGCCGAACGTGCCCTCTGGCACGTTCGTGCGAGCTCAGGACTGTTTGAGCATGGCATATGCCCACCGAACCCCTATGTCGCAGGTTGAGGGGACTCTTCCCATGCGTCAGTTCTCGTATCGCGGGTGTGAGTATGCGACGCGGCTTTTGGGGTCTTATCAGCCTTCGAACGCGGCGATGGCTATCGAAATCGCTGGTGCGCTGCGCGAGCGCGGCTGGGAGATTCCTGATGAGGCTATCGCTCGTGGAATTGCCGAGACGCGGTGGCCTGCGCGCTTTGAAGTGCTTGATCAACCAGCGGGTATGCCGACTGTGGTGATCGATGGCGGCCACAACCCGCAGGGCGCGGGCGTGCTCGCCGATTCGCTGTGCGACGTTTTCCCCGATAAAAGGCCAGTATTCCTTGTTGGCATCCTTGCCGATAAAGACTATCGCTCGATGCTTCGCGCTGTCGCGCCGTTGGCGAGCGCCTTCGTGTGCGTGACGCCGCCTAATCCGCGCGCCCTCGATGCGGCCGATCTCGCTGAGGCGATTCGCGAGACGTGCGACGAACTCGGCGTTCGCACAACGGTTGAGGTTGCGGGCGATTTCGACGATGCCGTCTCTGCTGCGCGTAAAATCGCCGGCCCCGAAGGCCTTATCTGCGCATTCGGCAGCCTCTACTCGGTTGCCGATGTCAAGGCTGCGTTTCTTCGCGCTGCGGATAGCAACTCTCTGCAGTCGTAGGGTTTCCTGACAACATTTCGCATATACGGCGCTTGGCTACTGCGCGCGGCGGGGCTAGGCTTTTGCTGTCCGCTTGCAGAGGGACTTTCTGCAAGGTGCATTATCGAAAATAAATCCCAATAATAATGAGAATAGTTATCGATAATGTGCTATCCTGACATCCAATAATCAATCATCGCATATGCGAAGAGGAGGGGGTTGCGTTATGGATATTTTGACCGACGTTGCTTTACTCTCACGTATCCAGTTTGCGCTCACCGTTGCGTACCACTTCATATTCGTCCCGCTCTCGATCGGGCTTGGCCTGATTACGGCGATTTTCGCGACGAAGTACTACCGTTCGCGCGACGAGAAGGACGGCGCGGCGGTGCGTCTCTGGGTAAAGATTTTCACCGCGACGTTCGCCATCGGTGTGGCGACGGGCATCACAATGGAATTCTCCTTCGGTACGAACTGGGCAGATTATTCGCGCTTCGTAGGCGACATCTTCGGCGCCCCGCTTGCCGCAGAGGCGCTGTTCGCCTTCTTCTTGGAATCGGTGTTCTTGGGGGTTTTGCTGTTCGGCCGTAACAAGGTTTCGCCCAAGTTCTACACCGTGTCGGCGTGGCTTGTGTGGGCAGGCTCCCTTTTAAGCGCGCTCTGGATCCTTATCGCTAACTCGTGGATGCAGACGCCCGCCGGCGCCGAGCTTGCAACCGATGGGAGGAAGGCCATCATCACCGACTTCCTCGCAGCGGCCATGAACCCCTCGATTGCCCCGCGCTACTTCCACGTGATCGTTGCGCTGCTGATTATCGGTGCGTTCACGTCGCTCGCCTTGGGCGGGTGGTACCTGCTCAAGAACAAGCACACCGACTTCGCCATGAAGACGGTGCGCATCGGTGCTGTTGTCGGCATCGTCGCCTCGTGCGCCATGATCGTGACTGCGCATGCGTCCGCCGTTCAGGTGTCCGAAGAGCAGCCCACCAAGCTCGCCATGATGGAGGGCATGTACAACGACGAGGTGCCGCCGCTCTACGCGTTCGGCTGGGTTGACGAGGAAAACGAGAAAGTGATTACTCCGTTCGCCATTCCCGGCGGGACGAGCTTCCTTGCGACCGGTACGTGGGATACCGAGTACAAGGGCCTGCACTCGCTCGCGCAGGAGGAGAAGTATTCCGACATGAACGTCGCCGACCAGCCCGTGAACCTTGTGTTCCAAACGTATCACCTGATGGTCGCCATGTATGGGCTCATCATGGTAACGGCGATTCTCGCGATTGTCTTCACCATGCGCGGCGGGCGCGTCCGCTCGATGCGCTGGCTGCAGAAGTTGTTCGTCATTTCGCCGCTGTTCCCGTTCGTAGCCATTCAAGTTGGTTGGATCACGGCGGAGGTGGGGCGTCAGCCATGGGTCGTCTATCCCTCGACGACCGGTCCCGACGGCGTGGCTCTTTTGACGAACGACGCGATTTCTCAATCCGTGTCGGCGCCTGAGCTTTTGATCACGCTGGCGCTGTTCCTCGCGGTCTACCTGTTCCTCCTCATCGGCTGGGTGCGCGTCATCTCCCATTTCGTGAAGCAGGGGCCTGATGAGGGTGCCGCCAAGGCGGCCGATGGGAATCTTGCGGTGGCCGGTGCAGGTGAAAAGGGTGGTGAGCAGTAATGACGATTCTTCAGATACTGTGGTTCTTCCTGATCTTCGTGCTGATCGCGGGCTATTTCGTGCTCGACGGATTCGACTTGGGCGCGGGCGTGCTCTACCCGGTCCTCGCGAAGAACGAGACCGAGCGCGCATATATCCGCCGCAGCATCGGCCCTGTGTGGGACGGCAACGAGGTTTGGCTGCTCACGGCGGGCGGTGCGTTGTTCGCGGCGTTCCCCGCAGCATACGCCACGACGTTCTCGGGCTTCTACCTCGCGGTGATGCTCGTGCTCTTCGGGCTTATCGTGCGCGCCGTTTCGCTTGAGTTCCGTGCCCATGACGCCAGCTGGTCGCGCGTGTGGGACGTGTGCTTCATCGTGGGATCGTTCCTACCGGCGCTTCTGCTCGGGGTTGCCGTGGGCAATGCGTTCGCGGGTATTCCCATGGCGGCGAACGGGGATTACTCGGGTGTTCCGCTTCTGGGGCTCATCACCCCGTACACGCTGCTTGTCGGGCTTCTCGGTTTCGCGATGTGCCTGACGGCGGGATGCTTGTGGATCGCGCTTAAAACGCCCGAGGGAAGCGATCTTCGTGCGCGGGCGCGCAAACTCGGAGGCATTCTGCAGATTGTGACGCTCGTGCTGTTCGCGGTCTGCGGTGTTATGACGCTCGGGGTCATCCGCCCCGCTATTGAGCCCGCAATGTGGCCTGTGGCCTGCGTGTTTGCCGTACTCTTCGCAATCGCTCTCATCGTGTCGATATACCTGGGCCGCGCGAAGGGGAGCGACTTGGGTGCGTTTCTCGCCCAGTCCGCAGGCGCGGTCTGCCTTATCGGGCTTCTGGCGACGTCGATGTTCCCGACGCTCGTCGTTGCCGATTCCGCTGGCGTGGGCGCTTCGATCACCGCGGCGACGGCAGCATCCTCGGAGATTTCCCTTGCTTGGATGACGGGCATCGCGTGTATCGGCGTGCCGCTCGTGTTGGTGTACCACGTCATCGTCTACCGCACGTTCCGTGGCCGCTTGAGCGAGGAAGACGTGGCGTAGCATGGAGAGAAAACACTACCTGAAATGGCTCTCCGTCCTTTGCGTGGTACTGGCGGCGTTCGGGGCGGGCATCTTCGCTGTGGGATACCAGCCTTTAAGCGTCGGGCGCGTGGCGACGATCTGTCTGCTCGTTGTGGCCGCCGCCGTGCTCGCGTGGTTTTCTCGCCGCGATCGCTCGTAGGTTTCCTGCTGACGCGGGCGCGCGCGTTCCGGCATCTTGTCGAAGCCGCCGCGCGTGCCCTCGCGTCTCGCTGTGGCAGCGGTGCATGCCCTCGCGTTTTCCCGTTGCCGTACGCGTTTTCGCCCCGCCGTGCATTCCCCAAAAAGAAAAGAGCCCGCAGATGCGGGCTCTTTCGTTGCGGTGGTGAAACCTTAAAGGTTGTCGATGTACTCGACGAGGTCACCGACGGTGGTGAGGCCTTCCGGCTCGCCGAAGTCGACGCTGCACTTCTCCTCGAGATCGCAGATGAGCTCGACCATGTCCAGGGAGTCGATTCCCAGGTCTTCGAAGGTGGCGTCTTCGGTCACGTTCTCGGGGTCGATGTCGAGGTTCGATTCGAGAACTTCTTTAACGGTATCAAGCGTAGCCATTGAAGGCATCCTTTCTCACAGTGAACTAGCGAAGGTATTGTACCCTATCGCTACTCCTTCTGCTTCAAAAGGCCGTAACCTCCATTGTCGCGACGGTAAAGAACATTCACCAAGTTCGTGTCGCGATCGGTGTAAGCGAAGAAATCGTGGCCCAGAAGGTCGATTTGCACGAGTGCTTCTTCCTCGGTGAGCGGCGCGAACTCGATTTCCTTCACGCGCACGACCTCGTCGTCGGACAGCTCGCTCATGAGCCCGTCGAGGTCGAGCTCCCCTTCGGAGACGGGAATGGGCGAGGCGTCGACGGTTTTCTCGCCGTTGCGGGTCTTGCGATCGATGACGCGCGTCTTGTACTTGCGAAGCTGGCGCAGCACCTTCGCTGCAGCGACGTCGATTGCCGCGTACATATCGTCTTCGTGCTCTTCCACGCGGATGATGTGGCCCTTCGTGCGCAGTGTGACTTCGCAGGTGTCGGGGCAGGGGTTCGCCGGGTTCTTCTCTTTGCTCAGGACGACTTCGGCGTTGAGGGGGTCGATATCCATGACCTTCATCGAGTTGCCGATTTTCTCCTCGGCATAGGCGCGCAGCGCGTCGGTTACAGGCATTTTGCGGCCGGATACGGTAATGCTCATAGTTACCACCTCACAATCGTGGCGAATAAAAAACAGCCTGGGAGGATGCCCTTGTCCATGCGGGTTTATCTGCGATTTCGATACCCGTCTGCATGGAACATGTTGGCTCCTTACCTCGAAGCTGATAGGTACAGCATAGCGCAAAACGGCGTCGGCGGAGATGAGTATTTGCGACCATTTTGGCAACGCTTCGCTTACATTCGCAGGTGAAAGGGGGTTTTGTAAGTTAAGAACCCGTTATTTGAGGGATAATGCAGCAAACGCCCGACCCCGTGGTATGCGCTATTCGCGCATAGATTGGATTCCCCATGACCGAACATTGTGCCTCATCTGCGCACAAAGAAGAGCGCTCTGCGGAAAGCGTGGCTCTCGATGCGCCTGCAGCACCCGAGCACCCCAGCGCGCAAAACCCCGATCCGGGGCGCATCTACATCAGCGAAGTTCAGCGCCATCAGGCCCGCTATCGCAAGCTCATCCAGTTCACGAGCTCGTCCACGAAGGCGGCGGGTGCGATGCTCCTCGCGGCGATCGCGGCGCTTGTGGTGGCGAACTCTCCCGTCGCCGACGCCTTCTCCCATTTCTGGCACACCGACGTCGGCTTCGTGTTCGGGCAGACGCAGGCGACGATGCCTCTCTCGCACGTGATCAACGACGTGCTTATGGCGGTGTTCTTCCTGCTTGTGGGCTTGGAGATCAAATACGAGATGACGGTGGGCGAGCTGACGAACATCCGCCAGGCGATTCTTCCCATCGTCGCTGCGGTGGGCGGCGTGCTCGTGCCCGTGGTCGTCTACTCCGCGCTCAGCGTGGGCAACCTCGACACGGCGGGCGGCTGGGGCGTCCCGACGGCGACCGATATCGCGTTCGCGCTGGGAATCTTGGCGCTTCTCGGCAATCGCGTGCCGAACGGGGTGCGCGTGTTCTTGAGCACCTTGGCCGTCGCCGACGACATCATCGCAATCATCGTCATCGCGGTGTTCTACGGGCAGGCGCCGTCTTTGCCGTGGCTTGGCTGCGCGGCGGTCGTCTTCTGCGCGCTGTTGCTCATGAACAAGCGCCACGTGTTCTCGCTGTATGCGTATCTGCTTGTGGGGGCCGTGTTGTGGTACTGCGTGTTCATGTCGGGCGTGCACTCGACCATCGCCGGCGTGCTGCTTGCGTTCGCGATTCCCTCCGGCTCGCGCGTGAACGTGAAGAGCTTCATCCGCTGGTCGGGCGAGCGCGTCGTCGAGGCGAAAAGCGCCTTCAACGCGCAAGAACCCGTCATCGGGCAGGAGGATTACCTGAAGACGGTCTCCTCGCTGGCGCGCGTATCAAAGCAGGTCGTGCCCCCGGCGACGCGTTTGGAGCATCTGCTCTACCCCTGGGTGTACTTCGCGATCTTGCCCCTGTTCGCGCTCACGAACGCGAACGTCGGGCTTGCGGGCAGCGACCTGGGCGCCCTGTTCTCGAACCCGGCGCTGCTTGGCGCGTTCTTCGGCCTGGTGGTGGGCAAGCCGCTTGGCATCATGGCCGCGAGCTTCCTTGTGGTGAAGCTGAGGGCGGCGAGCCTGCCTGAGAACGTGACCTGGATGCATATGCTCGGCGCGGCGGTTTTGGGCGGCGTCGGCTTCACGATGGCAATCTTTGTGGCGAACCTGGCCTACGTCGATACGGCCACGATCGCCGCGGCGAAGCTCGGCATCCTTTTAGCCTCGCTCGTCGCGGGCGTCGTGGGCTTTTCGCTGCTCGCGGTGCAGGCGAAGTCGGCGCAGAAACAGGGTGTGGCCTTCATGTCTCTCGGCCCGAGCGAGATGCGCCGCCAGACTGCGGGCGAGGAAGCCAACGTTGCATCCGAGAGGCTCCTTCGCGAAATCGACGATCCCGAGGTCATTCGCGAGGTGGAGCAGGCGCTTGCGGGGTGCGAGGGTATCGCGGAGGTGGCGGTCTCCCTCAAGGAGAAGCGCTAGCGCCGCCGCGGCGCGTCTCCCTGCGGGTTTTTCTGCCCCTGGTTGACCCTTGTCGCCTCGCTCCCCGTCGCGGGGCGCCCCCGCTAGAGGTTGAAGTCTTCCCGCTCGAGGGCGAGGAATTGCGAAAGCGAGCTCGCGAGGCCCCGGTAGAGTCCGCATCGCGCGCGTCCTGCATCAAAAGCACCTCTTCGCTCGTGTAGACCGACTCGTAGGCGATCACGGGGTTCGGCGACATGTTGAGCAGAAGCGCCGCGAAGTCGGACGCCGCATCGCCGCGCGCCTGCTCGATGTCGCTGCCGCGAAGCGACGCGAAGTATTCCCCCAGCTCCCCTTGGACGGCGGGCGCGAGGTTCGCCGCCTGCGCCAGGAACTCGGCAGAGGGCTCTTTCGCGAGGAGCGCGGAGGAGAGGCGATAGATCGAGGCGCGCTCGCGGGGCTGTGCGCTCTGGTCGGAATCCGAATATGCGTCTGTGCTATGGCGTTCTCGTCTTGATGATCCTTTGCAAGCAGAATTCCGCGCCCTCGCGCGTTGCAAAGCAGAAATGGGAAGGGCGGCAGAAGGGGGCGTGCGTCCCCAGCCCTTCGAGGGATATGTTGCCACCTCGGGCGCCTTCGCGGTCAAGGGGGTTGTGCGCGAAGGCGTGCAAGCGGCCGCTGTGCTCGATGAGCGATTATCTTTGATGGTATACCAGTGAGCCTGCAGCCTGCGGGAACGTGTCAGTTTCGGGTTGCGCTATACTTTTCCTGGCATTTTTCAACCAATCGGAAGGTCGTTTCAATGGATACTGCCGCCATCGTGCTCGCCGCAGGTGCGGGAACTCGTATGAAATCGAAAAAACCCAAGGTCGCGCACGAGATTCTCGGCAAGCCGCTCGTTCGCTGGGTCGTTGACGCCGCGCGCGAGGCCGGCGCCGACCGCATCGTGTCGGTGGTGGGGCACGCTCGCGAGATCGTGGAGCCTTTGGTGTCCGACACCGAGGTCGTCGTGCAGAAGGCGCAACGCGGCACGGCCGACGCGGTGCTCACCTGCAAGGATGCGCTTGCCGGCTTCGACGGCTCGCTGCTCGTGCTGTCGGGCGACTGCCCGCTCATCACGCCCGATACCATTCGCGAGCTCGCCGACATGCGCGCCCGCTCGAACGCGGCGGTCGTGGTGCTCACTATGGAGCTCGACGACCCATTCGGCTACGGGCGCATCATCCGCGACGGCGAAGGGCGCGTCGAGCGTATCGTCGAGCAGAAGGATGCGAACGCCGCCGAGGCCGCCGTCACCGAATGCAATTCCGGCTTCTACTGCTTCGACGCGCAGGCGCTTTTCGAGGCGCTCGAGCAGGTGGGAAGCGACAACGCGCAGGGCGAGTTCTACCTGACCGACGTGCTCGAGATCTGCCGCGCCGCTGGGCGCGACGTGCTTGCGCTTCCCGCAAGCGACGTCTCCGAGTGCCTTGGCGTGAACTCGCGCGTCCAGCTGGCCGCGGCGACGTGCGCCCTGCAGTCGCGCATCAACAAGGAGCACATGGCAGCGGGCGTCACCATGTGGGATCCGGCCTCGGTGTGGATCGGCCCCGACGTGGAGATCGCGCCCGATGTTGAGCTTCTCCCGCAGACCTTCCTCTTGGGAAAAACCCAGGTAGGGGAGGATTCCGTCATCGGCCCGAACACGCGCCTGACCGACACCGTCGTCGGCTCGGGCTGCACGATCGACGAGACGGTCGCGATCGAGGCGCGCATCGACGATGAGGCCACGTGCGGTCCGCGCGCGTACCTGCGCCCTGGCGCGCACCTGTGCGAGGGTGCGAAAGCTGGCACTCATGTGGAAATCAAGAAGTCCACAATCGGCCGCGGTAGTAAGGTTCCTCACCTGAGCTACATCGGCGACGCGACGCTCGGCGAGGGCGTGAACGTCGGTGCCGGCTCGATCACCTGCAACTACGACGGCGCCAAGAAGTGGCCGACCACCATCGGCGACGGCGCCTTCATCGGCAGCGACACCATGATGGTGGCTCCTGTGAACGTGGGTGCGCATACGCTTGTTGCTGCGGGCTCCGTCATCACGAAGGACGTGCCCGACGGCGCGCTCGCCATCGCCCGTGGTCGTCAGGAAAACCACGAAGGCTGGGTTGAAAAGCACCATCCGTCGAACTAGACTGCGCAGTGCTTGGAAGGCGGCGCCCGAAAGGGGAGGGGCGCCGCACCCGCTCGTCGCGCTTGCCGGGTGCAATCGTGTGGGAGCCGGTGGCCCGCGCGACGCGGCCCGCGCGATGCAACTCGTGGGCGCGACTGGCGGCCAGCCCGGTCCGCGCGATGCAAGCGCCCGGTCAGCGCGGTGGAGGGGGATTTTCGATAAGAAGGGGAGTTCGATGAAGCGAGATTATCCGCATCTGTGCGCGCCGCTTACGGTGGGACGCCTGACGCTTC
>NZ_CAKUAL010000038.1 GCF_934636505.1 uncultured Ellagibacter sp.
TCGTCTTGATACGTTGATTGTGCATGGGAGGCGTCGCGTCGTGCGGCGCCTTTCCCGAAGGAAGGTGCTTCGGATATGGAAAAAACCTACTGCAAAATCGCGCTCGTCGCCCGTATGGGAGCGGGCGTTGCAACCCCCGCGTTTTGCGCGAAGAGGGCGTTTGAAAAGCAGGGGCACACGGTGTTCCTCTTCACGCCGAACATGTGGCCCGAGGTTTTCGACGAGGCCGGCACTTTCGATGCTGCGATGCTTTCCCACTTTTTCGAGGTGCAGCGTCCCGATTGCCTGATGCTCGCCGAGGGCATGGGTGCGCGCGGGCTCGACGCTGCCGCTTCGCGCGGCGTCGCCGTGGGCATGCTTGCCGCTGCGCGATCCGAGGCCGAGGCGAGCGTGGCGAAGTCGAGCGGCGCGCCTTTCGACTTCGCGATAACGATTTCGGGGCGCTCGCTGCGTCTGGAGGAGCTCGACGGGTTCGAAGGCGTGGTGGGGGCGTGCGCTCCCGCTGTCGATGCCGCCTACGCCTCGACGCCGATTGCGAACCTGGTTGCCTTCGGACCTGGCATTATGTGCTTGCAGGATGCGACATCCGCTCGCGTCGCCTTCTTCGATGAGCTGGTCGCAGACGAGCGCTTTAAGGGAGCCGTCCGCTGCTTCGGCGCCGGGTGGCCCGAGCGCTTCGCGTCCGACCCGACGTTTACCCACATCGCCTACTCCGCGCGTTCGAGTGCGGCGTGCGTGGTGTTCGGGGACCTGGGTGCGGGCTCGCAGAATGCGAACGCCCCAGCCGACGCCCGGGACGTGAAGTCCCCGGCGGATGCGCTGCTGACGGACGAGGCGCTTGTGCTCGTCCATGCCGATGGGGTGAAGCTTGCGTGCGTGGGTGAAGGCCTTTCCCCATGGCGCGCGGAGCGGATGGACATTTGCGAGAAGGATGTTACCGCGGCGCGCGAGGCGCTCATCGCGGCGGTTGCGGAGCAGCATTCGGGCGATGTCGCGTTCGAGAGCCGTCGCCTTCCCGTCGATTCGCAAGGTCCCTTCCTTGATGGGTCGCTGCTTGCCGCCCTCGAGAGCGTGCGCGAACAGCTTGCCGAGCGGGGGCTTATGGCCGGCCTTCCCGCGCCGCGCACGATTGTCTCGGTCCTCGGCTACGTGGGCATGGGCAACTTCGGCGACGAGTACATCCTGGCAACGGTCGATAGGCGCCTGCGGGAGCTGGTCTGCGGTTGCTCCATCGTTGCGGTGGGGGAAAACCCGCTGCACACCCTGCGCGAGCGCGGCATTTACTCCATCACGCTTCAGGACAAGCGCGTCCTCGACCGGGTGCTCGCCGCGTCCTCGGCGGCCCTCGTGATCGCAGGTCTCCTCTTCGACCAGGGAATTCGCTGGTCAATCGGGAAGGCGGAGCTTGCCTCGTCGATGCCGCACACCGACATCGCTGGTATCGCCGCTTACGTGGAGCTTGCCTACATGAACGATGCGCGCCCGGTGCTCTACGGCATCGGCGCGGGACCGCTCGACGTGGCGGACGGCCGCTCGCTTGTGCGCCTCATGGGACGTCTGGGCGCGCTGTTCCTCACGCGCGATGAGGCGACCGCCGAGCTCATCCGCTCGTGCCGGGTGCGCAACGAGCAGGTGATATCGCTTGCCGATTGCGCGTTTTTGGGAAGCGCTTCCGATACTTCGTTCGTCGACGAATGGTTCGCCTCCGAAGGAATCGACCCCGCGTCGCGCAGGGTTGTGGCGGTTTCGCTGCGCGAGTACGAGAACGCGCCCGATGATTTCGCCGAGCGGGTGGCCGCCGCGCTTTCGAGGGTGCAGGCGGCCCATCGCGACGTGGTCTTCGCGGCGTGCATTCTCGACTCGAGCGACCGCGCGCTTGCCGAGCGCATTGGGGCGCTTCTCCCCGCTCAGACGGCGCTCCGCATCTTCGATGCGGGGGAGCGCATAGAGCCGGTGGTGGACTTCCTCTCGCGCTGCTCGGCTGGCCTCTCGATGCGCTACCATGCGTCCCTTCTGCTTGGATCGTTCTGCAAACCATGCGTTGGCCTGGGGTATCTTCCCAAGGTTGTATCGCTTTACGAGGACTTGGGACAGGCGGACACGCTGCTTTCCATGAACGCGGATACCGAGGAGATCATTGCAGCTCTGGAATCCGTCCTTGCCTTCGATGCCCAGCGCGCGTTCGCGCTGACGAACCGCGTGTCCGAGCTGCGTAAGAAGAGCGGCGAGTCGGAGGGCATTCTGCTTGATGCCATCGCCTCGATCGCGCCCGCGAAGTGCGGGGAGATTCCCGAGGAACTCTTCTTGAACCGGATGGCGAACGATATCGCCGAGAAGGATCGCCTTCAGGCGCAGATTGCGCGGGAGCGTCGAAGCGTCGAGGAGGCACGTGCCCGCTGCGCTGAGATGGAACGCGAACGCGACGCGGCGCGCGGCGAGGTGGAGGAGTACGCGCAATCGTATTCCTACCGCGTGGGATCGACGCTGCTCACCCTGCCCCGCAAACTTCGCGAGGCGCTGTCGAAGGGCACGAAAGGGCCGAAGGAGTCGTAGCCGCGAGTCCGTCGACGCGCGAGGGACAGCCAAGCGGCAGGGCGTCGGGCTTCCGGGGCTCAATGCTCTGCCGTCGACATGTGCAGGCTGGGAAAGCGGGGCGCAAGGCTTGAGTCGCCCCGCAGGCTTGCGTTCGGGAAGAGGCGATATCGGGCGGACGCTGAATAGCTTTCTCAGCAAAGGAACGCCGCTAAAAATTGCAAAACTCCTCTAGGACGCGAAGGCGCGGGACGATGTCTTCCTGCAGATCGTCTGCCAAATAGGGGAGAAACTCCCGCGAAGGACCAAGCGACTCGCTGCCTGCTTCGCGAATTGCGGCTTCGGCATTATCGACAATCGGCGCGACGATTGACCTCAAGTAGCTTGAAGTGATGCCTAAGCTGCTCGCAAGGAGATCGAAGCTGCTCGGCTTCACGTCTCTAATGTCTCGCGCGCCGCCGACAGCCATAGCCAACTCTTTGCTGAATCTATCGAAGAACGATGTACTGACCAGGTCGTAAGCTGGAGATAGGCGACGTATTGGCCCCCTTTTCCCAACCTGGTACATAATCGAAATGTTTTTCAGGTGCGCGTCGCAGTTCCCGATAAGGTAGTTAAAGCAGACAGCTTTTGCAAACTGAGAAAGATCCTCGGTTGGCTTTGCGGCATAAGAGCGAATCCATTGCGCTATCGAAGCGATAGAGCCATTCGGGAGCTCGACATATTTCGAAGCTGACGTCATTCCGAATGCCTGCGCGAAGTCCTCTTGATGGATTCGCTCAACGCGGAGTCCCTCTTCGTCAATCGTTACCACCCTATCGAATCGCTCGACAGCCAGTACGGGCTTACCGAAGTCAAGCAGCGTAACCTCCGGAACCTTAATGCCGCATTTTTTCGCCGCCCGCATGCAGAGAAATTCGAGGCTGACAAGCTTTTCGATGGAGCCTGTTTTGAGGATATGGGTGCTCGCTGCGAGTCCTCGCGGTTTAAGCCATCCCTGCGACATGGGGCTGTCGGGCATATGCGCCAGCCCTATCTTGCTTTGCGCACCGGCCAGAGAAAGCCGCGACCCGACATTTTCTCTTGACATATCTGGAATAGAGCGGAAAAAGCGGAATAGCTGTTCGTTGCTCACTTCTTCGTAGCTGTTCTTGGCGCTTGCGATTTGAGGGCTGGAATCGCCGTCGTCTTCTATGATCACGTCGCCGATGCAGTCGCGGCCGCATTGCGCGAGGATTGCGAGGTAATCTGTTTCCCGAACGTGCAGCTCTGCCGCAAGTGCCTCTCGTGCATTTCCTTCGGCGAGCAATCCCTCGAAATAGGGGCGGAATTGGTCTTCGCTGTAAACATCGGTCGAAAGAGGGAGCGATTGAGATAGGGGAATCGCTGCGTTATCGTCAGCATATTTATTAAGGTACCTGAAAATAGACCCGTCGGTATTATTCCTCTCTATTGTGCCTACGCGAACCACAGTCCCTTCGCGATAAAGTGAAACTCGAAGGTTACTCATCGTCTCTTCTTTCTGCGAGAAGGTCTAATCCGAGCGTTGCAAGAACGTTGAGGGTTTTGCCAAGCTCCGCGGTCTGCTTCCCGTTTTCGAGGTTCGAGAGAAATGTTATGCCTACGCCGCTCAATCCTGCTAGTTGGGTTTGGGTGAGCCCCTGGGCTTTTCTTTCATGCATGATGAGCTCCCCGAGTTCTTTTGTGCTGCCGATATTGATCACGATATCACTCCCTTTACGCGAACGCATAAATAATAGCACATTGTTCTTCTATTTACGCGTTCGCATAAATTACAGGGCATCTGCTCACAACTTATGCGAACGCATAAATGCATCAACTTTTGAAGAATCTGTGTGCGTGGAATGTTGCAACGCATTGCGTGGTTGGCTGGTGCGAGATTCGTATTCTGGTAAGTCAATCATTCGTATTTTGGTATGCAAATCATTCACCTTTTCGGTAATTCAGCTGTGGATCTAGCTATCCCATTCGCGCATTGGGCGCTTAGCTCTCCTGGAGTCTCGTCTTGCTTCGCCCGCGCGAGTGGAATAGTCGAACAGGCGTTTGTCCCGACTCGCCCCCTAAGCGGCCGACTCGCGCTCGGGAAGGGGCGATATCGGGCGGACGCTGAATAGCTTTTTCAACAAAGGAACGCGCAAGGAGACGAATACGCCAAGGAGCGGCCACAATACGTTGAGCACGAGGATGAGAATGCTCACGGCGGTATGGGGAAAGCCGAAGGGCTCGAGCCAGCTGTAAAGCATGAGATTCGGGAAGCAGAAATCAGAAATCGCGTGGAAGCACATGACGATGAGGGTTGTTTGCCCAAAGAAATTCAAGAATCGAGACACGGTGCGAAGCCGCTGCTCAGCGACCTTGCAGGCGAGGACGACGAGATAAGACGCCGCAATCGAGGTGGCGATGCTCAGAAGTCCGTGAGAGAGGAAGCAGACGACGATATTGATAGAAACCCCAAAGTAGACGGACGCTATCCAGAGCAGAATCAAGGCGACAATCAAAGCGAGAGGCGGTTTCCTGTCAAGGATTCCGTGCTTTCGCGCAAGGAATCCAAGGTACATGAAAAATGAGGCCATCGCGCCCGGCTGGATGGAAAAGGGAAGCCAAGTCACTTTTGCGCTCGCCCATCCTGCGGCTGCTATGAGGCATACGGTGAGCAGCGGATACTTGGTTTTGAGTGCGAGGCGGGTAAAACCCGTCGAGAAGAAGAGAGCCCAGAGAAACCACAGCAGGCCGATTTGGCGAATCGCGAAAGGCTCGCTATGGGGTGCCCCTGAGCCATACAATAAGGCACCCAGCATGCTCTTCGCATTATCCAGGGCATCAATTTCCGGCCAGACAAAGTGATTGACGACGGTGGCGACTACAAGGATAACGACACCTGTGACGTAATAGGGCACGAGCAGCTGTCGGGCTTTCTGCTTCATGAAAGGGAGAAAGCTCACTTTGGTGGAGAGGAAATACCCGCTTAAGAGGAAGAAAAGCGGGACGTGGAAGGTGAACACGAAGCGCTCTGCGCTTGCGATTCCAAAGTGCCCCGCAATGATGCAGAGCATGGCGAATCCCTTGGCAATATCGATATAGCAAATACGTTGTTTAGCGGGTTTGCTCTGGCCTTCGGTGGGTGAAGGAGAGCTCGATGCGGTTGCCCCAGACAATGTCGCATTCCTTTCGTAGCGTTCGAATCCTTACTATGATATCGAAACGAGAGATGCATTGCCATGAGGAGGCTATCGAATCTTCTTCCCGCGGCGAAATGGCGAAATGGCGATCGAGGGTCGTATCTATAACGCGAATCAGCCGAGATGCGCCCATTGCGTGGTACCCTTATGCAGTTATTGCATTGCGAAAGGACGAAGTATGTCGGAGATCTCGACGGGGGGCGCTCCCGCGGTTTCGGTTATCATCCCCGTGTACAATTGCGCGGCCTATTTACCCGAATGTCTCGACAGCGTCATCGCTCAGACGGAATCGTCGTGGGAGATTATCTGCGTCGACGATGGGTCGACCGATGATTCGGTCTCGGTTCTGCGCGAGTACGAGCGATGCCTTGCTGGTAAGATGCGCGTTGTCGAGCAGGAGAATGCGGGCTGCGCGCGCGCTCGCAACCGCGCGATCCCCTTGGCGCGGGGAAGCTATCTCATGTTCTTGGACGCCGACGACTTCTTGGCGCCGCGCTGCTTCGAGCTGGCGCTCGATGCGGCGCGCCGCACCGATGCGCAGATCGTGGTGTGGGACCTCTGGTTTTACAACAACCAGCGCAAACGCCGGCAGCATCCGCCGCTCGGCATCCTCCATTTCGCCCCGTTCGACTTCGACGGCCAGGCGTTCTCGTGGAAACGCAGTCCCGACGACTTCCTCATGAGCTTTCAGACGTGGGCCTGGAACAAGCTGTTCCTCGCCTCGTTCGTGCGCGAGGGGGGTTATCGCTTCGCGGAAGACATCCAGCGTTCGGAGGACATCGCGTTCGTGTACCCCGCGCTTGTGGACGCTGAGCGCATCGCGACGGTGGGCGAGCGGCTCATCAGCTATCGCGTGATGCGCGCCGATTCCGCCATGGCCACGAAGGACCGCCATGCGTTCGATTTCGTGCGCGCCATTCATTTCTTTCGCAACTATTTGGAAGAAACGGGGCGCCTCGACGCGCTCTCGCGCAGCTACGCCACTTGGGCGATGTCGAGCATCCTGTACAACTTAAACACGCTCGCGTCTTATCCCGCCTTTTGCGAGGTGTACCGTTATCTGGCCGACCGCGGTTTCTCCGACTTGGGTCTTGCCGACCTGGGAGAACGCGACTTCCTCGACCCGATATACCACGCCCGCATGCGTGAGATCGTAGAATGCGACCCAACCGCGTACCTGTTCGGCCGTGCGCGCTCGCTCGATGCGGCGCGGGAAGATGCGCTTGCTGTCCTCGACGAGGTGAGCGCCGCGCGCGACGAAGCCCTCGCCGAGTGCGATGCGGCGCGCGAGCGCGAAGCTGCCGTGCGCGCCGACCTAAATCGGGTCGTATCCGAGTTCGACGCGGTCATGGGCGCGGCAGAGCAGCGCGTCGGCCAGGCGATATGCCGTCTTCCCCGCGCGATCCAGCGCAAGGTGGGCGCGTCGGGACGCTAGGACGCCGTGTGCTTCTTTCGAAGGCTGCCCCGCATCGCCGTCGCGATACAGTATCATTCAGAGCAAAACGCTGCGGGCGTGTGCCTGCATCCGAGAAGCTAACCGAAGGCACCACATGGATAATCCAAAGGTTTCTATCATTGTCCCCGTCTACAACGTCGAAAGCTACCTCGCGCAATGCCTGGATAGCCTGATCGAGCAGACGCTTTCCGATATCGAGATTCTCTGCCTGGACGACGGTTCGACCGACGGCTCGCCGGAGCTTCTCGACGCCTACGCTGCGAAAGACGCTCGCATCCGCGCGCTCCATCGCGAGAACTGCGGCGTTGCTGAGACGCGCAACGTGGGCGTCGGGCTTGCGCGCGGCGAGTACATCCTGTTCGTCGACTCCGACGACTACATCGCGCAAAGAACCTGCGAGGTCCTCGTCGCCACCGCCGAGCGGGAAGGAGCCGACATCGTCGTCTTCGGCGGCAAGACGTTCCCCACGCTCCCGTGGGCGGATGATTCCTTCGCGTGGCGCGACAACGTATATCATTCCGGGGTCGATGCCCTGCTCTACGAGCGCGGAAGCATCCCCCTCATGTGCAACAAGATGTACCGCACCGACTTTTTGCGCGGCAACGGGCTTCTTCTCAACCCCGACCTCTCGCTTGGGGAAGATCACGCCTTCCAGTTCATCACCTTCCCGCTTGCGAAAACGGTCGCCTTCAGCAAGGAGATGCTCTACTTCTACCGTGTGCGTCGCGATTCGGCGGTGGGCGCGACCTGCTCAGATGGCGCCAAGCAGCTCTTCCTCCACTTTGACGTGGTGAAATACGCGCTCACCACATGGAAGGAGCGCGGGACGTTGGTGGAGTTCGGGCGCGAGGGCGTCTCGTGGGCCGTGTCGTTCCTGTTCACGTCGGCGAAGATGACCTACTACAACGACCGCGTCCGCTTCGCCGAGCTTTTCTCGGCGTTCCTCGACGAGGTGCTGGAAGGCCGCCCGCTCGACTCGCTTGGGCTCGATGACGGCGTGCGCGGGCGTTTGGCCTACCTCGTGTCGCCCCAGGTGGAAACCGATGCTCCATCGATAAGCATCCTTATAGAATGCGCTGACGAGGCCGACGACGCCAAAGCCGCGCTCGATGCGATCGAGTTCCAGGACGAGCAGTCTTTCGAGGTATTGTTCTTCCCGCCCGCCGATGCGAACAGCCGCTATGCCCAGCTCATTGCCGACTTCACGGAGAACGATTGCCGCGCGCGCGTTCTTCCCTCCCGCGATGTCGCTTCTGCGCTCGCGAGCGCGCGGGGCACCTACCTCGTTCGCTCCTACGCGAACGTCGTCTACGATCCGCAAGCCTTCGACCAGCTGCTTCAGCTTGCAGGGGAACGCGAGGGGCGCACGGTCGTCGGCGAGCGCGAGCCTTATGACATTGCGGTGTTCACCGATTCTGCCGGCATGCTCGGCGTGCGCGACCTGTTCGACTTCTACGAGCCCAGCACCACCGAGGCAATCGTGCCCGAAGGGGCGCATCCCGCTTCCGATTTCTCCTCGCAGCTGTTCTCGTTTTCGAGCATCGCGTCGGCAAACAAGGCATTCAACAGGGAATTCTTGCTGCAATGCGCGGAAAAGGCGAAGTGCTCTACGTGGCTGGGCCTTCAATGCGCGGCCTTCTCGCAGGCGACCAAGATCGTCGTGACCAAGCGTCCCCTTGCCACGCTGCGCTGCCTGCCTTTCGCGTCGACCGGGCTTGTCGGCGCGCGCGCCATGCTCGACGACGTGTTCTCCGGCTTCGAGGAGGCGCGGGCGAATTTCACGGGCGATGACGAGGCCGCGTGCGGACTCGATGCCGCCGCGGCGCGCCATCTGATCCTCATGGTCGATCTTATCCGCAACCCGATTGCTCGCCGCTACTGTTTCGAGGATGCCCGCGAGCGCGGGGGCGAGGCTATAGCACGCGCCCTTGCCGGGTCGCAGCTCACCGACGCCGAGTGCGTCGTTTGCAGAGCGCTGCTCGGGGAAACCTACGACGCGTACACCGGATACCGCGACACGCTTGTCTTGAATGGCGTTATCATGAAGAACGAGGAAAACCTGCTTGCGGTAGGAGGTCAGGCTCAGCACATCAACCAGCTCAACTCCGACATCGAGGAGTTCTACCACTCGATAAGTTACCGAACGGGGCGTGCGGTCACTGCGCCCGCCCGTGCGGCTGCGAACCTCGCAAAGCGCGTTCTCCACGCGGCACGCCGCGGATAGTTTGGAAAGGAAACCATGTTCAGCAACAAAACCTCCGACACGCCCAAGGTCTCGATCGTCGTTCCCGTGTACAACGTCGAGAAGTATCTGCGCGAATGCCTCGACAGCCTGCTTGCGCAGAAGTTGAAGGACATCGAGATCATCGTCGTGAACGACGGCTCCACCGACTCGTCGGCAGACATCGCCGCCGAGTACGCCGCCCGCGATTCCCGCGTGCGCCTCATCTCGAAGGAGAACGAAGGGTACGGCAAGACGATGAACCGCGGCTTCTCAGAGGCCCGCGGTGAGTACGTGGGCATCGTGGAATCCGACGACTTCGCCGACCCCCGCATGTTCAAGGACATGTACAAGTTCGCGAAGAAGCACGACCTCGACCTGGTGAAAGCGAACTATTACGAGCACAGTGATGCGGGCGACGTCTTCCAGGAACCGTTCGCCGGGTTTGCGTACAAGACCGTCTTCGATCCTCGGGTCGATCAGCGCGCGCTCACCGTGCTGCCCATCATCTGGTCGGCGCTCTACCGCCGCGAGATGATCGAGCGCGAGAGCATTCGCTTCAACGGGACTCCCGGCGCATCGTATCAGGACACCTCGTTCGTGTTCCAGGTGTGGGCGAGCGCGCGTCGCGCGGCTATCCTTCCGAAGGGGTATCTGCACTACCGCGTCGATAACGCGAACTCGTCGGTGAAGTCGTCGGCGAAGGTGTTCGCCGTGTGCGACGAGTACGAGCTCTCGCGCGAGTTTCTGGCGAAGGACCCCGAAAAGCAGCGCGCGTTCGGTGCGATTGTCAACCTGTTGAAGCTTGGGACGTACCGGTGGAACTTCAATCGCCTGACCGACGAGTCGCGCCGTGCGTTCGCTGAGCGCATGCGCGAGGAATACTTGCGGGCCCGCGAGGAGGGCACGCTCGACCGCGACATGTTCGCGCCGGCTGATTGGGAGATGCTCAATCTGATGATGGACGATTTCGACGCCTTCATGGCGCGTTTCGAATCGGGAATGTAGGCGGATCCGGGCGCGTTTTGCGCTCGGATCTCCGTTAATGAGAAAGGGGAGAGGATGCAGGGGCATACTATGAAGGGACCGAAGCGGTTGCTCTCGGTGCTGCTCGCAGCGTCGCTTTCGGTCTGGTGCGTGCCCGCGGGTGCGCTCGCGCAAGAGACGGCTGGCGCGAACGCCGATGGGTCGGTTGCCGGAGCGCCTTCGGCGGATGCCGCGGTCGAGGGTTCCTCTGCCGAGGGCAGCACGGGAACGGACGCGGGAACGTCCCAGGTCGCAACACCTGCGCAGCCTGATGCCGCCGTCGGCGTTTCTTCTGCTGCGGCTGAAGCCGCTGCGCCCGCCGCCGCGCAACCTGCCGCCGCAGGCGAGGGTGGAGCTGCAGGTGAAGGGGAAACCGCAGGTGAAGAATCCTTCGAGGGCGTGTACGTGATTTCTGCTGCCGTGAACTCGAAGGCAGTGCTCTCCACGGCTGGCTCGCAGTTCTACTCGGGTGCGAACGTCGAGCTCGCCTCCGCGAACGGAACGCTCTTCCAGCGGTGGCGCATCGAAGCGGTGGGCGAGGGCTACTACACGATCACCTCGGTTGCGACTGGCAAGGTGCTTGACGTTGCCAACGGCGGGCGCACTCCCGGCACAAACGTGTGGCAGTGCACGCCTTTCGGCAACGATGCCCAGAAGTGGAAGATCGCGCGCGCGGCGGACGGCTCGGTGACGCTCGTCTCCAAGCTTTCGGGCCTCGCACTCGACATCGCCGATGGGCTTGCAATTGCAGGTACGAACATCCAGACCTACACGGTCAATGGTGCTCCCGCGCAGCGTTTCGCGCTCACGCCCGTTTCCGACCCCGCCCCCGAAGCTCTGCTTCCCGCGGGCGTCTACGAGATCTGCGCCGCGGGCGACACATCCTATGCGCTCGACGTGGCAGATGCATCGCTTGTCTCCGGCGCCGACGTTCGCCTGTGGTCTAGCAACCACTCGCAGGCCCAAAAGTGGTACATCGAGCCCGACTCCGAGGGCTACTACACGATCACCTCGATGGGCTCGGGGCTCGTGCTCGACGTTTCCAATGGCGGGCTCACTCCTGGCACGAACGTGTGGCAATGCACGCCGTTTGGCAACAGCATGCAGAAGTGGCGCCTCGTCGACAACGGCAACGGCTCCTTCTCGCTTATCTCGAAGGGCAATGTGCTCGCGCTCGATATCGCCGACGGAATCTGCGCCGCTGGCACGGACGTGCGCACGTGGACTCCGAACGGGGCCATCGCCCAATCGTTCGTCTTCAGCCCGTGCGAGCGCACGTACGCCGACGGCACCTACGAGCTTGCGCTTTCGAACGACAAGGGTACCGACCTCGATGTGTTCGACGCATCGACCGAATCGGGAGCCAACGTGCAGGTTCACACGGACAATGGCGGCTATGCGCAGAAGTGGCACGTGACGACCCGCGACGACGGCTACTGCACGATCGAGTCGCTGTGTTCGGGCAAGGTGCTCGCCATCGAGGGCGGAAGCGCCGCTGCGGGCGCTAACGTCTGCCAGCAGACCGCCGACGGGGCCGATTCCCAGCTGTGGAAGCTCGTGCCGCTCGGAAACGGCGCGTACCGCATCACCTCGAAGAGCGGCGAGTTCGCGCTCTCCCTTTCGGGGAAGAACGTTGTGCTTGGCTCAAGTGCGGACGCATCATCGTTCATCCTGAAGAATACCCCGATCATCATCGAGGGCTTCTACACTATCGGCGCATACACCAACCCTTCGGTGAAGCTCGACGTGCAAGATGCCTCCCGTGTAAGCGGCGCGAACGTGCAGTTGCATACCGAGAACGGCTCGAACGCACAGGTGGTGAAGATTTCGGCGAACGCCGACGGCTCCTACACGATCGCGTTCCCCTTCTCGCGCAAGGTGCTCGATGTGGCCAACGGCGGGCGCACCCCTGGCACGAACGTGTGGCAATGCACGCCGTTCGGCAACGACGCGCAGAAGTGGTACCCGAAGTATGCGGGCGACCGGTCGTTTAGCTTCGTGTGCAAGGGCAACGGCCTCGCGCTCGACATTGCCGATGGGATTGCAGAAAGCGGTACGAATGTGCAGGTCTACACGCGCAACAATTCCATCGCACAGCGCTTCGTGCTGACTCCCACGACCTACGTCCCCGATGACTTCTCGGATCTTCTCGCACATTTCTCGACCGTTTCCACCAACACGTTCAACGGGTGGTACAACATGTCGCGTGCGCTTTCCAACTTCGACGGCATGGTCGTGTGGCCGGGCGAGACGGTGTCGTTCTTCGACACGTGCGGGCCGTGCGGCGCGGCCGAGGGCTACCTCATCGCCGGCGTCGTCGGCGGCTCTGGTTACGGTGGCGGCATCTGCCAGGCGTCCACCACACTCTACGGCGCGGTGGTGCGCGCCGGCCTCACCATCGTGGAGCGCCAGAACCACACGACGCCTTCCACATATGTGCCCATCGGGCAAGATGCGATGGTGAACTGGGGCTCTTCCGACTTCCGCTTCCGCAACGACTGGGATTTCCCTGTGAAGATCGTCGTCGACAACTACGACCGCACGCTCAATTGCGACATCTGGGGCATCCAGCCCGACTGGTACGACTACATCGACGTCTCTTCCTGGTGGACGGGTTCGCACTCCGCCGCCGCGCAGCGCGAGTACTACAAGGACGGCGTGATCGTGGCCACAAGCGCCCTGCCGAATTCCTGGTACTGGTAGTTCCTGGTAATGCTTCTGAGTGCAAGGGCCCGCTTCATAAAGCGGGCCCTTCTGTTGTCAAATCATAGAAACGTGCAAATCGTAGTATCTTGAAAACTTAGAAACGTGCATATTGTGGTAATCTGAAACCATAGAAAACGGCAATCTAGGAGATGCCAATGTATAAGCGAAAGGCATACGAGAAGCTCCTCTTATGGAAAGAGGAAAGTTGCGGGTCGACGGCGATGCTTGTCGAGGGTGCTCGACGCGTTGGGAAATCGACGCTTGTTGAGGAGTTCGCAAAGCGAGAATACGCATCATATGCCCTTATCGATTTCTCAAAGGTTTCAAAGGAGTTCAAGCAGCTCTTTCTCGATACAAGGACCGATCTTGACGGTTTCTTCCTTTACCTTTCCGCTCTATTTAGCGTCAACTTGGTTCCTCGCGACACCCTCGTGATTTTCGACGAAGTTCAGCTTTTTCCTCCTGCAAGAGAGTTCATCAAACACCTTGTTGCTGACGGGCGATACGATTACGTGGAAACTGGATCGTTGATTTCGATCAAATCGAATGTCAAGGACATTCTCATCCCCTCTGAAGAAGAATCGATGAAGTTGCACCCGATGGATTTCGAGGAGTTTCTTTGGGCTATGGGGGAAGATGGTTTAGCCCAGATTATTCGAGCGTCGTTTAATGAGCGAAGGCCTCTGCCCGACGATTTGCATCGAAAAGCGATGCGCTTTTGGAATGAGTACATGTTGGTTGGTGGGATGCCCCAGGCTGTTGCCGTCTATGCGGATAAACGAAACATGGATGCCGCCGATCGGGCGAAACGTCTTGTGCTCAAGCTCTATCGGGAAGATATCGATAAATATGGGGAAAGTGGGGTGGGACGTCTCAAGGCCATCTTCGATGCGATTCCTGGTCAGCTCTCCAAACATGAGAAAAGGCTGGTATTCTCGCAGGTTGAAGAGGGGGGTCGCGCGCGTGACTACGCGTTCGCCTTTGCATGGTTTGACGAAGCGGCTACGGTGAATCTGTGCCATGCTTGCACTGACCCGTCGGTCGCCCTCGCCTTGAGCAAAAGCGAATCAGCGATCAAGTGCTATATGGGTGACGTGGGGCTTCTTGCTACGATGGCTTTTTCTTCGACGGGTGACTCGATGCCTGAGGTCTATCGCCATGTCCTCCTTGGCGATGCAGATGTGAACGAGGGGATGCTTGCGGAAAACGCAGTCGCGCAGCAGTTCGTCGCGTCAGGGCACGATTTGTACTTCTATTCGAAATGGGCGCCGACCGCCGAAGACAGAATGGAAGTTGATTTTCTTCTCGTAAAGCCGTATCCCGATGCGGCGATGAAGCCTCGTGTAAGTCCTGTTGAAGTGAAATCGGGCAAGCGATACACGACGAAATCGCTCGACAAGTTCAAATTGAAGTTTGGAAAGCGTGTGGGGGAAAGGTACATCCTCCACCCGCGTCAGCTTGCCGTTGATGGTGACATTGTGAAGCTGCCACTCTACATGGCGGGACTTCTTTAGCAGCAGTTCCTGATACAATAGAGCGGTTTGAAGACGAGGGCGTCCGATGCGGCGCCCTCGTTGGCTTGAATTCATGATTTCTCATCGCGTTGTGCGATGCTTAGGAAGGTAAGGTATGTGGGGTTTGTTCTTCGCCGCTGCGTTTGCGGGGGCTGTGTTCTTGTTCGTTCCGGGGGCGCTCGTGCTTGCGGGCCTTCGCATGCACGTGGCGTCGGCTGTTGCCTTTGCGCCGCTTCTGGGCATTCCGGCGACGATCGCCCTTTGTTTGGCGTACGCCGCCCTGGGCATCAACACCAACTGGGCGACAATCTTCTTCCCCCAGCTCGCGGTGGGTCTTATCATCTGCATCGTCGGTCGTGTGCGCGCACACGATCTGCCTCGCCGTCGCTTCGGTGAGCGCAGCCGCGAGGCATGCCGCTTCGACCTGTGCGCGCTCGCGCTCTACCTTTTGGCGGGCGTCGTCGTGTCGGCGGGCATGTTCACCACGTTTCTGGGCGACCCCTCGAACTACATGCAGGAATACGACAACGTGAGCCATTTAGGCTCGATTCGCTGCTTCGTCGAGACGGGGAACTGGTCGCCTTTCAGCACGTCGCTCTATGCGGGCGCGGCCGACGCGGCGATCAACCCGCTTCCCGGCGGCGGCTTCTACCCGACGGCCTGGTACAACGTCGCGGCCTTCATGGTGAGCCTGCTCGACGTCCCCATTCCGCTTTCGGAAAATGCCGCGAACTTCGTGTTCGTGGCGTTGGCTCTCCCTGCGAGCATGTTCGCGTTCATGCGCATCGTTTTCCAGGAGCGTCGCGACATCGTGTGCTGGGGCGCCGCCTGCGCGCCCATGTTCTCGGCCTTCCCCTGGATGCTGCTCGCCTGGGGCCCGCTGTTCCCGAACACGTCCGCCTACTGCCTGCTGCCGCTCGTGGCGGCGCTCTTCGTGGCGATCCTGCGCACGGGCATCTCGCGCCGTGAGCGCATCTGCGCGGGGGCGCTGTTCGTCGTCGGCGTCATCGCGTTGGCGCTCGCGCAGCCGAACGCCGTGTTCGTCGTGGCCGTGTGGCTCATTCCCTTCTGCATCTACCGAGCGGCGATCGCGGCCGACCTTCTCCGTCGCGAAGGTGCGGCGAAATGGCGGCTGCGCATCCTGTTCGCGGCGGTCGCGGCCGTTCTTATCTGCGTCATCTGGTGGGTGGTATACCATCTGCCCTTCCTGAGCGCGGTGGTGGAACACTCGTGGGGTGCCGCGCAGTACCCGCTCGAGGCGGTGCTCCATACGCTCATGCTCGGGTTCATGGACGACGGCGTGCAGCTCGTGCTCATGGTGTTCGTGTTCGTGGGCATGTTCTGGACGTTCAAAGAGCGCCGTTGGCTGTGGCTTTCTGCCTCGTATGTTCTTGCCTGCGGGATGTTCATCGTCGACGTGTCGACCTCCGGCCGCCTGCAGCATCTGCTGACCGGCTTTTGGTACACCGACTACTACCGCGTGGCGGCGATGGCGGCCATCTTCGGTATCCCCCTCGCGGCGATGGGCATAGCGCTCGTTGCGCGCGCGATCGCGCGGCTTCTTTCCCGTTCGCGTGACAAGGCGCCTGTGTGGGCGACTTCCATCGCATGCGCTCTCTGCGCGTTTGTGCTGGTGTGGGGAACGTTTTTCCTCGATGACCCGCGCAGCGACATCGACCCGTCGAGCGAGGTTCCCAACATGGGCCGCGGGGCGATGACGCTGGTTTGGCAGCGGCTTTCGTGGCAGAACAACGTGGACTACATCTACACGACCGCGGAAAAGGAGTTCGTCGCCGAGGTCGAGCGGGTGCTTCCCGAAGGCGCCGTCGTCATCAACAACCCCAACGATGGCAGCTGCTTCTGCTACGTGGTCGACGGCATGCGCACGTACTACCGCTACCTGCGCACCTATGGCGTGAGCAGCGAGACCGCGGACAGCGCGCTCATCCGTAGCCGCCTCGATAGCATCTCCTATGACGATCGGGTGAAAGAAGCCGTCGAAAACGTCGGGGCTGAGTACCTGCTTTTGCTTGACCAGGGAAGATGGTACAACCCCTCCGATCCCGACAGCAACTTCTTCTTCACCTACGATGACAACAGCCTGTGGTGCGGCATCGATTACGTGCGCGACTCCACGCCCGGGTTCGAGGTGGTGCTCGCGCGCGACGACATGCGCCTGTACCGCATCACCGCGATCGACGACTAGGAACCTTACTTCTCGTTCGCCTTGCGGCATGCGGCGAGCGCCCGCTCGGCAGTGCGCCTCCAGCTGTATTCCGCCCGCACGCGCCTCGCGACGTTCGCCCCCTGCTCAGCGAGCCGCTGCGGGTTGCGCGCCGCCTCGCACAGCGCGGCCTCGACCGTCTCGGTGCGCGCATCGGGAATGATGGTGCCGAAGCGCTCGTCGCTTACGAGCTCGTCGGTGCCGCCGACGGGGGTGACGATCGCGGGGGTGGTGCACGCCGCGGCCTCGAGCAGGGTTGTGGCGAATCCTTCCGACCGGGAGGGCAGCGCCATCGCGTCGGCCTGCGACATGAGCGCCGCCAAGTCCTGCCTTTCCAGCCGTCCTACCAGATGGACGCTTCCGCATCCGATTCGCTCGATGTCGCCCTGCTTGGGGCCTGCGCCTGCGATGACAAGATGCACGGCCCGCCCGCCCGCATCCGGGTGCTCGGCGATCGCCGCTGTGGCCTGGGCAAGCTCAACCACGCCCTTTTCGGGAACGAGGCGCCCCGCGAAGGCAACCATGAGAGCGTCTGCGGGAATGCCCAGCTCGGCGCGGAAATCCCGCGCGCTCGCCTGAGCCGCATACGCATCGGCGTCGATCGAGTTGGGAAGCTCGCCCGCCGACTCGATTCCGAAATGCCCGAGCCATGCGCTCGCCTTCCTCGACACGGCGTACGCGACGAACGGGTAGCGCAGATCGCGCTTCGTGAGCGCATGCTCGACCGCCTGCACCACAGGGTCGACAAGGGCGCTACCCATCGTAAGATGCGCCGACCCGTGCTCGATGAGCAGCGGCACCACGCCGGTGCGCGCCGCGAAGTCGAGCGCACGCTCGGTCAGCGTGTAGAAGCGCGTGTTCGCGATCACGTAATCGAAGTGCTCGTCTTCAAGATGCTTCCACAACCGCTTCGCTTCCTCGTCATTCTTCACAAGGGGAAACCGACCTCCCAAAAGCGGCTTGCACGGGAAGCGGACGACGTTCACGCCGTCTTCGCGCTCGCGCGCGGCGAGGCCGTGCGTATTGCAAGTCGCGACCGTTACCTCGGCTCCCATCTCGTATAATGCGCGCGCAAGGCTCTCGGTGTAGGTTTCCACGCCCCCCATGCTCGGCCGGTAAAGCGCCGAGAACAGGCAGACGCGCAAGCTTCGCTCCGTGCGATTTTCAGCGGTGGTCGCCACGATTTCCTCCTGAAGGTTCTCTCTTCGTTCGTCCTTATTATAGGTTGAGTCCGTGAACGATATCGAAAAGAGGTAAAATAACGAATCGTGTGTCAAATTTCACGCAGCTCACCGCGCTCGCTCGAGGGGCTGCACGGTATCAGGTTGGAAGGTTATGAACAAACGAGTGCTCGCCGTTATACCTGCGTATAACGAAGAGGAGAATATCGTATCGACGATCGAGGATCTGCGGAAGAACGCGCCCGACATCGATTACGTCATCGTGAACGACGGCTCGAAGGACGGCACCGCTGCCATCTGCCGCGAGCGGGGTTATCATTTGATCTCGCTGCCGGTGAACCTCGGTCTTGCCGGGGCGTTCCAGACCGGCATGAAGTACGCGTACGCGCACGGCTACGATTACGCCATTCAGTTCGACGCCGACGGTCAGCATTCCGCAGCCTACATCGACGACATGGTCGAGGTTGCGGAGGAGACCGGCGCGAATGTGGTTGTGGGATCGCGCTTCGCCGACTGCAAGAAGCCCTTTTCCGCGCGCATGGCGGGCTCGGCGCTCATCACGGCGATGATTTTCGTGACCACGCGCAAGCGCATCCAGGATCCCACCTCGGGCATGCGCCTGTTCGACTCGAAGATGATCCCGCTGTTCGCCAACGAGCTCGACTTCGGCCCCGAGCCTGACACCATCTCGCTCCTTATGCGCCATGGCTACAAGGTGGAGGAGATGCAGGTGGAGATGCGCGAGCGCACCGCCGGCGAGAGCTACCTCAACTTCACGAAATCGGTGTCCTACATGCTGCGCATCAGCCTGTCCATTCTCATCGTGCAATGGTTCAGGAGGAGAAAGTAAATGACCCTCTTATTCAGAATCACGCTCATCGTCTGTGCGCTGCTCGTCTTCATCTACGTCCTGCGCAAGATCCGCCATTCCGAGCTGAAGATCGCCGACAGCACGTTCTGGTTCATCTTCGCGCTCGTCATCCTGCTTTTGGCGGTGTTCCCGCACATCGCGTTCTTCTTCTCGAACATCTTCGGCATCGAATCGCCGTCGAACTGCGTCTTCCTCGCCATCATCGCCATCCTGCTCGTGCGCGAGTTCTTCACCACCGTCGAGCTCTCGCAGCTGCGCAACAAGGTTGCGGCGCTCGCGCAGGCCGAGGCGCTTGCCGAGCTGGACGCTATCGAGAACACGGATGCGGAAGCGGGCGAGGCCGCGAGCAAGCCTGCGGACGCGAACGTGGGCGCCCCCGCAAGCACGGTCGCAGGTGCCACTGCGCGCAAAGGCGCAGGTGAGGACTAACATGGAACGCCTCTCCGTCGACGACATGAAGGCGATCGAGCTCGACATCATGGACGAGATCGACCGCGTGTGCGCCGCGCATGGCGTGGAGTACTTCTTAGGCTACGGCACGCTTCTCGGTGCCGTGCGCCACGGAGGCTTCATCCCGTGGGACGACGACATGGACATCATCATGATGCGCGACCAGTACGAACTGCTCATGGACCACTTCAACGAGTGGCGCACCTCCGAGCGCTTCAAGCTCGTGTCCTATCGCGACAAATCGTCGATCTACCAGTTTGCGAAGATCGTCGACACGACCACGGT
>NZ_CAKUAL010000039.1 GCF_934636505.1 uncultured Ellagibacter sp.
GCGCTCGTCTGCGCGCGCGTCCTCGGACGACGCGAAGCCCGGCGCCTTCTTCTGTGCAAGCGACCGAAGCGCCAAGGCGGCGGCGATGACGAGCGGCTCGTCGGTTGCGTCGCGCGATGCGAGCTTGCCCCACGCCTCCGCAAGGGGCATCACTCCCTTGCCGATGTGAGCCGCGATGAGGTAAAACGCAGCTGCAGAGGCGATCGAGTCCCCAACTTTCGCGCGGGCGGCGAGGTCGGCCGCCACCGATTCCGCGCGGCGGTGGTCCTCGTCGTTTCCCAGGCAGGAGGCGACGAGCAGCAATCGCGAGCGCGATTCGGGGTCGATGCTGCGCGAGAAGGCGAACTTCCGCGCGAGGAACAGCGCGCAGGCGGCATCGTCGAGCGCGGCCAAACGCACCGCCTCGTCGGCAGCGAGAAGAATCCGGTTTTGACGCGCGTTCTTCCCGGCGTAAACGAACAGCTCGTGAGCAGGCTTGAAGCACGCCGCCGAGAGGAGATCGGCACCGTGGGCGGCAAGCCAGCTCGCGCAGGCGGGCTTCGTCGCAAGATAGCGGACGATGGCGCACGCCCGTGCAGCAGCCCCGCGTTCGAGGAGCATCGCCGCGATGCACGCCGCAAGCTCGCTCGCGTCCCCGCACGTCGACCCGTCGACGACCCGATCCACCGCCCGCGAGAAGCCCTGGGCAAGCACGGGGATATCGATGGCGATAGCATCGAAGGAGTCTTCCCGAACGCAGACGCCGAGGAATGGATAGTCCTCCTCTATCAGGGAAAACGCCTCGCTCGCATGACGCGCGCCCACAAGCGGGACAAGCTCGGAGAGGCTCCCCTCCACCATCACCAGCATGAGAAACGCCGCGAGAAGAACGCTTGCGGGCGGCTCTTCGGCGGCCATGCCCGCGACGAGGCGGCCTCCGTCGTCTGACCCCCACGCAACGCACGCCGCGCGGCACTTCGCATGCGGGGAGCCCGTCGCCCGCGCAGTGCGCTCCATCTCCTCGTCAGTAAGCAAAAAGCGGCGCGCAGAGAGTTTCACCCTGTCGCGATGCAAATCGGAATAGGCGTCACAGGTCGGCGCGCACGTTACGAGGACCTCGTTTCCCGCCGCGAGCAACTCGTCGACGACCTCGGAAAACGCCTCGACCCGCGAGGCGTCCATGCGCGGTAGGTCGTCGAACACCACAAGCGAGCCCGCGCCGCCGAGCTCGGCCACGCGCGATGCGATGATGCCGGCGTCAAGGTCGCGCAGGAAGCACGGGCTTTCGCAGTTGACCCAGAACGTTCGCCTGAACGAGAAGACGACCTGCGCATATTCCGCAGCAACCGTCGACTTGCCGAAGCCTGTGGGAGCGACGAGGAAACGAGCGACGTCGCGAGAGCGCAGAAGATCCGCTATGAGATGTGGGCGGGAATGGACCACGGAAGTGGCGACGTTCTTGGGGCGGCGTCCCTTGCATGAGCACGACATCAGAAAGTCGGACATTGGTGTCCCTCTCCCAAAAGCAAAAGCCGCAGTCGGCAAGTCTACGCGCCAAGCCGAGGCGCCGCCATACCGTATGTGCGAAAGGGACCTTAGCACCCGCGGGCGCTTTTCGGCTTTGTGTCCCGAAAAGAACCCTGGCACATGCCGCCCCGAAAGCGCGAAAAGCCTGCAGCGCGCCTTCTGTCGGCGCACTGCAGGCAACTAAAGCGAATTGGGAAGATACCGAAGAAAACAGCGCACGGCCAAGCGCATTTCAGCGGACGATTGGGCGCGGTTTAGGCGCGTTTGCGCCGGGTTCCTGCTGGGCCCTTGCCGCCCGCTCGCCGCATTCCCGTCGCGTTCGCGCCGCGTTCCCGCCGATTTCCTGCCAGGTTTTTGCCTACTTCTTGGGCAGAAGCTTCGAGATGCGGTCGGAGTACTCGACGTCGCAAAGCCCCGCTTCCTTCGCCAAATCAAGCACGGGGGCGTCGTTCCAGAGCTCCTCGAGGCGATAGTACTCGCGCGTCTCGGGTTGGAAGACGTGAACGACGATCTGGCCGTAGTCGAGCAGCGACCACGATCCGTCCTGCGTTCCCTCGATGTGGAAGGGCTTCACGCCGCCCTTGTCGCGCAGGTCCTCCTTGATGGCGTCGACGATCGAGTTCACCTGGCGGCTGTTGGACGCCGTGACGATCACGAAGAAGTCGGTCTCGCCGACAAGCTCCGCCACGTCCTGCACGAGGATGTCGGTCGCCTTCTTCTCGTCGGCCGCCTGGGCGGCGATGATCGCGAGCTCTCGCGAGGTTTTCTGTTCGTTAGCGCTCACTTGCGCTCCTTTCGCTTTGCGTTTATGTACGGTTTCTCGTTTTTCACCGCGTAGGCGTTCCATATTTCCACCGTGCGCGGATGCAGCGTCTTTCCTTGCTCGATGATGAGGATCGTCCAGTACCCGAGCACTGCAACGTAGAGCTCCTCGAGCGTCACGCGGCCGATTTGGGCACGCAGCTCGTCGACGCGCCCGAAACGGCGGTTCGGCTCAAGCGCGTCGGCACAGTAGAGTACCATATCGAGCGGCGTCATATCGATCTCGCCCGTGGTGTGGCGCTCGATTGCCTGCAGAATGCCCGCGGGGATTGCGGGGAACTTGCGCCCGAGCGCCGCAGCAGCCGTCGGGCCGTGCAGAAGGCGCGGCTGGTGCTCCAAAATCCATGGGTTCACTTGAAGCCCCAGCTCGCGAGCGCGCTCGCGGATTTCTTCGTCGTCGTAGGCCTTATCCCAGTCGTGCAAAAGGCCTGCAAGCCTGGCCTCGTGCACGTCGACCCCGTAGGCCCGCGCGAGGATCTCTGCCTCCTCGACCACGCCCATCACATGGGTGAAGCGTTTCTTGCTGACGCGCTGCTCGAGCTCCGCCCTGCGCTCACAGAAGAACGCCTCGCCGAGCACCTCGGCAAAATCGCCGCCGCTTTCCTTCCCCACCGTTTAACGCTCCTTTCGGTACAGGCCATGCTCGCATACGTAATCGCGCACGCGCGACATGGTGAGGTATCTGATCGATTTGCCCTCGCTGACGCGGCGGCGCAGGTCGCTTGAGGAGACCGATAGCCCCGTGACCTCGAGAAAGTCCACTGTGAAGGGACTTTTCTCGAAGGTGGCCCGCATCTCGTCGTCAAGCGTATACCCTGGGCGCGTCACGGCGACGAACCGTGCGAGCCCCGCAACCGCCTCGCTTTCGTGCCAGCGGAAGATTTTCGCGACCGCGTCGGCACCCGTGATGAACACGAGTTCGACGTTGTCGGGATAGTGCGCACGCAGCTCGCGCAACGTGTCGACGGTGTAGGTGTCGCCACCGCGCTCGATCTCCATCGCGCTCACGTCGAAAGCGGGATTGCTCTCGGTCGCGAGGCGGCACATGGCAAGCCGGTCGTCCGCGGGCGTGACGTCGCGGTCGCGCTTGAAGACGGGGCTGCCGGCGGGAATGAACACCACCGCGTCGAGCCCGTACGCCTCGCGCACCTGCTCGGCGCAGGCCAGATGCCCGATGTGGATGGGGTCGAAGGTGCCGCCCATGATTCCCAGCCGGGCAGGCGCGCCATCCGCCCCCAGGTTGTCGAGCCCCTCGCTCACGACGGGCGAACGGCGCGAGGCCACCTCACCAGGAAGCGAGACCGCCTGGGCTCGGCACGGAGTCGCTCGGCCGGGCAGAGGCGCGCGCACGCTCGATTCGCTTGCCAGCGTTTCCTCCCCCATGCGCTAGGACCTCACCTGGCCGTCGCCTCGCAGCACGTACTTGTACGAGGTCAGCCCATCAGTCGCGAAGGGGCCGCGCACGTGCAGCTTCTGCGTGGAGATGCCGATCTCGGCGCCGAGGCCGAACATGCCGCCGTCCGTGAAGGCCGTCGAAGCGTTCGCGTAGACCGCCGCCGCGTCGACCTCGTTTAAGAAGCGCTCGATCGCCGAAGCGCCCGCAGGATCACCTGGGTTCGCCACGATGGCCTCCGAGTGCATCGTGCCGTAGCGGTTCACGTGGGCAATGGCCTCGTCGACGCCCGCGACACACTTCACCGCGATTTCGGGCCCTAAATATTCGGTTTCCCAATCCTGCTCGCTCGCACGGTCGACGCGCAGCGCGCTTTGCCCCTGCCCGCGCAAGGCCCCTGCGGCAAGCGCAGCCTCGCAGGCCAGCTCGTCGGCATGGATCGCCACCCCGCGATCGGCCAGCTCGGAGAGCGCCTTGGGAAGAAAATCGGCCGCGATGGACACATCGACGAGCAGCGTCTCGCAGGCGTTGCAGACCCCGAAGCGGCGGCACTTCGCGTTCACGAGGATGTCGCGCGCCATGTCGAAGTCGGCGGATTCGTGCACGTAGACGTGGCAGTTTCCCGTTCCCGTCTCGATGACGGGGACCTTGGCCGTCTCCACACAGTGGCGGATGAGCCCCGCCCCGCCGCGAGGAACGAGCACGTCGATCAGGCCGTGGAGCCCCATGAGGACATCGGTCGCCGCGCGATCGGTCGAGGCGACGATGCCGATCGAGCCCTCGGGCATGCCCGCCTGCTCCGCCGCAGCCGAAAGGACGCGCGCGATGGCAGCACACGAGCGGGCCGCCATCGACCCGCCGCGCAAGATGCAGGCGTTTCCCGACTTCAGGCAGATGCCGGCAGCGTCGGCGGTCACGTTCGGGCGCGCCTCGTACACGACGGCGACGACGCCTAAGGGGACGCTTACGCGCTCGAGGCGGATTCCCGACTCGAGGGTGCGCTGCTCGAGCGTGCGCCCGAGCGGGTTGGGAAGCTCGGCTAGGCTCTCGAGCGCGGCGGCCATGTCCTCGATGCGCGCGTCGGTGAGGAGCAGCCGGTCGATGAGGCTTTCCTTCGTGCCTTTCTCGCGTGCGGCAGCCACGTCGGCCGCGTTCGCCTTAAGAACCTCGGGCGCGCATTCGCGCAGCGCTTGGGCCATGGCGCGCAGGGCGCCGTTGCGCTCGTCGTCGCTCGTCTGGGCCAGGCGCACGCTTGCCGTGCGAGCCCGCTTGGCGAGCATCTCAATCTCTTCGTACATGCCTGAACCTTTCTCTCGCCCGTTCCCCTCGGTTATCCCAGCTCACTGGGTGGTTCTCAATCGCTACTCGAAGGCAATCAGCTCGTCGCGGTGGATGACCGGCTTGTCGGCGAACGCCGCGAGCAGGCGGTTGCGCTCGAGCTCCTCGCGCGTGCGTCCGCAGGCAAGCTCCACCTCGTCGCTCGAGAACGCCGTGCGGCCGCGGGCGATCACGTGCCCCGTCGCGTCTTTCACGTCGACGATGTCGTCGTCGTTGAAACGCCCCTCGACACGCGAGATGCCCACCGACAGAAGCGAGCTGCCGCGGTGGAGCAGCGCGTTCTTCGCGCCGTCGTCGACGATGAGCGAGCCGCGAGCGGAGTCGCCGAGCGCGATCCACAGCTTGCGCGGCGTGATCTCGTGCGGACGCTCGCTCGCCGAGAAGCGCGTGCCGATACGGTCGCCGAAAGCTGCGCGCACGATGGCATCGGGGGCGTGGCCGAGGCAGATGGTCATGGGAATGCCCGCCGCCATGAGCACGCGCGCGGCCTTGATCTTGGTGATCATGCCGCCCGAGCCGACGACGCTTCCCGCGTCCCCCGCGACGCCCATGATGCTCTCGTCGATGCGCTCGACGCGCTCGATCAGGTGCGCGCCTTCGACCTTCGTCGGGTTCGCATCGTAGAGCCCGTCGATGTCGGAGAGGATCACCATGAGCTCCGCCTCGACAAGGCATGCCACGAGCGCCGCGAGCGTGTCGTTGTCGCCAAAGCGAATCTGCTCGACTGACACCGTGTCGTTCTCGTTCACGATGGGCACGACCCCCATCTCAAGCAAGCGGGAAAGCGTGTCGCGCGCGTGGAGATACGCCGTGCGGTCGGCTGTGTCGCGCCTGGTCAAAAGTACGAGCGACGTGGTAATCCCATGTTGGACGAACGCGCGGGCATAGCCTGCCGAAAGCGCGCTCTGCCCTACCGAGGCCGCTGCCTGCAAGCTCGGCATGTCGGTGGGCCTCCGCTCGATGCCGAGCGCCTCGAGCCCGCACGCAATGGCCGCGCTCGTCACGATGATGGGCGAGAAGCCCGCCTCGCGCACCTGCGCCACCTGGCGGGCGACGTCGTCGAGGAACGCGTAGTCGATCTTGCTCTCCGACGTAGTGAGCGTCGAGGAGCCGATCTTGACCACGAGCGGGCGCAGGTGGGCGGCAAGCTGCCCCTCGCGGGCGTCGCGCGACTCGCTGCCCTCATGCGTCTCGCGGGCGCCACAGCCCTCGCCCGCTGCGGAAATGTCGATCCTGGCCTCGTCCATTAGATGTCAAGCTCCTCGAACGCGTCGTCCGCCGTCGCCGACTCGAACTCGAAGGCGCGCCCCACGATGCGGATCTCGTCGCCGTTGCGGGCGCCCGCCTTCGCGAGCGCATCCTCCACGCCGATGCGCTTGAAGCGGTGCTGCAAGAAGGCGATGGCGTCCTCGTTTTCCCAGTCCGTCTGGATGACCATGCGCTCGACCTGGCCGCCCTCCACACGGAAGACACCGTCGGAGAGCTTGCGCACGGTGAAGCGTCGGTCGCGCATCTCGCGCTTGTGTTCCCACACGTGATCGAATTCCGGCTGGTCGGCGGCTTGCGCGCGCGCTTCCTCGCGCAGCTCGTGCACCTTCGTCGCGATGGCGGCCTTGAGCGAGTCGACACCCTTGCCCGTAAGCGCGCTGATGCAGTAGAGCTTCGGGTCGATGGGGCTGTCCGCGAACTCGTCACCGCCGGCCGCGGCGATGGAGTCGGCGCGCACGCGCTCAGCGAGCTTCTTGCAAACTTCCTCGGTGCCGGGGACGTCGATCTTGTTGGCCACGACGATGCGCGGGCGGGACGCGAGGTCGCTCGCGTACAGCTCGAGCTCGCGGTTGATCACCTCGTAGTCGTTCAAGGGGTCGCGCCCCTCATAGTCGCCCGTGAGGTCGACCACGTGCACGATAAGCGCGGTGCGCTCGATGTGGCGAAGGAACTCGTGCCCAAGCCCGCGCCCCTCGTGCGCGCCCTCGATAAGGCCGGGGACGTCGGCGCAGACGAAGCTTAGGTCACCGCTCGTCGCCACGCCCAAATTCGGGACAAGCGTCGTGAACGGGTAGTCGCCGATCTTCGGCCGTGCCGCCGAGATCTTCGAGATGAGCGAGGATTTCCCCGCCGAGGGCATGCCCACAAGCGCGGCGTCGGCCATAAGCTTCATCTCGAGCTCGACCCATTGGTCCTGCGCCGGCTCGCCCAGCTCGGCGAACGCGGGAGCGCGCCTGGTCGAGGTGACGAAGTGCACGTTGCCGCGGCCGCCGACGCCGCCAAGCGCCACGGTGATGCGCTCGCCGTCGTGCGTGAGGTCGGCAATGAGCTCGCCCGTTTCCTTCGTTTCCTCGAAGTACTCGTGGACCACCGTGCCCACGGGCACCTTCAAGATCATGTCCTCGCCGTCGGCGCCGCGCATGCGCGAGCCCTTGCCGTGCGTGCCGCGCTCGGCCTTGAAGTGGTGCTTGAAGCGGTAGTCGATCAGCGACGAGACGCCCAGGTCGGCCTGGATGACGACGTTGCCGCCGTGACCGCCGTCGCCGCCGTCGGGGCCGCCTTTGGGGACGTGCGCCTCGCGACGGAAGGACATGCAGCCCGCGCCGCCGTCGCCGCCTTTGACGTATATGCGTACCTTGTCTACGAACATGGGGGATCCTTCGCTGCCAGGGCGGGCATCATGTACGCCCGCGTTGTCTGGATTGTAAACGAAAGGCGCCCTCTGATATGCAGGGGGCGCCTCGAAAACCGACTATCTATGCTGATTGCGCGGTAGCGTGCTATTCCTGTGCCTCGGCATCGGGGCGGACATGCACGCGACGCTTCACGCCGCGAGTGAACTCAAGGGTGCCGTCGCACAGCGCGAACAGGGTGTCGTCCTTGCCGCGGCCGACGTTCTCGCCGGGATGGAACTTGGTGCCGCGCTGACGAACGATGACGTTGCCGGTGCGAACATGCTGACCGCCGAACATCTTCACGCCGAGTCGCTGTGCGTGAGAGTCGCGACCGTTACGGCTGGAGCCTAAGCCTTTCTTATGAGCCATGGTGTATGCCTCCCTTTATCTATTCGGCGACAGCGGTGCCGACGGACTTGATTTCCACGCGAGTGAGCTGCTGGCGATGGCCGCGCAGCTTCTTGTAGTTCTTGCGCTTCTTGAACTTGAAGACGAGAACCTTCTCGCCCTTGAACTGCTCGATGACAGTTGCGACCACCTTGGTGGCAGCGGCCTTGGCAGGATCTGCCTCGACGGTCTCGCCGTCGACGACGCAGATGACAGGAAGCTCGACCTCAGCGCCCACCTCGGCATCGAGCTTCTCGATGTTGATGCGGTCTCCAGGGGCAACCTTGTACTGCTTGCCGCCCGTTTTCACGATTGCGTACATTCACTTCTCCTTATGCGAAATAACTGCATGCGATAACTTTGAAGCGTGGCCGTAGCAAGACTCCGAGGAGCGCATATGCACCGCCTCCGCGTATCATCGCACTTATTCCCGATTGCGCCATCCTTAGCGCAACCTGTTGAATGATACCAGAACTCATGGCTACGCGCGAGCGCGTTGCATGGATTTTTCATGAGAAAGCATGAAGGCTTCACTCCCTGCGAAGGCGCCGGACGCATACGGCCGCAAGCCCGAGACCACCGAGCACAAGGGCGAACAGCGGTGCTATCGGCACGACATCGCCTGTTCCGGAAAGCGAACGTCCATCGTCGGGAGCCCCAGGTGCCTCAGGAACAGTCGGGACATCGGGAGTTTCAGGTTTATCGGGAGTCTCAGGGTTGTCGGGAGTCTCAGACCCTTATTATCCGAGGGGGGTCATGCCAGAAATCGGGTGGTTTTCATCAACACGGGAAGAGGACGCGGGAAGAAGAGGGCACTGCCGAAAGCTGTGATGTCGCTGACCTGGCCTTATGCTTGCGGCCGTTCGCGGCGGCCAAGTGCGAGTGGCGAGAAGCGCCCGGCGAGAGCCCTCCAGGGGCCTCACGTTGATGAAAACCTCCCGATTTCTGGGAGGTCTCCCCTGCTTTCCTGCCACGGAAGTTCGCAGGGGTAGCGATTGCGCGGGCGAGCGCGCGTGTCGAGCCGAACAGCGCCGCGCGGGCGAAAGCGCGCGATCGACCGGGCGATCGAGGCCGCGCGTCAGGGTCGGACCGCGCAAGCGACGCGGATAGCGCTAGGGCCAAATCGTGTATTCGGGCGTTATATCGATGTAGCCCTCGCCTGGGGCGTCATTTGTCGGAGTAATGGCATCGCCCACCCAGATACCATCGAGCACCTCTTCACCGTTCCGCTTCAAACGGCCAGTGTCGCCCAGCAAGGCAGGCGTCACGTCTTCGAGGATGTCAACGCCATCGACGGTGCAAAGGAGGCGTCCGCTAAACCTGTCGAGATATTCCCTGCGCGTTTCGTTGACGACATAGCGGTAAACGACGGCCTCCTGGTCGAGCGGCCCCGTGTAGGGATGCAGGTATTCGCCCTCGGGGTCATCTTCGGTTGGCAGATACCACTCGCATCCCTTAAAGCAGGCGAACAGGGAGCCAACGTCCTCCCCGTGGTCCTCGACATAGTCGCGGGGGTTCTCTGGGAAATACTCCGCCATCTGGGCGAGCCCCTTGCCCTCGCAATCCGCCAAAACCGTGTAGTCGCTCACGTAGGCGACGAGGTCTCCGTGCCAGCGGTCGGCGAGCAACGTGAGCGCAACGTCAGTTCGATCGTTGGGAAAACGGCAGTTCTCCAGCATCTTCACCCCATAGCGAAATGGCATGTTGCCAAGATGCTCCGTCTTCGTTGCGTTCACCCATGCATAGTACGCGCCCATTGATCGCTCCTCTCTTAGCGGCGGAAATCGCTTATCTATCGCTGCTAAGCACCTCTAGTCCATCTGCCCTATCACCTCGAGTAGATCATCGTATGTTGCCACGTTGTGGTATCGCACATCGTCAGTCGACATCTCGTTGAAGAGCTTCTTTGCGCAGGCAATCTTCGCGTTTTCCACGCCAGAGAGTTCCATCGTGTCCATGGTTCCCTTGGTCTCGGCGACGAAGAACACATGGCGTACACTGCCTTCCTTGAAGGCAATCGCCCAGTCGGGCGCGTAGTTGCCCACCGGCGTTGGAATCTGGAACGTGCGCGGCAGCTTGGCGTAGACCGAAACTTCGGGAGCGGCGTCCATGTCCTCGGCAAATCTGCGCTCGCCGTCGGAGTCGGGGAACACGAACCGCTGGATGTTCTTCTTCGCCTCGTATGCCTTGCTCGCGTTGTCGGGCATGCGCTCGGTGAATATCGCAGTGTCGTAGCAACCGTCAATCTCGTGGTAGCTGATGTGCTCAACGACCATCGTCGCCTTCTCCGACACGATGAGCGCAGCGGCCTTCTTGATGAACTCCTCGGGGTTCACCTGGAAAAGATCGAACACGGTGGCGTCGATTCCCGACAAAATCGCCGCAGCGCTCCTGCGCGTGATGGCGGCGGCCTGCGCCACCTCGCCCACGAGGTCGTATGCGACGTTGACGGGAGCCGCGCCCGCATCGACGTCGTGGACCTCGGAGGCCGTCCTATCGAACGACGCACCCCGCTCAAGCTCATCGCGGCGCGCCTCTATCCTTTGGTTGCCCAAGGTCAAGACGTACTGCAACCTGTTCACGCGCAAGTCGGAGTTGATGCGCGCGATAGCCTTGCGGCGAAGCTCGTCGTCTGAGAAACTCACGGTGTAGGCATGCTTGCGATTGATTCGACCCCATAGTTCCTTGAACTCGTGCTTGGCGAAGTTGTCGGTCAAGGCGTTCTCGCAGACCTTTTCCTCAGCGCGGCCGATCATGCCGTCAAGCGCATGTTCGTCGTAAACGCTTTTGACCATGGCCTCGACTGCCTTGGCATGGGGCTCGTCAGCGATATCATCAGGGAGCTTCATAATGAAGTGCTCAACGAACCCCCCGGCCCCGGAGACCTTGCGAAAAGCATCCGTAGGCATGTCGTCGTCATCGATAAAGTCCTCTTTGTAGAGCGCCATGTACACGCGCTTCGATTGCTCAGCGGTAAACGCAATCGTCTCACCGTCGATCACGAAGTCCCCGCTCGAGAACAAGCCCATATCGACCTTCTTCGGACGCTCGCGTAGGCTCTTGCCGATGTCGGTCTGCAGGTCCTTTACGAACGTCTCGTAGCTCTCCGATGCGATTACGGTGAGCAGGTTCACGCGATGAACCTCGTCCATGCCCAGCAGCGCCGCGTCCTGACGATTGCCCTTCTGGTCGACGGCAAGGCGCATGCCGCGGCCGACCTCTTGGCGCTTGGACGTCTCGGAGCCAGACTCCTTGAGCGTGCAAATCTGGAAGATATTCGGATTGTCCCAGCCTTCGCGCAGCGCTGAGTGGCTGAAGATGAAACGCACCGGCTCGTCAAAGGAAAGTAGGCGCTCCTTGTCGCGCAAAATCAAGTCGTAGGCGCGCTTCGCGTCGTCGTCGTTGATACCGATGCCGTCCTCGCGTTCGGACTTCTTCTCGGCCTTCGATTCGACGGCGTTGCCCTTCTTGTCGATGGAGAAGTATCCGCTGTGCACCGAATGCGCATCGAAGCGCCCAAGGTACTGCGCGTACGACGGATCAAGAACGTCGTCTGCCGTTGGATGTTTCAGCCTGTCATCGACAATGGCAGAATACTCTTCCTCGAACACTTTGCCGTAACCCACGGTCCCACCATTACCGGAAAGATCACGGTACTTCGCAACCTCATCGATGAAGAAAAGGGAGAGGCACTTGATACCGCGGCGGAACAGCGCCTCTTCCTTCTGCAGATGACTCTTAATGGTCTCGCGAATCTGCACGCGCTGCATGTCGCCAGCGGCGGAATCGTTATAGATGTCACCGATGAAGACGCGCCCGTCATCGCCGATGCCTCTATCGAGAAATCGCACATAGCCGGGACGCCCATCCTGCGGAGGAACGATGCCGTCGTTTCCGCTGGCTATAGTGTAGCTGCGATAGGCTTCCAGGCGCGTGGAACCGCTCGCCTCGTAAATACTGTCGCCTTCCAAGAAACGCTGGGTCTTCTTGCGCACCCTACCGCCAGCACCCATGCACTCGAACTCGATGACCGCCTCAGGCGCCTTGTTCTTGTACACAAGGATGTCCTTCAGATACAGGTACCCGTCGGTTCCGCGCATGTTCTTGAGTGTGAAACCCTTCACCTCGATTCGCTTCACGAGCTTCTGGTTGTAAGCATCCAAAGCATCGAGCGCGTACACCAGATCATGCTTCTCTTTGTGCGTGGCGGAGTAGCCCAACACGAACAGCGGCTTGAACTGCGCGATGCCCTTTTGCGTGGCACCACCCTTCTTCCCCATCTTCTGAGGCTCGTCGACGATGACGATGGGGCGGTTAGCCGCTATGACGTCGATGGGCCTGCGGCTACCGAACTCGTCGCGCTCGTCGAAGATGATGCGCGCCGCCTTGTTCTTGGCGCCCTCCTTCATCGAGGCATTGAACGCCTGCATGTTGATAATCATGCAGTTGATGTCATTTGACTGCGAGTAGGTGTCCAACTCGGTCAGGTTGTCCGAGTCGTAGATAAAAAACCTGATCTTCTTATGGTACTGGGCGAAGAAGTGCTCTTGCGTGTTCTCCAGGCTCTTTGCGACGCCCTCGCGGATGGCGACCGATGGCACCACGATGATGAACTTGCACCAACCGTATAAGCGGTTGAGCTCGAACATTGTCTTGGTGTAGACGTAGGTTTTGCCGGTGCCCGTTTCCATCTCCACGTCCAGCTGACATGCGCCCATTCCGTCGAACAGGCTCGACGACTCATGCAGCTGGTTGCGGCGCTGCACGGCACGAACATTGGCCAGGATGTCATCGCGATTGAGCGCGACAGGCGCGTTGGCATAACCCTCCTCGGCACCTTGCGAGAAGGCGAAGCCCGATTCCATACCCAAATGGCGTTTCGCGGTGCCCAAATCGCGTAAGTATATTGCTGCACCCTGGTTGGGCTGCCCCTCGAAGACCGAGGTCACCGCGTCTGCAGCGTCGGTTTGGTACTGTTGTACTTTGAATTTGAACTTCATCTACGCATCATCCCCATTGGGCAAGGGATGCCCCTCGAACTCGCGTCGAGTACTCTCCATCTGCGCCTGCAATTCTTCGACCGAAGGAAGCTCAAATACGTATTTTGATGCGAAAAGCTGTTTACCATCTGCAAGCGACGAATAACGAGCTATAGCCTCGTTTTTTTCCGAGCACAGAATGAGACCAATAGTTGGATTGTCGTCATCATGTTTCTGCAGTGCATCGAACATTCGGATATAGCTTTCCATCTGGCCCACATCAGAGTGCGAGAGCTTACCCATCTTTAAATCGATAATCACATAGCATTTGAGAACTGCGTGGTAAAAAACGAGGTCGAGATAAAAATCATCATCGTCAAACCGCATGAGCTTTTGACGGGCCACAAAGCAAAACCCTGTTCCAAGTTCGAGAAGAAACTCTTGCAGATGATCAATGAGAGCTTGCTCGAGATCGTTTTCATGTAGCGCAGGATAGTTCTTAAGGTCCAAAAACTCGAGTACGTACGGATCTTTGATAAAGTCGACCGGCGCAAGCTGCGACATCCTATCTTGCGCCTCTGCCGCTACAGACTTCCTATCCCGGCTCGCAAGCAAACGCTCGTAATATAACACCGAAATCTGCCGGTCAAGCTGACGTGTGGACCAATGCTCATTGGCGGCCTCATTCATGTACCAAACACGAGCGGACTCATCCTTGATTTTCGAAAGTCTGCGATAATGCGTCCATGTCAATTCGTGACGCAGTGCGTCACGAATCGGAAATGCGAGATAGAACAAACGCATGTAGCGCAAATTGGAAACGTCGAAACCCTTCCCAAAATCGGTGGTCAAGCGCTCAGATAGGCCCTGGATCAACTGGTCGCCATAACGTGCTCGTTCTTCGTAGCCTTGCTCCTCAACAATACTGCGTCCGATTTCCCAATAGGCGCAGACCATAGAGAAGTTGACGGCAGAATAAGCCCTGTGCCGAGCCGTCTTGAGAATACCGATAATTCTGTCGTAGAAGCCTGCTGGTACGATTTCCGATGCGTCCCGCTTCGTCAATTCACTCATTCGTCCTCCTAAATCACCTGGGCGACAGCGTCGGGGCTGTAGGTGCGGAACAGCTCCTCGTAGTTGGCGTGTGTGGCGTCGTCGGCCATGGATGAGTCGCGGATGACGGCATACCAGGGCTTGGCCTTCGCCATCTCCTCGATGGTGTCGGACCCAACGTTCGCATCGAAGCAGGCCGCCAATTTGTCGCCATCAACAAAGAACACCTTCTTGCCGGCGAGCACGCGCTCCTCGATCTTCGCGGAGTACGGGATACCGAGCTTGGGCAGTACCTCGAAGAGCAAATCCAGGTCGGAGCGCCCCTCCTTCACGTTGTCAGCGAAGTCGAAGAGGCTCTCCTGGGCGGTCTCGCCAGGCGTGAGGTAGAAGTCCTTGAAGTTCGAAGAGTCGATGCGCAGCACGCGGAAGCCCAGGTCGGGATAAGGCTTTGGTTCGGCGCCGAGCTCGAGCTGCTTATTGGATTCATCGATTTCATTGGCGATTTTCTCGCCCGCACGGCGGATACGTTCTTCGCCGATCTCAGTCAGCGTGGAGAACTGTCCCGTCGTCTCCTCGGGAATTTGCACAAGCACGAATCGGCGGTCCCCGCCGTCCTCAGCGTTCTTCTCCATGACGGCTTGAGCCATGGAAGCCGAGCCCGAGAAGAAATCGAGCACGGTGCAGTCCTTAGAGGAGGCGATGTCGAGAATGCGCCTCATGAGGCGCACGGGCTTGGGCGTGTCGAAGGGGGCGAAGCCGTCGAAAAGTGCCTTGAGCCGCTTCTTCGCTTCATCGGTATGGCCCACCTCAGCATAAGGCCAGAGATTGGTCGGCATCTTGCCTTCCATCTCGTCGAGATAGCGCTTAACCGCCATTCCGCCCTTGCCGCCACTTGTAAAGTACAGCTGTGGCCAACGCCCTTGGTCGTAGCGCTGGCGTGCCTTTTGGTATGTTTCCTCGGTTGGTTCTTTCAACATCAACGCCTGAACGCCTTGGCGAACCTCATCTGGCTGGATACCGCATATTTCTGCACGCTTCTCCTCATCATGAATATCGCGCCATTCATACTCAGCCCATTCGCTCATCAGACCGAGCATGCTGCACCCGCCGAACGGTCGATGTCGACCGTTCGGCGGGTACAGCAGCTCGCCTGTAAGCGGGTGCTGAATTGCATATACCATCCCCTGATGCGTTACCGCTCCGGGCGCGGACGCATCGCCAGCCTTCCAAGGACGCGGGTCATCATCCGGGCGCGCATATCGCTCATCCATTTCCGCAGTACGCGCCAGCCGGCCTGGAGCCCAATTGGGGGTCTTGGAATATGCGATAATATGCTCGACTTCAGCGGGAATACCCTTGGAGTCGTTTCTCGGTGAATACGTCTTCTGCCAGGCGATATCCCCAACAAAGCACACGGCGCCGAAAACTTCGTCGCAAATCTTACGCAAGTTCGCGCTCTCATTGTCATCGATGCTGATGAAGATGGCGCCATCGCCAGCCAGCAAGTCACGCGCAAGCGTAAGGCGGGGATACATCATCGAACACCAGTCCGAATGGAACCGGCCGTTGCCCTCGGTGTTGGCAACCAGGCGACCGCCATCCTCGTCATAGTCGCCGCTCTCGACATCGTACTCGCCGCGCGTCTTTGTGAAGTCGTCATCGTAGACAAAGTCATGGCCCGTATTGTATGGGGGGTCGATGTAGATGAGCTTAACCTTGCCGGCGTAGGTTTCCTTCAGAATCTTCAACGCGTCCAGGTTATCACCCTCGACATAGAGGTTCTCGGTGGTGTCCCAATCCTTGGACTTGCCAGGCTCGGGGATCATCGTCTTGTAGATGGGGCGGCGCGCCTCAGCCTTGGCCTCGCGCTTGCCGGGCCAAGTGAACTGGTAACGCTCGCGCTGGCCTTCGGCCACATCACCCAAAAGATCGCGCAACGCGTCAAAGTCCACGGCGCGCTCGAGCTCACCGTCGGCGTTTTCCACCTCGGTCACCACCTGCGGGAACAGCTCCGCGATTTTCTCGATGTTCTCGACGGCGCCGTTGGGCGTGCCCATCTCGATCTTTTCCATCTATCTACCTTTCCTCTATAGCGGCGATCTGCCGCTTGAGTTCCTTTGCCTTGTCGAAAAGCGCGTTCTTGCGCGCCACCTGCCGTTCCTTGCGCCCGCGCGCCTCCACGCGCGCCAACTCATCTCGCAGCGCCTTGAGCTTGGCGTCCGTCGCGAAGCGCTCGTCCACGGTTGCGGTTTCGCTGCCCGTATCGCCATACACTACCTGCGAGGCGATTGAGTCCCAAACCCCGTCCATGCTCGTCGCTTTCAGGGTGAGGGAAACATCCTCGACGCTTTGCCATTCTCCCACGGCGATCCTCTTGAGCATCACCGCGAGGCATGCCTCGTGGTCACGGGTACAGACGAACAGCAGCTTATGGGGGTTGGTCTCCGCCACGCACGCGAGCACGGCCTCGGGGACGCGGCGGGCCTTGAGCGCCACTTCCACCACGAGCACCTCGTGCACGCTTTCCCCGTCGGGTATGCCGGTCGTGGAGGTCTTTATCGAGTTCGCGATCACGAAGCGCTCGACGTCGTCGATGAAGGACTGGCGCAGCGCGGCGCTCACCTTCAGGCGGCCGTAGAAGGCCTCCTTGGGTATGCGTCGGCCCACCTCAGTCGTGCTCGGAAGCCCTAGCATCTGGGCCTCACCACCAAAAAGCACACGAGCTCGAAGTCGTCGAGCCCCTCGATGTCGTTCTCCAAGAAGCCCGTCGTGCCACCGGCAAAGAAGCTGTCAATGTCGGACTCCTCCTTGGAGTCCACGATCGACGCCACCGCGTCGCGCAGAAGCCCGGCCTCGCGGCGCATGTCGCGGCCGTTCTTGGTCTCGCGGTTGTAGGCGCGGCACAGGGCCATGTCGGGCTCGGACTTACCGCGGCACAGCATGCGCATGTCGTCGAGCACCGCCTTGGGCTCCAGGTGTCCGTGAGCAACGAATCCATCGGACCCCATGCGAACCACATAGAACGGGTGTAGGTGGTTCGCCCCGTCGCGGTCGATCTTGGTGTTGACGTTGCGCAGCACGAAAATGACGCCGGGCTCGTCGCCCTCCACCACGGCGTTGATGCCGCTCGGAAGCCTGTCGATGTCTGGGTTGTCGCGGTAGTAGCCCACCAGGTCCATGCGGAACTCGTTGAGGCCCAGGTCGGTGATGGAAACGCCGCCCGAGACGTCCTCAAGGTCAACGACCTCGTCGCGCATCTGCTCGAGCTGCTGGCGACGGTACTCCAGGTCCCCCGTCTCGTCGGCGTTGATGCAGTCGTCGTCGCCGGTGGACGTCATCACGGTGATGCGCATGCGCTCCTCGACGCGCGCCTTGAGCTTGATGTACTCGTCAAGCTCCACGTCGGGCCAGTAGTTCACCAGCTGGATGCGGGCGTTCTTCGAGCCGATGCGGTCCACGCGGCCGAAGCGCTGCACGATGCGCACGGGGTTCCAGTGGATGTCGTAGTTCACCAGGTAGTCGCAGTCCTGGAGGTTCTGGCCCTCCGAGATGCAGTCGGTGGCGATAACGATGTCCACGTCGCAGCCGGAAAGCTGCGGCGCCACCACGTCGCGCTCCTTCGACGCGGGCGAGAAGCAGGCGAGCACCTCCTGCATGTGCGGGGGCACGGCCTTTATCGTGCAGGCGCAGCCGTCGCCCGTGACCTTGGCGCACTCGAGGCCGAGCTCGCGCTTCGCGAAGGCGGACACGTTCTCGTAGAGGTAGTCCGCCGTGTCGGAGAACGCGGTGAACACGAGCACCTTGCGGTTGTCCGGGTTGATGGGGCCTTGCGACTTCTCGCGGATCTGCTCGCACAGCTCTATGAGCTTGGCGTCGTGGGCGGGGTCGATGTCGCGCACCATCGAGATCAGGACCTCGATGACGGCGACGTCCGCCTCGATGTCGCGCTCCCAGCTCATCCAGTCCATGTCCTCGACGAGGATCTTCGTGGCGCCGCCCACCTCGAAGCCGCTCTCGTCGTCGGGGTCGAAGTCGAACCCGCCCGGCAGGTCGCCGTCGGCCACGCTGGCGCCCGAGGCCAAGCCCCTGCGGTAGTCGTCTATGGTCTCGAGGGCGGCGTTCATGGCGGCGAGCACGCGCTCGAGAGTCAAGCGGAACGAGCACACCGAGCTCTCCAGGCGCTTGAGCAGGTTCGTCGTCATGAGTCGGCGCACGCCCGTCTCGCGCCCCCCGAGCGTGAGGTTGCCGCCGCCGCCCATCTTCGCGTACTTCTCCATCTTGCTGGGGTGCACGTACGAGCTCGGCGTGTACACGGCGAGCGCGAGGGAGTCGAGCTCCTCGTATATCTCGCGGTAGTTGATCGCGTTCGCCAGCGTCGAGAGCTTGGGGCGCTTCGATATCGGCGGCAGGCGCTTCGGGAAGGGCCCGATGGCGCTCATGTCGTAGTAGCGCTGGATGTGCTTGCGGCTGCGCGCCACGGTCACCTGGTCGAGAACCTCGAAGAAGTCGTAGTCGAGCATGTCGGTGAGGGCTCGTGTCGTCCTCTGCTCGGCGGGCAGCTTCGACCAGCGGGCGTAGACGGTCTGCGCGTTGCGGAAAACCGTCTCGATGTCGTTCTCCAGGCGCAGCTTCTCGGACCAGCCGGTGGGGTCGCCCCAGTACGCCAGGGCGAGCTGGTTGCGCAGGTCGCGGAAGCGGTTGTTCACGGGCGTGGCGGAGAGCATGAGCACCTTGGTCTTCACGCCCTGCTTGATGACCTTCTCCATGAGCAGCTGGTAGCGGTTCATCCTGTCCTCCGACGCCGAGTCGCCGCCGTTGCGGAAGTTGTGGCTCTCGTCGATGACGACAAGCCCGTACGCGCCCCAGTTCAGGCGGTCGAGGGGCAGGCCGGTCTCCGACGTGCCGCGCGTGCGCGAGAGGTCGGTGTGGTAGAGCACGTCGTACTGAAGCCGGTCGCCCGCGATGGGATTGTTCACGACGTTCGAGTTGTAGGTGATCCAGTTGTCGCGCAGCTTCTTGGGGCACAGCACGAGCACGTCCTTGTTGCGGCTCTCGTAGTACTTGATCACGGCGAGCGCGGTGAACGTCTTGCCCAGGCCCACGGAGTCTGCCAGGATGCAGCCGTTGTAGGTCTCGAGCTTGTTGATGATGGCGAGCGCCGCGTCCTTCTGGAAGTCGTAGAGCTTGTTCCAGATAAGGCTTTCGCGGAAGCCCAGCCCCTCGTTGGGCAGCACGTCCTCGGAGACGTCGTCCAAGAACTCGCTGAATAATCGGTAGAGCGCCATGTAGT
>NZ_CAKUAL010000040.1 GCF_934636505.1 uncultured Ellagibacter sp.
CCTGCATGTCGAGGTGCTCGACGTGCTCGATTTCGGCCGCATGCGCATGAACGGCGACAAGATGGCGTCGATGTTCACTGGTCCGACGCGTCCCATCTACGACCTCACCTGGCGCTACACCCTCACGGGGCGCCTTCTGTGGGGAGGCGGCACCGCCTGGTCGCGCATCATGTTCCCCCGCTTCACCGAGCACGTGCGCAAAACCAAGCCCCTCGCCATCGTCTGCACGCACATCACCGCCGCCAACGTTGCCGTCGGCGCGCGCATGATCACCGGGCAGTCCTTCCCCATCGTATGCGTCCCCACCGACTACGAGACCGAAGGGCTGTGGCCCCATCTGCACAGCGACCTTTTCTGCGTCGCGAACGAGTCGATGGCCGAGACCTTACGCCCGCGCAAGGTGCCCGAGGAGCGCATCGCGATCACGGGCATCCCCGCGCGCCCCGCGTTCCGCAAGACCTACGACAAGGCCGCAGGACGCGAAAAGTTCGGGCTGCCGCAGGACAAGCGCATCGTGCTGGCGCTCGCGGGCGCGTATCTCCCCACGCCCTACGTGCGCTTCCGAGAGGCGCTCGACAAGATGCTTCCCTACCTGCACCGCTTCAAGAACACCCACCTCGTGATCGTAGCGGGCGCTGACGCGGAATACGCCGCCCACCTGCGACGGGAATGCGAGGAGCTGGGAATTCCGAACGCCACGGTGCTCGAGTACGTGGAGGGCATGGCCGAGCTCATGGCCGCGAGCGATCTGGTAATCTGCAAGCCGGGCGGGCTCACCGTGACCGAGTGCCTCTGCGCGAAGGCGCCCATGATCTTGCTCGGGCGGGCCTATGGCCAGGAGAACATCAACGTGCGCATGCTGACCTCGCTCGGTGCCGCCCTGCACGTGACGACCGCGCGCGAGCTCGTCGGAGCGATGGGTCATGTCGATGCGAACCCCGCTATCGTGGAAGCGATGCTCACGCAGGGTTCCTTCCTGCGCCGCCCGAACGCGGCGATCGACATCGCTCGCAACGCGTTGCGCCTGGCCGCAGCCGAGCCGAGCACCGACGCGCGCATGCGCAAGAAGCGCTTCCTCCACTTCTACTGGGGGCATACCCCCGCACACATCCGCTAACGCACTCGGCATCGCGCCGAGATGGAAAGGAACAACCGAACAACCATGTCTTCATTCGACGAACTGGGGCTTAGCCCCAAGACGCTTGCCGCCGTCCGCGCCCTCGGCTACGAGGAGCCGACCCCCGTGCAAGAGCGCGCCATCCCGCTTGCCCTTAAAGGGCGCGACATCATCGCCGCCGCAAAGACGGGCACGGGCAAAACCGCGGCCTTCTCGCTTCCTTCGATGGACAAGCTCGGGCACGCGAAGGGCGAACGCGGGCCGCTCATGCTCGTCGTCACCCCGACACGCGAGCTTGCCGCGCAGATCGCGGAGGTTTGCGAGACCGTGGCGAAATCGACCCACCACCGCGTGCTTTCCGTCGTGGGCGGCGTGTCGTACAATCCGCAGATCAGCGCACTCAAACGTGGGACCGACGTGCTCATCGCCACGCCGGGACGCCTGATCGACCTTATGGAGCAGAAGGCAGCGCATCTCGACCGGGCGGAAGTGCTCGTGCTCGACGAGGCCGACCGCATGCTCGACATGGGCTTTCTACCGTCGGTGAAAAAGATTGTCGCCGCCACGCCGAAAACGCGCCAGACGCTTTTGTTCTCCGCCACCATCGACCGCTCGATCGAGGGGGTTGCGGGCACGTTCTTGCGCGACCCCGAGGTGGTGGAGATTGCGCACAAGGGCGAGACCGCCGACACGGTCGACCAGTGCATCGTGCGCGTGCCGCAGGTGCTCAAGGCCGACCTCCTGCGCGCGACGATCGCCGCATGGGGGCACGAGCGCGTCATCGTGTTCGCCCGCACGCGCAGCCGCGCCGACGCGACGTGCCGCCGCCTGAAGCGCGCCGGGTACTCGGTGGAGGCCATCCACTCGAGCCGCACGCAGAACCAGCGCCGCCGCGCGCTCGAGAACTTCGCAGCCGGGACGACCGACATCCTGGTGGCAACCGATGTGCTCGCCCGCGGCATCGATGTCGACGAGGTGAACTACGTCGTGAACTACGATTTGCCCACGCAGGCGGAAGACTACGTGCACCGCATCGGGCGCACGGGCCGTGCAGGCGCGAAGGGCCGCGCGATTTCCTTCGTCACGCCCGAGACGCAGGAAGCGCTCGCCGACATCGAGAAGTTCACGAAACGCGAGATTCCCGAGGTGCGCATCGAGGGTTTCGACGAGGAGGCGTGCGCCGTGGCCGCCGCCGAGCGTGCCACGAAGGCGGCAGCGAAGCGAGACCCCGACATCGCCGAGGCGAAGCGCGAGATGGACAAGCGCGAGAAGAAAAAGAAGAAGGCGCAGGCCCGCGCCGCCGAGGAGCGCGAGGAAGCGCGCAGCGGGAACGGCGGGCGCAGCGGAAAGCCAGCGGGCAAGGGCGCCAAGGCGCACAACAGCAAGAAGGCGACGCGCGCTGACGAGCAGCGCCCGCGCAAGAGCTCGCCTGCGACAAGCAAGCCCGCCAAGAGCGCAAAGGCGCAGGCTGAACGCTCGCGCAAGAGCGTGCAGGCTCAGGGCGATCACTCGCGCAAGCAGTCGCAGGGCGGGAATTCCCGCAAGCAGACGAGCGCCGCGAAGCCGAAGGGTGACTTCCGCCCTGGCCGCGCACACCGCGCCGAAGTGGCCCGCCAGCACAGCAAGCGCCGCTAGGTTCTCCCGCCTCTGGGGCGCAAGCGCCTATGCGCTCCAGAGGTAGCCGACACCGCGCACGGTTTCCAGACGTTGCGCCAGTTCGGGGCCGAGCTTCGCGCGCACGCGCCTCACGTGGACATCGACCGTGCGGCTGCCGCCGTAGTAGTCGAAGCCCCACACGCGGCGCAGGAGCGCATCGCGCGAGTACGTGCGGCCCGGATGCGTCACCAGAAACGCGAGCAGCGCGTATTCCAGGTACGTGAAGTCGAGCGGCTCGCCGTTCACCTTCACCTGATAGGTCGCCAAGTTGATCGTCATGTTGTCGACGGAGATGTAATCCGAGGTGGAGCTCTCGTTGCCCGGCCACAGAAGCTGGCGAATGCGGGCGGCGCACTCCTCGGCGGACGCGCCGTGCACCACGAAGTCCGCCTTGATCTGCACGGGCAGGCGAAACTCGGACAGCTGCGCCTCGTTCACGATGACGAGCATCGACGTGGACCCGTCCTCCACCAAAAGCGACTCGGCCTGCGCCACCGTGTCGAGCGCATCGCCACGCGCCTCGTAAATCACCAGGTCATGCGATGGATGCTGGGCGAGCAGCTTCTTGAACTGCGCAGACGAACCCGCCACCACGTCGACATCGAGCCCCGAGAGTACGGACTGGAACTTATGGGCGTTGTCGAGGCTGTCGGCGATGAAAAGAACTGTCTTCCTTTGCATCATGGCTCAACCTTTCCCGCATGCAGGGCGCGCATCTAGAGGACCTCGAGGTAGCGGTTGCGTTCCCATTCGGAAACGGTGCCCTGGTATTCGTTCCACTCGGCGCGCTTCGCCTCCACCAGATAGCCGTGGATATGCTCGCCGAGCGTCTTCTTCATGAGCTCGGACTCGGCGAAGAGCTCCACCGCCTCGCCCAGGCTCTCGGGCAGCGTGCGGACGCCCTGCTTGCGCAGGTCCTGACGCGAAAGCTCGAACAGGTCGAGCCCCTCGGTCGGATCTTGCAGGGGCAGCTCCTCCTCGATGCCGGCAAGGCCCGCGGCGAGCATGCAGGCGAACGCCAGATACGGGTTCGCCGCCGGGTCGGGGTTGCGCAGCTCCACGCGGCACGCCACCTCGCGGTTCGGGCGATACGCCGGGATGCGCACGAGCGTCGAGCGGTTGCGGGCGCCCCAGGAAATGTAGGTGGGCGCTTCCCCGCCGGAGACGAGGCGCTTGTAGGAGTTCACGTACTGGTTGGTGACGCAGCAGAACTCGGGCGCGTACTTCAGAAGGCCGGCGATGTAGTGTTTCGCCAGGTCGGAAAGGTTGTAGCCGAGCGGATCGTTCGGGTCGAAGAAGGCGTTGTTGCCATCGAGATCGAACAGGCTCTGATGCACGTGCATGCCCGATCCGGGGGCGTCGGCCAAAGGCTTGGGCATGAACGACGCGTACACGCCGTGCTTCATGGCGATTTCCTTCACGACCAGCTTGTAGGTCATCACGGCGTCGGCCATAGAAAGCGCGTCGGTGAAGCGCAGGTCGATCTCGTGCTGGGAAGGGCCGTTCTCGTGGTGGGAGTACTCCACCGGGATGCCCATCTTCTCCAGGGTGAGCACCGTGTCGCGTCGCAGGTCGGAAGCGTAGTCGAGGCTCGTCAGGTCAAAATACCCGCCATGGTCGAGCACCTCGGTCGAATGCTGGTCCTTAAAGTAGAAGAACTCGAGCTCGGGCCCGACGTTGAGAACGTAGCCCATATCAAGCGCGCGCTGGACCTCGCGTGCGAGCACCTGGCGCGGGTCGCCCTCGAAGGGCTTGCCGTCAGGCGTGCGGATATCGCAGAACATGCGCCCCACCGCATTGCTCTCCGGGCGCCACGGAAGCACCTGGAAGGTCGAGGCGTCGGGGAAGGCGAGCATGTCGCTTTCGCGCGTGCGGCAAAAGCCCTCGACGCAGCTGCCGTCGAAGCCCATGCCGTCCTCGAAGGCGTTCTCGAGCTCGCTCGGGATGACGGCGAACGACTTCATGTTGCCGAGAACATCGGTAAACCAGAAGCGGACGAAGTGGACATCGCGGCCCTTGATGGTTTTGAGCACGAAATCTTGTTCCGGATTGGATGACATGGCATATGCTCCTTGCGTTCGATCGTTCTCGGCGGTGTGCCCCGCACCGCTCAAGCGCAGCTGCACCGCAGGCCACGCCCTTAGAATATTTTCCCATTATATCGGGTCATGTTTCGATGGGGTTAACAGTTTTCTGAAGCTTTGGCCCCTCTCCTTCACCATCGGCTAATTCTCTCTCGGGCAGAGCGGCGTTTTCGATATATCGCAAATTACGATAGCCAGGCATTTGTTTTTCGAACTACCACTTACCCCGCGCTCGCGATACTATGGAGAGCATCGAATGGAAGCGAACGCGTTTCCCCAAGGCAACGCGTCCCAGGAAAGGACATCATCAATGGCAATCAACTTCAAGAAGAAGAAAGCGGCGCTCGTCGCAACGCTCGCTCTCGGCGCGGTGCTCGCGTTCGGCCTGGCAGGCTGCGGCGCTCAGGGCGCAAGCTCCGACAAGACGGCAAGCTCCGATGACAAGACCATCACCGTCGCGGCAACCCCCTCCCCCCACGCAGAGATTCTGAACGACGCTGTGAAACCGCTGCTCGAGAAGGAAGGCTACACCCTCGAGGTGAAGGAGTTCACCGACTACGTGCAGCCCAACACGGTGACCGAGGAAGGCGAGGTCGACGCCAACTACTTCCAGCACATCACCTACCTCAACAACTTCAACGAGGAAAAGGGCACGCATCTCGTGAGCGTCGCCGACGTCCACTACGAGCCGTTCGGCCTGTACCCGGGCAAGACCAAGAGCCTCGACGCCCTGGCTGACGGCGCGACCGTCGCCGTTCCCAACGACGCCACCAACGAGGCGCGCGCGCTGCTGCTGCTCCAGGACGCCGGCCTCATCACGCTGAAGGATGGCGCAGGCATCAACGCCACCAAAAACGACATCGTCTCCAACCCGAAAAACCTCCAGCTCAAGGAAGTTGAGGCTGCAACGGTTCCCAACATCGTCGCCGACGTCGACATTGCCTGCATCAACGGCAACTACGCCATCCCCGCGGGCTTCAAGACCACCGACGCGCTCGCAACCGAGTCTGCCACCTCGCTCGCCGCTGAAGCTTATGCGAATGTCCTCGTCGTGAAGGATGGCAACCAGGATTCTGATAAAATCAAGGCTCTTGTGAAAGCACTCACGTCCGACGAGGTTCGCACCTACATCAACGACACCTACGCCGGCGCTGTCGTCCCCGTGTTCTAAGGGACGCCCACAAAGGAGTTAGAAAGCGAATGATAGAGCTAGACCATCTCGAAAAGGTCTACCTCGCTCGCGAAGGCTCACATCGTGCCCTGCATGATGTGAGCCTTACCATTGGCGAGGGGGAGATCTTCGGCATCATCGGCCAGTCGGGCGCGGGCAAGTCCACGCTGGTGCGCTGCATCAACCTGCTCGAGCGTCCCACGTCGGGGCGCATTCTCATCGACGGCGTCGATGTGACGAACTATCAGGGCCGCGACTTGCGACGCCTGCGCGAGGGAATCGGCATGATCTTCCAGAATTTCAGCCTGTTCCAGCAGCGCACCGTGCTCGACAACGTGATGTTCCCGCTCACCATTCGCGGCGAGAAGAAGGATGCCGCCAAGAAGCGCGCCCTCGAGCTGCTCGAAGTGGTCGAGCTCGCCGACAAGGCGCACCGCTATCCGAGCGAGCTTTCGGGCGGCCAGCAGCAGCGCGTGGCGATTGCTCGCGCCCTCGCGAACAACCCGCGCATCATGCTCTGCGACGAGGCCACGAGCGCACTCGACACGCGCACGACGGTGTCGGTTTTGAACCTGCTCGCGAAGATCAACAAGGAGCTCGGCGTGACGCTCGTGGTGATCACCCACTCCCTCGCCGTGGCGCGCCACATCTGCGACCGCGTCGCCGTGATCGACGAGGGCGTCATCGTAGAGGAAGGCCCGACGCGCCAAGTGCTCGAGAACCCGCAAAGCGAGGCCGCCCGCGAGCTCGTTTCCTTCGACAGCCTGGAGGTGAAGTAGGCCATGTTCGATTTCTCCGCCTTTTTCGCCCAGTACGGCAACTTGTTTTTGCAGGGCACCATCGACACGCTCGTCATGACGTGCGTAGCCACCATCTTGGCGTACGTCATCGGTATCCCCCTTGGCATCCTTTTGGTGGTGACCAGCCCGAACGGGTTGCGTCCTAACCGAATCGTCTCGACCATCGTCGGGTGGATTGTCAACATCGGCCGTTCGGTGCCTTTCATTATCCTGCTCGTCGCGCTCATCCCGTTCACGCGTTTTATCGTAGGAACCTCGCTCGGCGTGCCGGGAGCCGTCGTGCCCCTCGTGGTGACGGCCGCGCCCTTCGCCGCGCGCATGGTCGAGCAGAGCCTTGAAGAGACCGACAGCGGGCTTGTCGAGGCAGCTCAGAGTTTCGGTGCTTCTACCTGGCAAATCGTGTGGAAGGTGTATTTGAAAGAGACGCTGCCCTCGCTCGTGCGCGGCGCGGCCATCACGTTCGTCACGCTGTTCGGGTACTCCGCCATGGCAGGCACCGTAGGCGCCGGCGGCTTGGGCGATATCGCCATCCGCTACGGCTACCAGCGCTTCCAGACCGACGTCATGATCTTCGCCGTGCTTTTGTGCGTCGTGCTCGTCATCGTATTCCAGGCGATCGGCGATGTGACCGCGCGCAAGATCGACAAGCGCCGCAGGTAGAAGAGCGGGAACGGGGCGTGCCGCGTGACGTCGTAGACCACGCGAGAATGGGGTCGCGAGAAGCCCTAGAGCACGCGGCGGAACCGACGCTAGCGCGCAACGCTGGCCAAACCCCGCGAACTTGACGTGCGAAACACCGCCAACCAAGCTCCAGAATGAAAAGAAGCCGCCTCCCGAGGGAAGCGGCTTCTTTTCATTTCGAGGTATGGTTGGGTTCGACTATCTTTCAGCGCGGCTTGTCAGACTTCCCCAAGTTCACCCAGTGAAACCTCGGACGACCCCCTTTAGATTACGACCCCGTTGCAGTGGTCGATCTCGTGTTGGACAATCTGCGCCTCGAAGCCCGAAAACGACTTCTCGCGCGGTGCGAACGACGCGTCGAGATAGGCGACCTTTATACGCTTGAAACGCGTGCAGGGGCGTGTGCCCTCTAGCGACAAACAGCTCTCCTCGGTTTGATACTCGCCCGACGCCTCGATGATTTCCGGGTTGTACATGAGCACCGCGCCGCCCGCGCACGCCGCCACGATGATGCGCTTGCGCACGCCGATCATGTTCGCCGCGAGCCCCACGCATTCGTGAGCATGCGCCGCGAGCGTGTCGAGCAAATCCTGCCCCACGGCAGCATCGAGCGGCGTGGCGTCGACGCTCGGCGCCGAAAGCAGCACAGGCATCTTCACGATAGAACGAATCATCAGGGGTTCCTTTCGAATGATTGGAAATGCAGCTTGGAGAAGCCGCGGGGGCAGCTTGGGCGCTCGAGAACGGAGGCGCATCACGCCTGCAACCTGGCCCAGTCCCTGCGAGCGCCAATCTTGGCCAGGGACTAGCTGGCAGCTTCCTCAGCTGGCGAGTCGTTCGCTTCCTTCACATCCCCGTCTTCGGGCTCGACGTAGACGCCGTCCTGCTTGAAGATGACGTAGAACGTGCGGAAGAACACCTTCACGTCGAGCGCAAAGGACACATGGCGCACGTAGTATACGTCGAGCTTCAAACGGTCGCGCCAGGGCAGCGAGTTGCGCCCATAGACGGCGGCATAACCCGTGATGCCAGGTTTGACCAGCAGTTTCTCCCCGTCATTGCCCTCGTAGAGCTCGGTTTCTCGCCGCAGATCGGGGCGCGGGCCCACAACGCTCATGTCGCCTTTGAGCACGTTCAGGAACTGAGGCATCTCATCGATCGACGCCTTGCGCATGAAGGCCCCGATGCGCGTCATGCGCGGGTCGTCGGCGCCGTTGTAGGTCGACCCGTCCTCCATCACCAGGTCAGGCGCGTTCACCTTCATCGAGCGCAGCTTGTACATCGTGAAGTCGCGGCCGTCCTTGCCCACGCGCGGCGCGTTGTAGAAGATGGGGCCCTTGTCCTCAAAGTAGATGAATGGCGCGCAAATCGCCACGATGATCAGCACAAACGGCAGCGCGATCAAGCCGATGACGATGTCGCAGACACGTTTTCCGAAGCGCAGGTACATCTAGCGCACGCCCTTCGCGGAAAGCCTTGCGAACACCTCGTGGCACATCGCGATCACGTAGTCCGCATCGTCGTCGGAGAGCTTCGTGTGCAAGGGCAGCGTGACCTCGTTTGAGAACTGCGCAAGCGCGTTCGGGAAGTCGGCGATGTCGAAGCCGAGGTCTTTATAGGCGGTGAGCAGGGGCAGCGGCTTGTAATGCACGTTGCAGGCGACGCCTTCCTCCCCCATCTCGTTGATGAACGCGTTGCGGAACTCCTGCGAGGCTCCCTCGATGCGCGCGAGCATGAGGTGCCCCGACGACGCGAAGTCGTCCCCGTAATGCTTGATAAGGGCAAACGGCAGGTCCGCCAGCCCGCGCTCGTAGCGCTCGACGATCTCGCGACGGCGCGCGAGAAGCCCCGGATAGCGGCGCAACTGGGCCAAACCGAGTGCCGCCTGCAGGTCGGTCATGTTGCATTTCCAGCCGCAGAACGCCACGTCGTATTCCCATGCGCCGACGCGCGTTTTTGCGAGCGCATCTTTCGTTTGGCCGTGAAGCGACATCAGCATAAGGTCGTGATAGAGCTCCTCCGAGTCGAGCCCGGGGATATCGCGCCAGGTGAGCGCACCACCCTCTGCCGTGGTGAGGTTCTTCACCGCGTGAAAGGAGAACGATGTGAGATCGGCCGCCTGTCCCGAATGAAGGCCATGACGCACTGCACCGAGCGAGTGCGCGCCGTCGGCAACGATGGGCACGCGATCGAAAAGCTCCTCGCGGGGAGTGCGCGGCCGCCACTTGCCGCTCACGCTCTCAAGCGCTGCCCACAGGCGGTCGTAGTCGCACATGACGCCCGCCACATCGACGGGGATGACAGCGCGAGTCTTCTCAGTGACGAGGTCCGCCACCTGGTCGTAGTCGATCTCGAAAGAGCCAGGCGCCACGTCACAGAGCACGGGGGTTGCGCCCACGTGCACAATAGGGCTCGCCGAGGCGGTGTAGGTGTAAGCGCTCGTGATGACCTCGTCACCTGGCCCGATGCCGAGCGCGCGCAGGGCGCATTCGAGCGCCGCCGTCGCGGAGTTGAAGCAGGCAAAGCGCGTCGTGTGGCTGAATTCCGCCAAATCGCGCTCGAACTGCTTGGTCTTCGGCCCGGTGGTGATCCAGCCGCTTCGGAGCGCATCGGCCACCTCGTCGATTTCAGCTTGAGAAATATCGGGAGGGGAAAAGGGAATGTTGCGCTTCACGTTCACGAGCATGCCGTCCTTTCGTCGCCCCTTCGCGCACGCCGCCGCTCTGCCGCGCGCGGTCATGGGCCAACAGATTGAGCGCACGTGCGCCCAGGTTACTTCAAGCACTTAATTGTGCAACGAACCTGCCCGCTTGATGTGCGCTTAGAGCAAATTGCGTATCAATTCCACTATCGCCTGGTAAGAATGAGCCTGATCGAACTGGCGGCACGCGATGTCGCGCGCCTTCGCCCCCATGATCTTGCGCGACGAGGCGTGCGCGGCGAGCTTCACGATTGCCTGGGTGAGCTCGCTCGCATTTCCTGGGGCAACGTTCACGCCGAAGCCGTCCGCCTCCACCTTCGCGCAGAACTCGGGGCTCTCCCCCGTGTTGATCATGGGAATGCCCGCGGCCAGGTAATCGCCGATTTTCGTGACGATGCTCTGGGCAGCGCCATGCACGAGCGAGTTGACCGTGATATCGGACGCGGCAAGCCAGGCTGCCATGCGCTCGTAGGGGGTGTAACCGAGGAAATCGACGGGCGCGCCAATCGAGCTCGCAAGCTCGGTGAGCTTATCGCGGTCGGGGCCATCGCCTAGGATCTTCACGCGCAAGCCGCTCACCTGCGGCTCCGCGAGCTTTGCAGCTTGAACGAGGGTCGAAAGGTCGTAGCTTGCGCCGAGCGTGCCCGCATAGGTCACCCAGAACTCGCCCGCCGGTTTCACGACCGTGTCCGCATTCTCACGCACGCCTTCGTCGAACGCGGCAAGGTTGTTCCCCACGTACACCGTCGCGCGCTCGTAAGGCTCCTCGCGATCGGCAGCGGGACGCGCGGCGTACTCGTCGGAGGTTCCCACCGCGCCCGAGAGCAGCTCGTAGACGCGATGCGCATCGCGTGCGAACGGGCGGAAGGCGATGTCGCTCACGACCGGCACGTTCACGACCATGCGCATGGCCTCGGGCCACAGGTCGTTCACGTCGGCGACGAAGGGAATGCCGTGCTCGTGCGCCGTCTCCGCGCACACGCGGGCGACGTCGTTGGGCGGAATCTCGGCGTAGATGAGGTCGAACGCGCGGGCATCGGCGGCGAAACGTTCCGCGAACATGCGGCGCAGATTCTTCGCAGCCTTACGATGGCTCATGATGCGCGCGAGGTCGAGGTTCTTCTTGTAGCCGGGCTCGGGGATGAAGACGACGCGGTACGGGAGGTCGCGATAGCACGCCTTCTCCGTGTCGCGCTGGGCCTTTTCCCAATGCTGGAACGACGAGGTGAACAGCGTCACGTCGAAGCCCTCGCGCACGAGCAGCTCCGACAGGAAGCGAAAGCGCGTGTAGCCGCGCGTTTCGTCGCCGAGCTTCACGCCCATGGTGACGACGGCGATGCGCTGCTTGCGGGCAGGCGCGTGGTGTGTGTTCGATAGTGTGTCCATGGTTCGGAAGTATAGCAGCACCGATGGGGGCGCCCGCCCTCGAACTCGCGAAAGCGGGCGGATTCCGAATGAAGATGCACGGCAATCCTGGATAGGGCTCCCCGGACGGCAACGCCTGGCCGTCCGGGGAGCCCCTAACCTCAGGTTTTGGGCCTCGGCCTAACCCTCGCTACCCCTTCGATGCGTACACCACATTATCGGCGGAGTTTTCCCAGGCGGGAAGCTTGAAGATGCGGAAACCCCGCTGCCGCAATTCCTCGCATTCCCCTGCCGCGGCATCGCCAACGGAAAGCGCCCCGTTCGGGCACGCGTTCACGCAGTAGGGAAGCTCGCCCTCCGCCAGCCGCCCGCCGCAGCGCACGCAGCTCTTCGACCAGATGGGAATCCAGCTCATGTGCAGGTCAGGCCACACACCCGCGGGCCGATCGATGCCCTCGCCGCTCCCTTCCGTGCGCACCGTCAGCCAAAATTTCTCGTCGGGGAGGCCGTTTCCCACCTTGCAAGCAAGGGAGCAGGTCCAGCATCCCGTGCATCGCTGCAGGTTCACCAGAATCGTCTTCTCGTCCATGTCGCTCCCCTATTCCTCGACCTTGCGCACGTCGCATGCGCAATCCCAAATCGTATCCCAAGCACCCGCCATGCCGCCGATGCCGCCAGTGCCGAACCCAGGCTGGAAACCGCCGATCGCGCGCACGCAGCTGTCCCAATGCTTGGACACGTCGTTGAGCGTGTAGTCGCTGCCGAGCGCCGGGATGAGCTCGGAGTACATGCCGTCCTCGAACGCGTCGTGGCGCCAACCGAACCAGCACTGCACGGTTCCCGGGGGAATCTGCTGGTCGAGCTTCATCTCGATGGTCACGTGCCCGCGCTCGTTGTAGATTTCCACCTTGTCGCCGTCCTTGATGCCTTCCGCCTGCGCATCCGCCGGGTTCATGCGGCCCGTCGGATACCCGCCTGACAGGTCGGCCATGACCGGGTCGTCGGTGAACATCGACTGCATGAAGAAGCGCTGGCGGCCGCTGAAGAAGTGGTACCTCCCCTTCGCCGTCCCGTTCCCCAAGCTCATCGGCGTAGGAGCCTCAAGCGGCTCGCGATACGCCGCCATCTGCGCCCCGACGGGAAGCAGTCGCTCGCAGTAGAATTCAAGGCGCTTGGAAGGCGTGTTGAACTGCAGCCCCATGAACGGGTCCCAGTTCACCGGGGGCGTTGCCGCGCGCACAAGCTTCTCCTTCTTCAGGCGCTCGTAGGTGAGCGGCGGCTGGATGCCCGCGATCATCGGCCACTTCGACTGGATGCGCACCTCGATCCATTCCTCCGCCGTCTTGTCGAAGTACTCGCCTAAGCCCACGCGCTTCGCGAGCTCGCTGTAGAGGAACGTGGGGTCGCGCGCCTCGCCCTGCGGCTCGATTGCCGGCTCCTGCAAGACGATGTGGTTGTACGCCGCCGACGCCACCAGCTCATAGCGCTCGAACGGCATGCAGTCGGGCAGCACGTAGTCGGCATACTGGCCCGTGTCGGTCATCCAGATGTCCACGTCGACGATGAGCTCCATCTGCGGGAATATCTCGTCGATCCACAGCCCGCGGTTCGGGCAGTTGTGCACCGGGTTGCCCGCGATCACCCAAAACGCTTTGATCGGGTACGGCTTCTGGCTTTTCACCTGGTTGATGAACTCGTTTTGACGCAGCATCTTCGCCTTGTAGCCCTCGCGGCCAAGCGGCATGGTGATGGGCGTGTCGTTGAAAATCATCGGGAATCCGGCCGGCAGCATCTCGCTCGTGACGCCGGCGCCGGGACGACCCAAATTGCCCGTCAACATGCCGAGCAGATAGAACGAACGGTAGCTTTCGCCCTGGTTCTGATAGCGGAGCCCCAGCGCGCCGAAGATGTAGGCATTCGGGGCTGCAACGTACTCGTCAGTAAGGCGCCTGACCACTTCGGGGGCGACGCCCGTGACCCCTTCCTGCCACTCGGGCGTATAGCTTGCCACGTGCTCGCGCAGGCACGCGAACGCCGTCTTGCACGCCACGCCGTCGACCTCATGGGCGCCGTCGAGTTCCATGTGCGCAACAGGAGATGCCTGCTCACCTGGGGTCATGGGCGCCGCAGCCTGCGCATCGGCGTCCCACACCAGGTAGCTGCCTTCCGCATCGCGAAGGAACTCGCCCGTGTCGTCGCGCACGAGGAACGGCGCCACCGTGTAGGACAGCAGGAAGTTCTCGTTGTAGCGCTTCTCCTGAATGATGAGGTTCGCCATGGTAAGGGAAAGGGCCGGGTCGGAACCCGGTTTCACAGGGATAAACTCATCGGCGAAGCCCGCCGTGCCGTCGAACAGAAGCCCGATGTCGACGATCTTAGCGCCGTTCGAACGCGCCTCCACCAGGTGCTTTGCGATGCGCTGCTGATTTTCGATGGGGTTGGCGCCCCATACGATGATGTAATCCGACGTATCGAAGTTCGCGGGATCAGTCGTCATGTACTTGTAGAAGTCGCCCATGTCGAAGAACGCCGCGTAGAACGGCCCGTTGTCGAGGCCGTACCCCTGAATGGGGTCGGTCGCGCCCCAAAGTCCCATGAACCGCGAACTCAACACAGCGGCGAGCCCCTGCGAAGGCGGCACCGACGCCACCACGTCCCACATGGCGAGCGACTCGGGGCCGTAATCGTCGCGCAGTTGCAGAAGCTTCGCGGCAATCTCATCGAGCGCCTGGTCCCAGCTGATTTCCTCCCACTTGCCCTCGCCGCGCTCGCCCGCGCGCTTCAGCGGATGCAGCAAGCGCTTCGGATTGTACGGCTGACGGCACGACATGATGCCCTTCTGGCAGATGTAGCCCTCGTTCGCCTCCGCGCCGGTGTAGCTCGGCTTTTCAGTGCGCACGATCTTGCCGTCTTTGACGATCGTTTTGATCGCACAGAATTCATGATCGCCCCACCCAGGACAGCAGGTGTAGACGAACGACTCCCCTTGCGTCATGATTAGGCTCCTCTCGTTTTCTCCCTCTTGGCGACGTCCCATCCCAAATGCTCGACACAAGATGTATCCAACTTGCGGCAGGCGGAATGGACGGCGCTCATTCACCCTGAGTTCATTATGAAAAGGAATTACAGCAACCGAAAGAAGCCTATAATTGTCTTTTAGACAACGATTGGTTGCGTATAGGAGCGAGCGAGCATGAACATCGAGACGATCCGCTATTTTGAAGAGGTTGCCCGCGCCGAGTCGTTCTACGGCGCCGCAAAGCGACTCGCTGTGTCTCAGCAGGGACTGAACAAGGCGATCACCTCGCTTGAGCGCGAGCTATCGACAAAACTTCTCGAACGAAGCCGCAAAGGCGTCACGTTAACGCCAACGGGGAAAAGCTTTCTCGCGTTTGCGCAGAAGGTGACTGCCGACTACGGGGAATTCCTCGATACGCTTTACAACCCCGACGAGGAACATAAACGAGAAGAGGACCCCTTCAATATCCACGTCACGCATTACTCGGCGCAAATAGCCTCGGCAACGCAGGCGTACGTCGACCTGCTCGCGCAGTGCTCGTATATCGAGGAGCCTTTCGAGAAAATCGTCTCGCGCACATGCCTGTCGGACGGCACCGACCTCGGGTTTGTCGACCTTCACGCCAACAGCGCGCTCGACTTCATCGCGAGCACGGAGCTTGCGTTCGACCCCGTCCTTCGCACGCAATTGGGCGTCGTGTGCCATGCGGCGTCATCGTATGCCCGAAGAGAGTCCCTTCGTCGACGCGAGGTGGCGGGCGCACCCTGCGCGACAGACGCCTCGCGAGAAGCGGCGCAGCAGATCGAATGGCTGTTTCGCGATTATCCGCTGCAGAAGGTGAGAATGAGCGTCGCAAGCCCGCGCATGCTCATCCGCTTCGTCCATTCGCGCGACGACGCCGTAGCTTTCCTGGACTCGTTCAGCTATCACCTTGCGCTCGAAGATGCCGCCATGCCGACCGACGGCCTTGCCTTCGTGCCCCTCTCGACCCCGGAATCGATGAGCTACGTGGGGTTTCTTTATCCCAAGCACATTCGCCAAAAGCCACGCGTGCAGCACGCCGTGAGATTGCTCGATCGATATCTCGAAGAGAATCACACCGACTACCTGGCGCAATACCCCGTGTAGAGGAAGCGTCGCCCCCCGACCCGCCCTTTTCCCCACTAACTTTCTTTTCGAGAAGTAAGGCATGCGGCTTTCCGACTTGTGATGCGTCAAAGGCCAGCAGCGAAACCGTTACCCGCCAGAGAAAGAAGGCGCGTCCTGGTTCGTGGCTTATCAAGGACCACCATAGCCAGAACTGCCGACCACCCTTCTTCTCACCTTTCTTCTCGGAAAACGAGGTAGCGAGGGACAAAAAATGCCGATATGTGAGTCCTCGATTCCGAAGGTAACCGCTCGCTCACACATCTGCCGACATTTCCCCAGGTCAATTTTTCTGAAAGGAAGCTAGCCTTCTGACAGTCCTCACATATCGGCCCTTTTTGTCCACGACGGAGCGATTCCAAGAGAGAAAGAAGGCGACCAGATTGGCATTAACCGGCACTTTGCGGAAACGGTCTTGTTCCATGACGAACAAAGCCCAAAAGCATCCTTCCGAAACACGCAATAGCAGCCGAGGATGAAGCTGCCTATTGCGAAATTCGCGACGCTCGCCGAGAGGACCGCGAGCCACCCACCGCGCAGTCGAGAAGCGCCCGCTGAGCCTTACGATTTACCCGCTCCATGCGCAATCGCACGCCAATTCCCCTCGCCACCTGAGATGCAAGCTGATCCAATCCAGAAATGTTTGTCACCTGGCTCTTTGTAGCCGTGATAACCGTGAGGCCAAGGGACGCGAGCGCGTTTCGCCGTCTCGCATCGCGTGCGATCTTCTGCGAACCAGTGTGAAACATGTCGCTATCGTACTCGACGCAAAGACTCGCTGTCGGCCATAGCAAATCGCACCTGAATTGCCGTCCGTACGCAACCCTCCAATCCCCCTTTGGAACTTCGATCGTTGCATTAAGCTGAGGCAACGGCAATCCGTATCCGCCCTTCGCCTTCGGCATTGAAAGCAACGTAGCGAGAACTGTTTCCATCGGCGAGGCGGATCCCGAAGAAACAAACCGCAAAGCGTTTCTCGCCTTATTCGCACCAAACAGGCAGCCTTGGGAGGAAATCGAGAGCAGTGCCGAATGGGTCACAAGCGGCGGCGACGAGAAGAATCCCTGTTCAGAGTTCGAATCCAAGCGATAGCTGCCCGTTATCTCGTAACCCAGCAGGACCAGCTCAGCGAAGTCGAGTTCAACCGCTGAGCGGACAAATGCAAACGACGGCGAACACGCATACAAGCCACAACCCAAGGAGACAAAAGCTCCGTTTGGAATAGGCGACCCAAGGACGCGACACTTAACACCCCGAATCCGGCAACGCTTCGACGGTTCGCTTACGAGAAGGCGAGGCGAAGCGAGACTTGGAAACGATTTCCGAGCAGCTTTCAAGCTTGCCTCATCTGGCGAGCTTGCCGCAAACTCTCGAGCGTAACGCTTCGACGCGCCGACAGACGCCCGCGATAAGCTAATCACGCGGTAGCAATCCAGTGCCGATATGCCATCGAAGAAAATCGTCATAGGCAGAACCATAGCAGCCGCACAGTATGATTTCCAGTACTATTTTCTTGCTCATTACCTGGTGTTATATTCTGTCAGATTTCAGTTAGGAATATGACAATGCCCGCCGAATTTCCCTCGAGGATCTGCCAGATAATTGCCAGGAAACAGTGGATGTCATGTAGAAAATACGCCGAGAAAAGAAGAGAGTACGGGGAACTGCATGGCGGACGCTACAGGGGGCATACAGGAGGCGCCTAAGGAACGGGCTGAAGGAGCAGAAGGAAAGCTGAGTGGGGGCTGTTTCGCCTTTTTGATAGGGCTCAAGCACGTGAGCGCTATCCTTTCCGCGCGAAAGACCACCCTCGTGGACAAAAATCGCCGATATGTGAGCCATTTTCGAGCTGGCCGATCGAGAGGGCCGCGGCGTTTCCGCAAAAGACCAGGTCACAGCTTCTCACCTTCTGAACGCGTCTTCTCCTTGGAGTAGGAAGACTCACATATCGCCGATTTTTGTCCACGAAAGAGAGATATCGGAGAAGACGGAAGCGGGTCGGTTGGTGGCGGACCTGGGGTCGGGCGGGTCGGGCGGGTCGGGCGAGTTGCGCGGGCGGCTGGTTGGTGGCGGACCTGGGGTTGCGCGGGTTGTGCGGGCGGTCGGTTAGTGGCGGACCGGAGGGTCGGGGCCAAAGAGTCGAGAGGGTCGGGAGCCGAAGGCCCCGAGCCGCGCAACCGCGCTTCCGAAGACAACACGCGCCCCGCCGCGCGGCCTCGCCCGTCGCTTACGATGCGTCCTCGGGCAGAGGGGTCTTCTTGTGACCGAAAAGCTCGTCCCAGTCGCATGCCGCAAGCACCGTCCCCGCCATGATGACCAGGCAGCACACGATCTGCACGACGGTCGGTACACTCCCCAAAAGCACGAGCCCGAACACAACAGCCCAGGCAGAATACGTGATGTTGAGCGCCATGCACCGCGCCGCACCGATGGTCGCGATACCCTTGTAGTAGAACAGGTACGACGCCGCGCCCGCAAGGCCGGAAAGCACCACGACAGCCGTGGAAATCGACGGCAGCGCGCTCGCCGTGAACGCCCAGGCGCCAAACGCAGGCAGCACCACCACGGCATACACGAGGGCGGAAGTCGTCTCGCGAATCTGGAGCGCCGTCTCGTTGTCGACCGCGTCGTCGCGCATGCCCCAAGCGCACAGCACCGCCTCGCTGCCCCATCCGACGACGCACACAATCGCGCCGCCCAAGCCGAGCGCCGCATTCCCGACCGTCGAATCGCCCGAAGTGGCATAACCCATCACCATGACGCCCGCGAGCGCACAGGCGAGCGCGACGAGTTGACGCGGCCTCATGCGCTCCTTCAACAGGATAAACGCCATGAACGTGCCAAACGCTGGATAGAATGCGGAGATAATCGCGGTATAGCCTGCGCCGATGTTGTTGATGGCGATCAGGTAGCCCGTCATGCCCAAAGGTCCGCCCAGAAGCGCACCGAGCATGACCACCTTGCCGCTGCGAGTCTTTAAGGCCCGAAGCG
>NZ_CAKUAL010000041.1 GCF_934636505.1 uncultured Ellagibacter sp.
CCCGCCCCGCCGCTTCCTTCCGTCCGCGGCGCAAGGAGATATATTACGCGCACCCCCTCCCGCGGTCAAGGGGCTTTTCCTTCTTTTTCTGGGTTCCCGCGCGAATCGGGGCCGTTTTATCCATATGACCTGGGGCGACGCGCTTCTATCGCCCTTCGGGCCGCGTACACATTCCCTCCATAAGCCCAGGAAGGGCGCTGGCAGACAGTGCGGGGCATCTCGATGTGCGAGGGCGGGAGCCGACCGAATGTTCCTGAGCCCGACTAGCCAAGCGAGCCCAGTCCCTGGGCACTCCGAGCAACTGTCGGGCAGAATCATTCGTGGCGAAATCCGCCGAAGGGGTCGGCGCATCACTATATATAGTAGCGTTATGCCACTCAGAGATACTTCCCGCTTCATAGTGGCATCCTTACTATAAGAAGAGGCCGAGCGCTTCTCGAGCACTCGGCCTCTTGAATGGATGAGACAATCGCCTACGGCATTCGCCCCACAGTTCTCTTCCCTCTTGGCTCTACTCAACCTCGGTGAGCGCTTCGCCCATCTGCTCCGGCGTGAGGACGGCGCCCTCGCTGGAGAACTTCGCAAGGATTGCCTTCATCGCAGCAAGGTCGACCAGACGCTCCGCGTGCGACGTCATATTGCGCACCTTCACCTTGCCCTCGGAGAGCTCATCGGGACCAAGGATGGCGACCATCGATGCGTTCAGTTTGTCGGCAAGCTTGAACTGACTTTTCAGGCTGCGCTTCTGATGGTCCATATCGGCAGACTGCCCCGCATCGCGGAACGCCTGCACAAGGGAAAACGCCTCAGCGTGAACCGAGTCGTCAACGCATGCGACGAACAGGTCGCAATGCTGAGCGCGGGGGAACTCCACGCCCGCTGCCTGCAGTGCAAGCGCGCAGCGCTCGTATCCAAGCGCGAACCCAAGACCCGGCGTCGGGCGTCCGCCCACTTCCTCGACGAGCTTGTCGTAGCGGCCACCGCCGCCGATCGCGTTCTGGCTTCCCATGCCGTTGTCCACCTGGACCTCGAACACGGTGCGCGTGTAATAGTCCAGGCCGCGCACCAGCTTATAGTCTTCCTCGTAGGCGACGCCAGCAGCATCAAGATAGGCCTTCACCGCTTCGTAATGCTCGCGGCAGTCCGGGCAGAGATGGTCGGAGATCTTCGGAGCGTTCTCCATCACATGAGCGCAAGCCTCGTTCTTGCAGTCGAATGCGCGCAGCGGATTGATCTCAGCGCGCGTCATGCACGTCTCGCACAGTTCATCGGCATGCTCGTTCATGTAAGAACGGACAAGCTCGCGATAGGCGGGACGGCACTTCTCGCACCCCATCGAGTTGATGAGCAGGCGCATCGATTCGCGCGGGATGCCGATCGTCTCGTAGAAGCGCATGAGCATGATGATGGCCTCAGCGTCGATCGTCGGCTCCTCGGCGCCCAGGCACTCCACGCCCACCTGGTTAAACTGGCGCTGACGTCCTTTTTGCGGGCGCTCCGCGCGGAACATGGGGCCCGCGTACATCAATTTCGCGGGCGCACCACCCTGAGGAACGAGGTCATGCTGGGCCACCGCACGCACGACGCCGGCCGTGCCTTCGGGGCGAAGCGACAGGCGGCTTTTGCTCTTGATGGTGCCGCCGTCGATGAGGCGCTTCAGGTTCTCGCCCGACACGGCGGTGAACATCTCCTTGGACACCACGTCGGTCGCTTCGCCGATGCCGCGGACGAACAGGTCGGTCTGCTCGAATATCGGGGTTTCGATGGGGACGTACCCGTAACGGGCAAAAACGGAGAACGCCGTCTCCTTAAAATGCAGCCAAAACGCCGCCTCGTCAGGTAGAAAGTCCCTCGTGCCTTCAGCAGCCTGCATTGCCATTGCGCCCACCTTTTCCTTCGTTTAGCTTGATTGCGATTTGCATTGTAACGTAAATGAAGCGCGGGCTCCGATTGCCCGCGCTTCAACATATTCCATCGGGGAGTGGCGACCATGCTGGAATCGGTCGCCGCCCGCCACTTACTTGAAGTACTCCACACCGCCTTCGATGAGCGGCTGATACGTGAAGTCCGGGATATTGCGATAGAGCCCAGCGCCCGAACGCTCGGTGTGGCCCATCTTGCCGAGCACACGACCATCAGGACTCGTGATGCCCTCGATGGACAACACGCTGCCGTTGGGATTGACCGAAAGGTCCATCGACGGCTTGCCCTCTGCATCGACGTACTGCGTCGCCACCTGGCCGTTCGCGATAAGCTTCTCGATCAGCTCGGGGCTTGCGACAAAGCGGCCCTCACCATGGCTGATGGCAACGGTGTGAGTGTCCCCCACCTTGCACTCGGAAAGCCACGGAGAAAGCGACGACGCCACCCGCGTGCGGACGAGGCGGCTTTGATGGCGGCCGATCGTGTTGAAGGTAAGCGTCGGGCATTCATCGGTCACGGGAACGATGTCGCCATAAGGCACAAGGCCGAGCTTGACAAGCGCCTGAAAACCGTTGCAGATGCCGAGCATGAGGCCGTCGCGGTTCTGCAGCAGGTCGCGCACCGCCTCGGTCACCTCGGGAGCACGGAAGAACGCCGTGATGAACTTCGCCGAGCCGTCGGGCTCGTCGCCGCCGGAGAAGCCGCCGGGAATCATGACGATCTGGCTTTCGCGGATGGCGGCAGCGAGGGCGGCGATGCTCTCGGCGACCGCATCGGGCGTGAGGTTGTTCACGATGAGCGTGGTCGGCAGGGCGCCGGCGCGCTCGAACGCGTGCGCCGTGTCGTACTCGCAGTTCGTCCCCGGGAACACGGGGATGATGACGCGCGGCTTCGCAATCGAGCCGCTGTACACGAGCGGCAACTTGTCGTCGCAGGTGATGGGCGCAACGTCGGCGGCACTGGATTCCGATTGGGCAGCAGCGCTGCGATACGGGAACACCGACTCGATCGCGCCTTCCCACCTATCCTGCAAGCGAGCCAGATCGACCGCCTCGCCCGCAACCGAGAGCACGTAGTCCTCGGTCGTCGTGCCGAGAAGGGCGACGTCGAGGCACTCGGTCGCCTCGGGAAGCACCGCATCGTCGGCGAGCTCGACGATGAAGCTGCCGTATGCGGGGGTGAAGAGCGCATCGGCGTCGGCGTCTTCGAGCGTCACACCGATTCCGTTGCCGACGCACATCTTGAACAGCGACTCCGCCGCGCAACCGTAACCAGGCGTCGACACGGCAAGGGCTGCACCTTCGCCGATAAGGCCCTCGACCGCGGCGATCGCCGCAAGCTCGTCCTCGGCAGCGGGCGCCACATCATCGGCGTCGTAGCAGCGCGGAGCGATGAGCGCGACCCTGTGGCCAGCGCCCTTGAACTCAGGGCTCGTCACGCGATCGACCTTGCCGACCGCAGTGGCGAAGGACACGAGCGTCGGGGGAACATCGAGGTCCTCGAACGAGCCCGACATGGAGTCTTTTCCTCCGATCGAGCCCAGCCCCAGATCGAGCTGCGCCTGAAGCGCACCGAGAACGGCAGCCGCGGGCTTGCCCCAGCGAGCAGGCTCGTTGCGCAGGCGCTCGAAGTATTCCTGGAACGTAAGGTACATGTCCTCGCGCTTGAAGCCTGTTGCCACCAGGCGCGAAACGCTCTCGACGACGGCGATGTAGGAGCCGACGAACTGATTCTTCTCGGTGAGATAGGGGTTGAAGCCCCACGCCATGCCGGAGCACGTCGTGGTCTCGCCGTCGACCGGCAGCTTCGCCACCATGGCGAGCGCGGGCGTGAGCTGGTATTTTCCACCGAACGGCATGAGCACGGTAGCCGCGCCGATCGTGGAATCGAAGCGCTCGGAGAGACCCTTGTTGGAGCAGACGTTCAAGTCGCTCACAAGCGATTCCATGCGCTCGGCGAACGTGTCGCCCGCCCAGGTGCGCTCGTAGGCGCTGCCCGCCTCGATGTGAACGTCCTGATGCTTCGGGGCACCGTTCGATGCCAAAAACTCGCGGCTCACGTCGACGATGGCCTCGTCGTTCCAGAAGATGCGCACGCGCGGCTCGGCGACGACCTCGGCGATCACCGTGGCTTCGAGGTTCTCCTCCTTGGCATACCCGAGGAACTCTTCCACATCAGCGGCGGCGATGGCGCAAGCCATGCGCTCCTGGCTCTCCGAGATGGCGAGCTCAGTGCCGTCAAGGCCGTCGTATTTCTTCGGGACCTTATTGAGATTGATGCTCAGGCCGTCGGCGATCTCGCCCAGGGCAACCGACACGCCACCCGCGCCGAAGTCGTTGCAGCGCTTGATGAGGCGGCAGGCCTCGCCGCGGCGGAACAGCCTTTGAAGCTTGCGCTCGACGGGAGCGTTGCCCTTCTGCACCTCGGCACCGCAGTGCTCGAGGCTTTCCAAGTTGTGCGCCTTCGAGGAACCGGTCGCGCCGCCGATGCCATCGCGGCCGGTGCGCCCGCCCAAAAGAACGATGACGTCGCCCGGCTCGGGCTTCTCGCGACGTACGTGGTCGGCCGGGGTCGCCGCGACGACGGCGCCGATCTCCATGCGCTTGGCGACATAGCCCGGATGATACAGCTCGTGGACAGAGCCTGTGGCCAGGCCGATTTGGTTGCCGTAGGACGAGTAGCCGGCGGCAGCCGTCGTCACGAGCTTGCGCTGCGGAAGCTTGCCTTCAAGCGTTTCCGACACGGGAACCGTGGGATCGCCCGCACCGGTGACGCGCATGGCCTGGTACACGTAGCTGCGTCCCGAAAGCGGGTCGCGGATAGCGCCTCCCAGGCACGTGGCCGCGCCGCCGAACGGCTCGATTTCGGTGGGATGGTTGTGCGTCTCGTTCTTGAAGAGGTAGAGCCAATCCTCGTCCTTGCCGTCGACGTCGACCGTGCACTTCACCGTGCAGGCGTTGATTTCCTCGGACTCGTCGAGGCCGGTCAGGATGCCTTGGGATTTCAGCCACTTCGCGCCGATGGTGCCCATGTCCATAAGGCAGATGGGCTTCTCGTCGCGGCCGAGCTCATGGCGCAGCTTAAGGTAGCGCTCATAAGTCTCGCGCACCTGCTCGTCGTCGATCACGACGTTGGTGAGCTCGGTGCCGAACGTGGTATGGCGGCAGTGGTCCGACCAGTAGGTATCGATCATCTTGATCTCGGTGATGGTCGGGCAGCGCTTCTCGCCCGCGAAATACTGCTGGCAAAACGCGATGTCAGCAAGGTCCATCGCCAAACCGCGCTCCTCGATGAACCGGGAAAGACCCGCCTCGTCCAAATCGAGGAAACCCTCGATGACCTCGACGGGCTTGGGCGTCGGGTGGGCGATCTGGAGCGTTTCGCGCGCAACGAGGCACGCCTCGCGCGTCTCGACCGGGTTGATGACGTAGTGCTTCACCGCAGCGAGCGCATCGTCAGTGCACTCGCCCTCGATGACGTAGACCTGCGTGAAGGCGACGTCGGGACGCTCGCCCTGGCTGATGAACTGGATACACTGCGACGCGGAGTCGGCGCGCTGGTCGAACTGGCCGGGCAGCGCTTCGACGGCGAACGCGTGCACATTGGCGGGAGCTGCGGCGATTCCGGAGATGTCCGCCCCCTCCGCGGCGAGCTGCTTGGCGGTCTTGTCCGAGAATTCGACGCCCGCAACGGGAAACTTGCGCGAGGCATCGTCGACCTGCGGCTCGGAGAACACCGTGGGGATGCAACGCCCGAAAAGCTCCTCGTCGATGCCCTCGACGTCGTAGCAGTTGATCAGGCGCAGGCGAGCCGCCTTCGCAAGCCCCTCGGGGACGGCGGTGTGCAGCTCGGCGAGCAGCTGTTGCGCTTCGACATCGAAGCCGGGCTTCTTCTCCACGTATACACGCGAAACCATGATGATCCTTTCCAGGGTGGCAGGCGATTACTTGTCGGCAGGCTTTGCAGCAGAAGCGGCATCGGCCGGCTTCGCAGCTTCGGCGGCGTCGACCTTCTTGCGGCCGAACAGGCCACGCTTGGGCTTGATCTGCTCCTCGGCAACCTCCGCAGCAGCGTCTTCCTTCTGCTTTTCCGCCTCGCGCTCGGCTGCGCGTTTCGCCTTCTCGGCGCGGCGGCTTTCCTTGGTATTCTGGGATTCCATTTCCATCTGGTACTTGCGGCGGCACTTGCGGATCTTCGAGAAGTCGAGGTAGAACGCAAGGATGATGAGCACGTAGGACGAGCCGAGCGTGACGTAGCTGATCCACGCAGGCTCCCACGAGCGGGCGAACCACGACAGCGCGACCATGATCACCGCGGCGATCAGGACGACCCACCAAAGGCGGCGCAGGCGCTTGTATTCCGCTGTGGGCGGATTGTAGTACTTGCGATCGAGCTCGTTTTGCTTGGCGCGCTCGGCCTTGCGGCGAGCCTTCTGCTCCGCTTTTCTCTCCTGAGGGGTCTTCGTCGAGGACTGGATATGCACCGAGGCGGCAGCTTTCGACTTCGGCTTCGCCGAGGCCGCGCTCTTGCGCGTCGCACCCTTAGGGCCCTCGTCCTGGTAGCGGTCGTTCATGTAGTTACGTTGTGACATGCGATGGTTCTTTCTCGTGGACACTTACTTCAAAAGCGGGAAGGCCCCTTAAGGCAGCGCGCTCCGCCGGGAATGCCCGCCTGCCGGCGCGGACCGGGGAGGCTCCCTATGCGAACGGGAACTTCTCGCCCGTGATCTTCTCGTAAGCCTCGATGTACTTCTCGCTCGTGCGCTTGATGACGTCCTCGGGAAGACGGGGCGGCTTGGTGCCGGACTCCTTGTCCCAATGGGCGGTGAGCCAATCGCGGACGTACTGCTTGTCGAAGCTCGACTGGCTTTTACCGGGCTCGTATTCGTCGCCTGGCCAGAAGCGCGAGGAGTCGGGGGTGAGGACTTCGTCGGCCAAGATGAGGCGACCGTCAACGCGACCGAACTCGAACTTGGTGTCGGCGATGATGATGCCGTGGTCGGCTGCGTGGTCGCGCGCGGCGGTGTACACCTTGATGGCCGCATCGCGCAGCTCGGCCGCCGCCTCGTCGCCGATGATCTCGGCGCAGCGCTCGAAGCTGATGTTCTCGTCATGGTCGCCGATTTCGGCCTTGGTGGAAGGCGTGAAGATGGGCGTCTCGAGCTTGGAGGAGTTCACAAGGCCGCCGGGCAGCTCGATGCCGCAGACCGTGCCCTGCGCCTGGTACTCCTTAAGGCCGCTGCCCGCGAGATACCCGCGCACGATGCACTCGATGGGATACATGTCGGCCTTCTTGACCAGCATGAACCGCCCTTCCAGCGCATCAGCATAGGGCTTGAAGCGCTCCGGCAGGTCGGCAACGTCGGCGGAGATGAGATGATTCTCGATTACGCCGTCGAGCAGTTTGAACCAGAAGCACGAAAGCTGCGTGAGCACCTGGCCCTTATGAGGAATCTCGTCCTCGAGAATGTAGTCGAACGCGGAGATACGGTCGGAAGCGACGACCAGAAGACGGTCGCCCAGATCGTAGAGGTCGCGAACTTTGCCTTGCGCATCGGGTTCGATGTCGATCACGCTCATGATTTCAGGTCCTTTCAAAACCTCGTTGCGAATATGCGGCGTACGAGCAAGTGCCCCGTGCGCCGACAAGCGATAATGAGTCGCGACCCATTATCGCGCACTGCCTTACTTTTTGCGATTGGAAGCGGATTTTCCTTCGGCCGAGCGTTGCTGGCGGGCGCCCGAGAGCAACTGCTGGCGGTGCTGCTGCTTTTGCTGCTGGCGCTGCCTTTGCTGCTCGCGCTTGTCGTTGGTGCGCGTGCGCTGCTCGTCGTAGAGGGGGAAATGGAGCGTGAAGCAGGCGCCCTTGCCCTTCTCGCCCTCGACCTGCACCCAGCCGCCATGGCGGTCGACGATTTCCTTCACGACCGCAAGCCCGATACCTAAGCCGCCGCTCGCGCGGTTGCGCCCGGCGTCCGCCCTCCAGAAGCGCGAGAAGACCATCTTCGCCTCCTCGGGGGAAAGCCCGATGCCGGTGTCGCGCACGGCGATCGAGGCCATGATGTCGCCCTTCGACACGGTGACCGACACATGCCCGCCTTCGGGGGTGTAGCGCACCGCGTTCGAGATGAGGTTGGCTGTGGCCTGGCGAATCATGTCGGGATCGCCCACGACGAGCACGCCTTTCTCGGCGCGGTACTCGAACGTGAGCCCCGAGTCGGCAACGAACGCCTCGTGCGTGGAGACGATGCTCTGGATGAGCTCGCCCACATCAACCACTTCCTCTTTCATGGGGGTGGCGCGGTTTTCCAGGCGGGAGAGCTTCAAGAGCGCGTCAACCAGGCGACTTAAGCGCTGCACCTCGGAGTTCACGGTCTCGAGGCGCTCGGCATCGGCCTCGAACACGCCGTCGACCATCGCCTCGACGGTGGACTGGATGGCCATAAGCGGCGTGCGCAGCTCGTGGGCGACGTCGGTTGTGAGACGGCGCTCCAGCTCGCGGTCCTTCTCGACCGACTCCGCCATCTCGTCGAAGGTCTCGCCCAGGCGGGCGATCTCGTCCTCGCCGTGAAGCTCGGTGCGCGCTGAGAGGTCGCCTTCCTTAATGGCGCGGGCCGTCTTCGTCATGCGGTTGATGGGAGCCACCAGATTGCGCGCGAACAAAAAGCCGATGCACGACGCGAGCACGATGGCCACGAGCGACGCGAAAAGCATAGCCTGGTAGGAATTCTCGCGGAACTCCTGGTCGGGGCCGCGCATAAGCGTATCCGACCCGTAGACCCAGATGCGTACGGAGCCGACGACCTTGTCGTCGACCACGATCTTGGCGAGCGCGACCTTCGAGGCGTCCTTCGGCTCGAAGGAGCTCGTGGCGTTCGGGATGCCGTTGATGCGGTTCGAGGAATCGAAGACGGTGACGTCGTTCTCGTCGACGACCTTGATGGCGATGCCCGGCGTGACCTCGAGCGCGGCCTCGACGGGCATGAGTGCCGCAGCGCTCTTGATGGTGAGCGCGCTGTCGGCCTCCATGCGCTCCTCGATGCGGCTGGCGGTCGTCTCCGCGAGGGTCTCCATGTTGGACGCGGTGTAGGTTTGGAAATGCTGCTCCCACACAAACGAGATGACGCCGATGGCGACAAGGCCGGTCATCGCGGCGATGAGCGCGAACGCCAAGGTGACGCGCGCGGTGTAGGAAAGGCTCGTCCAGCCGAACTTGCGGCGGCGCTCCTTTCGCGCGAGCTTTCCCTGATGGGGCTCGCCCGTTGACGCCCGCTCCTCGGAAGAGTCGGGCATGACGCGAATGCGGGCAGCCCCGCCGCCCGCATTCGCAGAGGGGCTCGACGTCTCTTCGGACGCCGAGCCGTTATGTGCTCGGTTCGTTTCGCTCACGGGTCACCCGCAGGCTATTTGCCGGATTTCGTGGGGTCCTCGAAACGATACCCCACGCCGTGGACGGTGTGCAGCCACTTCGGGTTGCGCGGATTGTCGCCGATCTTCGCGCGCAGGTTCTTCACGTGCGAGTCGATGGTGCGCTCGTAGCCCTCGAAGTCGTAGCCGAGCACCTTTTCCACCAGCTCCATGCGAGAGTACACGCGGCCCGGATAACGGGAAAGCGTGGTGAGCAGCTTGAACTCGGAGGCCGTGAGGTCGACTTCCTCGCCCTTCACGAGAACCTTGTGACCGGAAACGTCGATCGTGAGGTCGCCGAACTCGAGCACTTCGCGCTGCGGCTCGGAGTCGGCGTGCACGCGGCGGAGCAGGGCGCGCACGCGCGCGACGAGCTCGCGGGGGCTGAAGGGCTTCACCAGGTAATCGTCGGCGCCCAGCTCAAGCCCGATGATGCGGTCTTCCACCTCGCCCTTCGCGGTGAGCATGATGATGGGCACATCGGAGTTGTCGCGGATGGCGCGGCAGACGCGCTCGCCGGGAACGCGTGGGAGCATAAGGTCGAGAACGACCAGGTCGAAATGATGCTTCTGGAATTCCTCAAGCGCCTCCTGGCCGTCGCCCACGGCGGTTACCCAGTAGTTTTCGCGCTCGAGATAAGCAGCGACCGCATCGCGGATCGCCTTTTCGTCTTCTACAAGAAGAATGCGTCGGGTTTCGTTGTTCATTGACGTCTCCTAACATGGGATTTTCCTGCGCGCATGGTCCATGCACGAGGCCGGCGGAGCGCGCAAGGCTTAAAGCCCACGGCGGACCGTCAGATTCGTCTTTGGGTTTATTGTAGCAATTGGGCGTATTCTCGCGCGAGGCGTAGGCGAAATGACACAATTACCACCATGCCAACGAAAAGACCCACTCCAGGAAAAAACAGCACGCACGCGCAAAGAAGCCCTCGCCAAAGCACGCGGCGGGGCACTTCTGCGAGCTATCGCCCGCGTGCGGCGCATGCAACGCACGCGCCGACAGTCCGCGTCGCCGAAGGGCGCTCAGAGCAGGGCATCAAGGTTCCCGCCCCAGGCGGTGGGCAGGTCCTCCTCACCCGACGGCACTTCCTTTACGGCGCGATCGGCATCGGAGCCCTTGCCGTTGTCGGCGGGGGCATCGGCGTGGGAGTGAACGCCGCCTCGAAGGCGAACGAGCCCACCTTCAACACGCTGACCGTCTCTAAGGACGCCGTCACGTCGTGCTCCGCCGCGACGCCGGGCGACTTCACCGAAATCGAGGATTCAAGCACCGCGCTCGGGCTTTCAGGAACCTACGAGCTCCCCTACGGAACGCTCGTCTGGGCAAGCGACGATTCCGTCGCGGCGTGCCTCGTGCCCACCGACGGCTCGAAGCCGCTTACGAAGGTGGTGTTGCTCTCCCTTTCGTCGGGCAACCAGACCACGGCGATTTCCCAGGCGAAAGGCCAAGAAGAAGGTTTCGAAATCTACGATGTGCGCGCGTGTGCGACCGGCATCGTGTGGACCGAGGCGAACATTCTCGACGGCACCTGGCGAATCTACAGCGCAGCGCTTTCGAATGGGGAACTCGGGACGGCGGCGCTGGCCGAAGAAGGCGGCGCCGATTGGGAGACCCCGACGCTCGCCGCATCGAGCGGATACGCCTTCTGGCAGGTTCTCCCCAAGAAGGACGGATCGGCGAGCAAGGAAGCGTCACGCCTAATGAGAGCACGTTTCGGCTCGAGCGACACCGAGGAAGCCTACACCTCGAAAGGTCGTATGTGCACACCGCCCTATGCGACGGGCGACTCCGTCGTCATCACCCCGCGCGCCGCGGCATCCTCGTCGCGCTACCAGCTCACGCGCATCGACGCGCAATCCGCAAGCGTGGTCGACTCCCTCGTGCTTCCCTCTTCGATGAAGCCACTCGAAGCGGGTTACGGCGACACGGGGTTCATGTTCTCGTTCGAAGCAATCTACAATTTCGGCGAAGGCATCGCCAACCTGGGAACATACATTCCCGCAAGCACCGTGCAGCCCGGCACCGACGCGCAGGGCAACGCCTCGTACAGCCTGGTTCCGTGGTTCCGTCATGGCGTGACCCCCACCGCCCCGCCCGCATGGTGCGGTGGGTGGATCATCGCGAAGGACTCGTACAACGTGTGCGGGTTCAGCCCCGAGAGCAAGCAGTATTTCATGCTGGAGGTGAAGTCGGGCGCACCGAGCTTCGGCGACTACCTGGCGTCGACCGGCTCGGTCAAGCGCGTCGTCACGTACTCGAACATCGACAACACCACGCTTCAGGGCGAATCGCAGCAGTACTGCTGCGTGCGCGTCTGGGAACCGGTTTAGCAGCCCTCCAGCCGCGCACGCTCTTCTTACCGTAGGTTCCTACAGAATGCCCTTCTCGAGTGCATTCGAGAGCACCACGGCAACGCGTTCGCGCGCGATACGCTCGCCCGGGGCGAGCTGATGCGTGCCGTCGGGCAGCTCGTACCCGCTGACCACGCCCTGTTGAATCGCCCATGCCGCAGCGAATCTCGCCCAAGGGGAAATGCTCTCGGCATCGATGAGAGACGAAAGCGCCGCTTCATCGGCATTGGATACCCCCTTCAGGTTAGCGAGAATCTGAAGGAGCTGTTCCATCGTCACCGCGTCATCCGGCCCGAACGTCGTGCGCGCGCCCGTCTCATCGGCGTAGCCGTTCATGACGCCGTTCGCAACCGCCCAGTTCACCGCGCCCGTGTACCACACGCCGTCGCGAACGTCGGGAAGCGAGGTTTCGTTTTTGGCAGCGCTTGCATCATAGGAGCCTTCGGCGGTCGGCTCGGAATAGCGCCAGAGCACCATCGCGAGCTCGGAGCGCGTGAGCGACGCGCCGACGCCGAACAGCGACACCTCGCTGTATCCGCGCATAAGGCCGGCATCAGCGACTTTCTTCACGCCGGGCGCATACCACGCATTCGGGTCAACATCGCTGAAACGCTTCTCGATCGAGGGGGCGGGGTCGGAGCCTTCCGCATCGGGGTCGTAGGTTTTCGCGACCTCCGAGCTGCCGGGAGTCGCACCCTGGCCACCCACGACGGTGATGTCCGACTTCTGGGACACCGCAACGTCGGCCGCCACGCCATCGCCCGCCTTGTACTTGGAGGGGCCGCCTATCGAGCCTTCGCCCGCCGCAGGAACGTTGCCGCCCGTCGCCACGACGGTCGCAACGCCGACCTTGCCCTGGCCGCCGATGCCCGCACCGCCATTGCCAAGGCCCAAGCCGACCGATCCGCCCGTGGCAGTCAGCGAGCCCTCGCCGACGATGGAGCCTCCGTCGAGCTTCACGCCCGCGCCGCCGTTACCGCCGGTCGTGTCGACCGAGCCGCCCGTGGCGACAAGCGACGAGCCCGCTGGGATGGTCACCGTCGCGCCCTTGGCCACCACGAGGGCTGACTGGGCATCGCTGCCCGACGTGATGTTGCAACCGGTGATCGAGTTCGCGCCCTCGAACGTGACGTTCCCGTTCACCACAACAGGCGCTTCGGGTGCTTCGACCTGGTAGTTTCCATCGGAGAGGAAGTTAGTGTGCGAAACGATCGTGGCGTCTTTGAGCGTAGAGCCGTCATTGAGCACAATCTGGCCCACAAACGACGACGAGTTCTCCGCGGAAACCGTGCCGCCATTCACCTCGACCGTTCCGTACGCCACGGAATCGTCGAGGGTGAGTTTCGCGCCCTTCTCGACGACGATCTTCACGCTGGAGAGCACCTTCATGTTGTGCAGCGTAACATCGGCGCCGGCAGGGATGGTGAGCGTTTCGGTGCCGAAGTTCCCGTTCTCGCCCTTGCCGATGGTGCCGTACGTGCCGGACTCGTGCGAGCCGTAGATGTCGGTCAGCGTGGTGGGGACGGTCGCGTTGCCCGTCTCGGCGATGGTGTAGGGCTCCATATCCCACGATGCCGTGCCCTCGGGAAGGCCGGCGATGCGCTCGGCGAGCGTCTTGTCGTTGTCGTAGATGCGCATCTCGACCGCATTGCTCTGCTCCGTGCGGGCGCCTGAGGTCACCGTGGCAACGACCTGATAGGTGCCTGATTTCGCGGGAGTGCCCGTGATGAAGACCGAGCCCATCGTCACCTTCGCTGCCATGCCGCTGCCTTCAGGGGAAATGGAGACGCTGACCTTGTCCTGGCGTTCACCGTCGTTTTTCGCCCAGTCGTTCCAGGCCGTCCATTCGCCTTCGCCTTCCTTCACCTCGACATCGAGCCGGTTGTTCTCGGACGAGCTGCTGCCACCGCTTGCGCCGCCGCCAGCCGACGCGAGGGCGATGCCATCGTGGTCGAGGCTCATCATGCTCGTGCCATCGACGACGAAGCACTGCAGCTTGCCGGAAAGGCGGACCTGGATCTGCTGCTGGACCTCGAAGGAGAGCATTTCGGTGGCGGAATCGGTCGAACCGTCGTCCTTTACCGCCTCAGCGGTGAGCTTCACCTGATAGATGCCAGCCGCGGGAGCCGTGCCCGAAAGCGACACCTGGCCGCCCTCGACCGTCGCGGAAAGGCCTGTCACGTCTTTGCCCTCGGCGTCGACGACGTTCACCTTGAACTTCGCGTCTGCCGCCTTCGTTCCCGCCACGCTAAACGCAAGCTTCTGGTCGACCGAGCTTCCCTCAACCGCAGGGGAAAACGCCTTATCGCCTGCAAAAACGAGCGAAAGCGACTGGTAGGTTTCAACGGGCTTGCTGATGTTTTCGGGCTCTTGCGTCGACCCGGTGTAGGTAGCCGTGCCGTTGTTCTCGATCTTGCCGGTCGCGAACGTGCAGTCCTCGAAGATCGCCTCGCCGTTCACCACAGGTGTTTTGGAGAACGAACAGTTGGAGAACTTCACCTTCGCGCCCGCATCGACGGTAACCGTCGCGCCGCCGTCATCGGATTTCGAATAGAAGTTCACGCGGTCGATTGAAACGTCGCTGCCTGAGGGGATGACGAAGGAGAGCGCGCCCACATACCCGATGCTGACCACCTTCGGCCCCTGGCCGAAAAAGCCCTCGGAATAGCCGGCGATTTCAGTGAGCGACGAGGGGATGGTCACCGTTCCCGAATCAGAAAAGCTGGTTCCGACGTGGACTTTTGTGTACCCGCTTGACACTGCCTGGCCAAGATAATACGACAACCCGTAAGAGCTGTCGTCGATGTAGTAATATCCGTCGCTTGCGCTCAGCGGCTGAATTCCACCATCGCCTTCCGTTTCCCCATCGGCAAATGCCGCCACGGGCGTGCCCGCCATGCCCGCCGCGAGCACTGTCGCAACGCCGACCCGCGCCGCAGCTTCCCATGGCTTAACCGTCTGCACCTTTTGCTTCTCCATATGTTCCCCAGCCTTTCTGTGGGCTCATCTCGGGACAATCACTTTTTTGTCACCTCTGTCGACGCGAGAGTTTACCATAGTTGACTTATATAGGTAAGCCATGTATAACTTTTTTTTGATACATTTCACGCCTGATTGCAAGGAACACCTGTGAACGATTACGCAAGCAGCTCGAATACCGGCCCGAACGAAAGTCAGTGCGCACCCCGCCCTTCCTCGGCAGACGCGCCCTCCCCTTCCTCAGCGTGGGCGCTCCAACCTTCTTCGGCAGACGCGCCCCACCCCGAGGAGATCCAGTGGCGCGAACGATGGTTCCATGCATTCGACACCGAGTGCTTCGTGAAAGCGCGCACAACCGAATGCGAACTTGACCAGGTTGTTTCCCTCTGCACGCGATACGAGCGGCTTTTCAGCCACACCTTACCTGGAAGCGATATCTGGGCCGTGAACCACGCGAAGGGCAGGCGCACGAAAGTCGATCGGGAGACGGCGGCGCTCGTTCGCGAGGCGCTTCGGTACTGCTCGAAGTCGGGCGGTCTTTTCGATATCACGCTCGCGCCGCTCGCCCGCCTTTGGAATTTTCACACGTCCCACGTTCCCTCGGAGAGCGACGTTGCTCGAGCGCTTCGCCGTGTAGGATGGCAGCGAGTCGATGCGACCGAGGACACCGTCATCGTCACCGACCCCGAAGCCGAGATAACGCTTGGGGGCATCGCGAAGGGCTACATCGCCGATCGCGTGCGCGATTTGCTGGTCGACCAGGGCGTGCGCGACGCGTTCATAAGCCTTGGCGGAAACGTTGTGACCATGGGGCGCTCCCCTCACGACAGGCCGTGGAACATCGGGGTGCGCTCGCCCGACTTCCATCGCGACCAGGAGAGAAAGCGGATCGAGAACGAGGCCATCGCGCGATCGCCGCACGGCATCGACAAACGCGCGCTTCGCGATTTGGGAAGAAGGCCCGAGAAGCCCGCGTGCGTTCTCACCTGCTCCGATCTGTCCGTGGTGACGAGCGGAATCTACGAGCGCTGCTTTCTCGATAAAGCAACCGGGGCGGTCCACCACCACATCCTCGACCGGAAAACGGGACACCCCTGCGAAAGCGACCTCGCGAGCGCCACGGTGCTTTCGCGCACGTCGGTAGAGGGAGACGGCCTGTCTACGGCGCTTGTCGTCATGGGATGCGACCGAGCTGCGGCGTTTATCCGCGAGCAGACCGACGCCGCCGCCCTCTTCATCAGGCGAGACGGGTCCGCGGCCGTCGCCGGTAACGAGGAGATCCTCAAAGAGACGCGCGCAATCGAAATTCCCGGCGTGGAGATTATCAGCTAGAAAACGCCATATCGCAGGCATTAAACGCAAGAAAAGGCCCTGAAACCCAAGCGGATTTCAGGGCCTTGAAAGACAGACGGCGAGACAGCCGCCGCAAGACGATCTCCGAGCCGAAACTCAAGCAGCCAGAGTCCCAACCAGCAAGCGGCTAGAACTCCAGACCTTCAAGGCGCTTGAAGACCTCGTCTTTGCGTGTGAGGAAATCCCACGGATCGAAAATCTCGTCGAGCGTTTCCTTCGTAAGCTTCGCCTCGGGGTCGGCCTCCAGGCGCTCGCGATACGTCGGCCCCTCGACGGCGTTCTGGATGTCCTCCCACACCTTCATGGCGTTGCGCTGCACGATGACGTACGCCTCTTCGCGCGTGATGCCCGTCTGCACGAGCGCGAGCAGCACCTTTGAGGAGAAGATAAGCCCGCGGGTGCGCCACAGGTTGTGCTCCATCTTGTCGGGGTACGTCTGCAGGCCGTCCAAGATCCACTGCATCTTGCCGAACATGTAGTCGAGCGCCGTGAAGGAGTCGGCCAGCGCGACACGCTCGGTGCCAGAGTGGGAAATATCGCGCTCGTACCAAAGCGCCACGTTGTCAAGCGCCACCTGGGCGTTCGCCTTCACCACGCGCGCGAGGCCGCAGACGCGCTCGGCGGTGATGGGGTTGCGCTTGTGGGGCATGGCCGAGGAGCCCTTCTGGCCCTTCTTGAACGGCTCCTCCGCCTCGATCACGTCGGACTGCTGAAGCAGGCGCACCTGCATCGCGATCGACTCGAGCGTCGCCGCGGCGCATGCGAGCGCGCACATGACCTGCGCGTGGCGGTCGCGCGCGAGCACCTGGGTCGAAAGCGGGTCAGGCGTAAGTCCCAGTTTCTCGCATACGTACTGCTCGACGAAGGGGTCGATAGAAGAATACGTGCCCACCGCGCCCGAGATGGCGCCCGTCGCGGCAACTTCGCGTGCCCGCTCGAGACGCGTCTGAGCGCGCTTCAAAGCCCATGCCCAGCTGCCGAACTTCATGCCGAAGGTCATCGGCTCGGCATGGATGCCGTGGGTGCGGCCCACGCACAGCGTGTTCTGGAACTCGAAGGCGCGGCGCTTGCACGTCTCGCCAAGCTGCTTCACGTCGGCCAAGATGATGTCGATTGCCTGGGTGATCTGGTAGGAAAGCGCCGTGTCTCCCAAGTCGCTGCTGGTCATGCCGTAGTGCACCCAGCGCGAGGGCTTCTCCTCGCCCTCCGGCACGTCGGCATCGATGTACTCGGCCATGTTGGTGGTGAAGGCGATGACATCGTGGTTGGTGACCTTCTCGATCTCGTCGATGCGCTCGACGGTGAAGTCGGCGTGGTCGCGAATCCACTTCGCCTCTTCTTTCGTGATGCCGGCTTTCCCCAGCTCAGCCTGCGCCTCGCACGCCAGAATCTCGATTTCCTTCCAGATGGAGAACTTGTTGCGAAGCTCCCAGATGGCGCCCATCTCAGGACGCGTGTAGCGGTTGATCATTGCGCTTGCTCGCCTTTCCCGTGTCGATCGTTCCCGTTTTGCTTGTCGCTAGCATACTATACGCCAGCGCGCACTGGTTAAAGCCCCTTGAACAAAGCGCGCACGCGGTCGAGCGCTTCGGTGTCGGCGACGACGACCGCCTTGTCCCCAGGGTGCAGCACGGTGTCATGGCGCACCACCTCGACGTCGTCGGCGGTGTCAACGGCGACGATCAGGCTACCGTCGGGCATGGGGATGTCGCGCGCGAGCACGCCGTCGGCGTTCGAGTGGTAGCGCATGCGCGGCACCGTGACCTCGGAAAGCGCAACGTTGCCGTGCGTGAGCGAGGACACGACGCTCACCGAGCCCATAAGCGCTTCCTCTTCGATCATGTTCGCGATGAGCGTGGTGGAAGAGACGCTCTCGATGCCGACCTCATGGAAGATGCGCATGTTCTTCGGGCTGTTCACGCGCGCGATGCATCGGGGCACGCTGAACACGCGCTGCGCAATCTCGCACGACACGAGGTTGCTGTCGTCCTGGCCGGTCGTGGCGACGAACACGTCGGCGTGGCGGATGCCCGCGTCCTCTTGGAACTTCGAGTCGCAGCCGTCGCCGTGGATGATGAGGTAGCGACCCGTGAGCTCTACCGACAAACGATCGGCGGTGCGTCGGTTCTGTTCGATGACAGCGACCTCGTTGCCGCTCTTCAGAAGTACGTTCGCAAGATAGGCGCCGATCTTTCCGCCGCCGTTGATCACTACATACATGAATGCCCTTTCACGGAAGAGGCGCGGCGCCCGCAAGGCACGGCGTGCGATGCGGACAGACGAGCCCCCTACTCCTGGATGTATTTGCTGAACATGGGGATAAGCTCGTGGCGCACGCACGCGAGCACCGAATCCCCCTGGTAGAGAACGCTTTCCTTGTTGGGAATGGAACTCGCCGACCCATCACCGCGCTCGAAAGCGATGATGCGGATGTCGTGATCGCGCTCGAGCTCGCCCACGCGGATCGTGCGCTTCCCCTCGCGGGAGCTCAGATCGAGGGAGAATCGCAGCACCTCGAATTCCCCGAAGGTGTCGATATGCGCGCCGTGGCCCGAGACCACCTTCGAGAACACGTCCTCGGCGA
>NZ_CAKUAL010000042.1 GCF_934636505.1 uncultured Ellagibacter sp.
CCGTACGTCCACTTCTCCACGAAATCGTGGTCGTAGAGGTCTTCGGTGATGATTACATTGAGCAGCCCCAAAGCGAGCGCCGCATCCGTACCCGGTCGCAGCTGCAGCACCATGTCCGCACGCGTGCCCAGCCAGGTGATGCGTGGGTCGACGCAGATGAGCTTCGAACCACGCTGCATGAGGTCGATGATGGCGTGTCCCCAGAAGCCGTCCGGGTTGGACTTCAGCGGCTCTTTGCCCCACAGCATGATGTACTTGGGCGGCTCCCAGCCAGGATGGTCGTAGCGGTCGGGGTAGCGCGGCGCGTAGTCGATTTCGGGGTAACCGCCTCCGGCGAGATAGCCCATGACCGAAGCGCGAGGGCCGTAGCACGACCAGCCGGACTGCGTATAGCAGGAGTTCGGCGTGCCAATCGCCATGAAAGCGAGCAGGTTGTAGAACTGCGTCGACTCGCGGCCCGTCCCCGTCATGACCAAGATTGATTCAGGCCCGTACTTCTCTTTGCACTCGTTTATCTTGCCGATGATCATGTCGAGTGCTTCGTCCCAGGTAATCTGCTCCCACTTATCGTTCTGGCCGCGGTACTTCGGATCGCGCTTCATCGGGTGGATAATGCGGTCGGGATTGTACATGTAATCTTTGAGCGCGAGGCAGCGAGGGCAGAGCGATCCGCGTGTAATGGGGTGCTCCGGGTCGCCTTCCACGTGCGTGACCTTGCCGTCCTTCACGGTCAGCAGCAAACCGCATCCAACGGGATGGCATCCCGGAGGAGACCACGCGCATGTGCGTACGGTCACCGAGCCATCGGGATTTGGATGCTTCCATTCCTTTTGCATGTTCCCTTCCTCTCTCGCAGGTGAACCTGTCGGCCTATGGTTCGCACCTTCGGCCATTCGGGCAGATGAACGGCATCGACTCGTTCATCTGGTTCGATGGTATGAGCTTGCAGGGCGCTGCGTAATGCTTCAAAATTGCCCGGGGGATTCTTCTTTTGAGAACAACCTATGAAAAAGTCTCACCAAACTAGATGGTTCGGCTCATTCGTCTCGAAGGCCAAGGGCGAGCGATCGTGAAGGAAAACGCAAGGGGGCATAGTCGTGAGAGCGGATTCCGAGGCTTTGAAAGAGGCGTCCACGAAACAGCGCATCGTGGAGGCCCTCACCGAGCTCGTCCAGGACACGTCGTTTGACAAAATACGTGTGAGCGACATTTGCGAGAAGGCGTACATATCGAAGGCGACGCTCTATCGCCATTTCGAGAACAAGTACGAGATTGTTCGCTGGCTGTTCACGAAAAGCTGCGCTGCTGGCGTCGACCTTATCGGCATAGATTACAACTGGTTCGAAGGGAATATCGTTACCACGCGAATGCTTCAACCGCACGCCGACCTGCTTTCGAGCATCATGCAAAAAGAGGATATGGCCGCGTTTGCCACAACGCGCCAGCGCTATGAAACGCTCGTGTCCACTATCTGCGAGGTCAAGCACCAAGAAGTGACCACGGAGCTGGAGTATCAGATCACTGCTTATGTTCACACGGAGGTTGCCCTGGTTGAGCATTGGTTCAGGATGCGCGAGAACGTCTCTGTGCGACAACTCTGCGACTATATCGTCTCTGCGGTGGCAGAGCCGCTTTTCGATCTTTTGAACGAGCCGGAGCACACGGGAAACTTCGGAACGAAATAGGACCTGCCTTTTTCTCGGCCTGCGCCTTCCTGCGAGAAGTCATGCTGCTTACTGTTGCCGCCATGAGCTTCGTGCTTGCATGAGGGATGCTGCCCTGTCCCGACCATAGGTCAGTCGCTCTTTTGACGAGGCGGTGACTCCCGACCTTGGCGTGCAGCTGGAGGCGGCAGGTGTTTGCACTGGTGCTCCGCTCTTCGTGGGGCATGTCGCTTTGCCATAGGTTGTCCGGGGATGGGGTGGGGTGCGAGCGCCACCCCACCCGCCGACGTGCTGCCTGGCTACTCGTTCCACTGGTACTTTCTCATGTCGACGTTGCCGTTGTCCCGGAAGGTGACCCCCTCCTCGACTAATAGCGCTCGCTGGTCGGGGAAGTTGGGTGCGAGGCGTCCCGCGTGGTTGACGACGCGATGGCACGGGTAGTCGCCGTAGTGGTCTGCCGCGCTTAGCACCGATCCGACCAAGCGAGAGTTTTTCTCTCTGCCGATGAGGCGCGCGATCTGACCGTATGAGGCGACGCGCCCCGCTGGAATCTCCGCTACGACGGAGAGGATCTCGTAAACCAAATCTTCATCCAGGACTTTTCCCATCGTGTCGCTCCGTGTTCGTTTTCGCCTTTAAAGTTGCGGGTCCCATTGCTGACTCCGGCCCTCACTGCATCTCAAACGAAGCATTGAGGGAAAACTCTCGCGTGTCAAGGTCGTCCGGCCCAGCTGTCGGCTCGGTGTTTCGAGGCGCTCACCCCGAGGGCGCCCCGGCTCCTATTGAAAAAGGATGCCGAACAGGTACTTGGTGATTGCGGAGCGGCGGATAACGCCCACGAGTTTGCCCTCGTCATCCACAACGGGAAGCTTCTTGAACTTCTTTTTTGCCAGCAGCGCGGCGACGCGGGCGATGCTTTGGTCGGGTCGGGCGCACACTACCTTGCGCGTCGCGAAATCCATGACGCAGCGATCCTTCAGGTCCTCGATGCGCTGCTCAAGGCTCTGATCGTCGAAGTACAGCATAGACGCGTCGCCGCCTGTGAAAATGGTGTGGGCGCGATGTTGCGCGATGGCGCCCATGACATCGCCGTCGGAGATGAACCCGACCACCTGGTTGCGCTCGTCGACCACGGGCATGCTGCTCACCTCGTTCTCGGCGAGCATGCGCACCACGTCGGAGATCGTGCAATCTTGCGCGCAGGTGAACGGTTCTTCAATCATGATGCTCGAAACGGGCGTCCCCTCGAGCTCGAGCGGGATGCGCTCGGACAGAATCTCGGACATCGCTTATGCCTCCTTCGTTTTAGGTGCAGCCTTCTTGGCGCGCACGCTGAACACGGCGTAGATAAGGGAAACGAGGCCGATGGCCGCGCACACCTTGTAAGCGACGCCTGCGCCCACGGCGGTGGCGACTTGGATGCTCGCGTCGACGCCGGCGGACGCAGTGACGCTTGTCATGACCGTGATGATGAGCGCCGTGCACAAACCGCCGGCGACCTGGCGGCCGGTGTTCGCGATGGCGTTGCCGTGGGCGATCATGTCGTTGGTCAGGGCATTGACACCCCATGTGTTCACCGGCATGTTCGCGAGCGACTGGCCGGCGGACTGCAGCATGCAGAACAGCGCAACCACCAGGATGGGTGTGTTGACCGTCGAAAGCGAGAGCAAGAACAGGGCGCCGGTCATGAGGGCCAGGCCGACGATCGAGATGGCGCGCGGACCGAATTTGTCGAACACCACGCCGGAAATGGGGCTGATGATGATGCCCACCGCCGCTGCGGGAAGCATGGCCATGCCGGTTTCGAAGGCCGAAGCGCCGAGCGAGGTTTGCAGCAGCAGCGGCAACAACGTGTTGGTGACCAGGCATGCAGCGTTGATCAGCGTGACGATGATGGCCGCCACGCGGAATTCGCGCGTCTTGAGCGTGCCCAGTTGAAGCAGCGGGTCCTCGATTTTGCCCTGGCGTACGACGAACAGCACCAAGCACACGACGCCTGCGACGATCGAGCCGAGCACCACGGGGCTGCCCCATCCCATCGACGAGGCACTGGAGAACCCGTAGAGAAGCCCGCCGAAAGCGATGGTGGAAAGAACGACCGAAAGCAGGTCGAGTTTGGGGTTCTTCAGCTCGCCCACGTTCTTCAGCATGAAAATGCCCAGCACCAGCACGAGAATTGCGAGGGGGACGATGGCGCCGATCATGGTGCGCCAACCGTACGTGTCGATCACCGCGCCGCCTACGACGGGGCCGACCGCGGGACCCGCCGACATGACAATGCCCGCCATACCCATAGCCGTCCCTCGCTTCTCGACGGGGAACACCAGCATGGGAACCACCGAGACCAGCGGCATGAGCACGCCCGACCCCGCCGCTTGCAGCACGCGACCGATGATGAGGAACAAGAAATCAGGGGCTGCGGCGCACAGCAGCGTGCCCAGCGCGAACACCAGCGTTGCCCCGAAGAACAGCGCGCGGGTGCTGAACTTGTCGATAAGGAACGCCGAAACGGGGACCATGATGCCGCTCACCAGCGGGTATATGGACATGATCCACTGGGCAGTCGAGGCATCGATGGCGAAATCGGACATGATGACCGGCAATGCAGGCGACATCACCGTTTGGTTCAGTAGCGCCAAGAAGGCACCCAGGACGACGACCGCAACGATGCGAATCTGGGTACCGGTAATGCGCCCATTGGCGGGCGCGACCGTGGAATTATCAGACATAAGCTTCCTTCGTATCTATTCGGTTCTTCGCCAAAGGAACGCTGGCCTGTGGCGAAATTTCATGTACGCGCTATGCGCGCATCAGATACGACAAGAGGAAAGCGGCTGCTCAGAGCGCACTTGGGGAACAACAGGAGAGGCCCCGTATACCAGGGGCCGTCGAATTGCGATGTATGCTTTGGTCAAATCCTTCATAGCGGGGAGGTATCCTAGCAGCCGCCTTCGCCCCTTTCAAGGGATGTAACCCAGACGTTGATTTTCTTCACCGAGGCGCCATCGTTGACGGGCGGTGTGGTTCTCTATCGCCACGCCGCGTGGCGAGGGAACGCTGCGGCGAGCTTGCGCATCGGCTATGTGTGCAGCTGTGAGCGTGTTGCCGGCGCGCACTGGGTGCCAGTCCGATCCGGCCGACTCTTGCCGACGGTCGGTCGCCGTCCTCCTCCATCTCCGCCTGCTCTGTTTTTGCACGGCTCCCTTGTCGTATCATGGACGGACGAGAATTGACCGAAGGTGGTACGTATGAACATCCAGATATTCGGCACGAAGAAAAGCTTCGATACCAAGAAGGCGCAGCGTTACTTCAAGGAGCGTCGCGTGAAGTTCCAGTTCATCGACTTGAAGGAAAAGGGGATGAGCAAAGGAGAGCTCGAAAGCGTGGCGCGCGCCGTCGGCGGGATCGACGCCGTGATCGATCCAAAGGCGAAAGATGCCGACACGGTTGCGCTCGTACAGTACCTCGCTGCCGACCAGAAGTTCGAAAAGGTGCTCGATAACCAGCAGATTCTTCGCGAGCCCATCGTTCGCAACGGCCGCCAGGCAACCGTCGGCTACGAGCCCGACGTGTGGAAGGGCTGGGAATAAAGCGGCTGGGATTAAAGCGAAGCGCCCGCGCCCGTGGTTTTATCCATGGACGCGGGCGCTTGCGTAAGACGCCTTTTGTCGTTTGAGCGGAGTGCCCCGGCGGCGCTGAACAACGCGTCCCAGCGACGTGGCTGGGACGGCAGGGCGCGTTGGTACGGGTCGTTACTTCCCAGCTTGTGCGAGCCTCTTCTTGTCCTTGTAGGGAACGAGCAGCACAAGCCCCACGATCGAGCAGGCGGCCACGAACAGCGACATGCCCTTGAAGCCGCTGTTCATCGTTTGCTGGTAGGCCTCCTGAATCTCCGCGGCATCGTTGTCGACTTCGGTCAGGTAATTCTCCTTCGCCTCGTCGAGCATGGCGGGCACGGCATCTCGGGCTTCCTCCATCTGCGACACGATGGTCTGCAGCTCGTCGCGTTGGGCGGCCATGGCGGTTGCTGCAGGTGCCGGCACGCGGCTCATCTGGGCATTCATGCTGTCTAGGCCCTCCTGCATGGAGGCTATGCCCTTATCGAACCCGCCTTGGATGTTGCCCTCGATCGTCGGCTTCATGGCGTCGAACATCTCGCTCGAGAGCGCTTTGCATGCGGAAACCACCGTGGTGACGTCGGAGTTCTTCAGCTGCTCGAGCGTCTCGTCGCTCATCTCGAAGCTTCCGTCCCCACTCGTGCTGTCCACGCCCACCTCGATGGTGCGATAGTCCTCAAGTGACGGAATCTCGACTCCCTCGAGCATTTTCGCGCCATTCTCGGTCTCGCGAAGGCTCGCAAGTTCGCTGTCAAGCTCGGCGGCGTGGGGCAGCTCGGAGACGCTCACCTCACTCGGCATCGCATCCATGAGGTTGCCCTGCAGGTAGGCGCTCGCGTGCACGACGAACGCGACCATGATGGCGGGCGCGATCGCGGTGCCGATGGAGCGGACGAGCGACAGCGCGGCCAGCGCCGAGTTCGATTCCTTCTCGTCGGTGTTCTCCAGCATCATGTAGTTGAGCGGCGTGCCCATGGTGAAGCCGAGGCCGAGGCCGGTGATGATCATGGTGGCGCACACGGTGAGGAGGCTTGGCCAGGTGCAGGCCACAAACGCCATGAAAACCGAGCCGATCGCCACGCCGATGAAGCCCATCGCGAGCACCGGTTTCACGCCGTGTTTGTCGATGAGCTTGCCCGACATCATAGCGCCGACGCCGCTGCCCACGCCGAGCAGCGCGATGAAGTAGCCGCCCGATCCCGATTTCATCATCATGGCGTTCTCGCAGAACTGCGGGAAGAAGATGGTGCCCATCATGGCGATGCCTGAAATCACCGCGCACAGAAACGCGATGACGATGTTCGCGTTGGTGAAGTATTTCAGATTGAGAATCGGGTCGGCGGCGCGGCGCTCGCGCAGCACGAACAGCGGCAGAAGCACCACGAACGCCACGAGGAACGGCCATACGTCAGTTGACGCGATCGACGTCGCGAAATCGAAGAAGTCGATGTTTTTAAGCCCGTACATGAGGCTGAGCGTCATGAGCGTGAGGATGAGAATGCCCAGGCCATCGAGGGGCCCCGTCTTCTCGGCTTGCGCGTTCGGGAGACGCTTGACGCCGAGGATCAGCACGATGATGCAGATGGGGATGTTCACGTAGAAGATGAATTGCCACTGCGTCGCCCCGAACACCTCGAGGATTGCGCTGCCCACCGTCGGGCCCAGGATGGAGGCGAGGCCGTACGCCATGCCCACGATGCCGAGCGCCATGCCGCGCTTTTCCTCGGGGAACGCGGTGCCGAACTCCGCCGTAGCAACTGGCATGATGCCGCCGCCACCGAGCGCCTGGATGACGCGCGCGCCGATGAGGATCCAGAAGTTGCCCAAATCCTGTGCGACGCCGCACAGCGCCGAGCCCAAGCCGAAGAGCAGGATGCACAGCAGGTAGACGCCCTTGCGACCATGGCGGTCGGCGAGCTTGCCCATGATGGGGATCGACACGGCGTAGGCGAGCGTGTAGATGGTGATGATCCATACGCCAAGGCTATCGTCAACGCTGAGCGTGTTCTGGATAACGGTACGCGCGGGGTTGACGATGCCCATGTCGAGCGCGCCCATGCATAGTCCGAGCAAATAGACTACGGCGACAAGTGCGTAGCCCTTTCCTTGGCTGCGGACGGTGGGTACTGCTTTGGCGGGGGAACTGCCCGCCGGGGATTGCGGCTTGGTGTCCAAGCCATCCTTAGGTTGAGCAGGCTCGATGTCCTGCTCTTTCATCTTCTGATGCATCATGGGTCTGGGATCTTTCCTTTCTGGTGGTTGTCGATGTGGTGGGGAAAGCTGCGGGAGCGGTCGCGAGGCGGGCACGGCGCGACCGTCGGGCGCTCGTTAGCGGCCGTCGGCTACGGTGGGCGCGGCGTCCACTTCCTGCAGGTTGGCGGCCATGCGCGCTATGAGCTCGCAGGCGCTCGCTTTCTCCTCGGGGGTGAAGCCGTTAAAGAGCGTGTTGTCCAACTCGACGAACGACGCGCGCATCTCGTCGAAGACGCTTGTTGCCTCAGGTGTTGCGCACACGATCTTCTCGCGCTTGTTCTTGCTGTTGACCTTGCGCGTCACCAGGCCTTTCGCTTCGAGCTTTGCGAGCGTCTTCGCGATGGCGCCGCGATCGATGCCGTGTTCGGCCGCAATCGACTCCTGGTTCGACTCGCCGTTCGCGAGGAGGCTCATCAGCACGAGCTGCTCGGGGAAGCCGATGCCCCTGTGAGCCATGTTGCGCTCGGCGAAGGTGCGCATCTTTCGCACGATGATGGAAATGTCCGACATGTACAACGGTTACCCTCTTCCGATTTGCTTATTGTTGCTACGACAACAGTTGCAACGGCAACAATAATGAACCTGACGAGTGGTGTCAATGAAGAAATGGAGAAATGTGCAGGAGGGAACCTGGTGGAGTCGCGGTGGTTTTGGAGCCTGATGCTTTGCGGGTCGTTCGACTTATGGGCGAGTGCGAGCGTCCCAGGGCGCTCTTGAGCGCCGCATCGCTGCCTTTGGCGGGTTGGAAACCCTCATTTCTCACGGCCGAAATATTCTCGAAAAGTGATTCCCCTACCTTTTATTGCGTTATGTAAGTGAAAAACGCATGCGCTTGCGAGGCGGTTTGGCGACTTGGGCCCGGAATCCGACTCGACCCCGACCCGGTCTCAGCTTTCTCGGCCTCCCTGGCACATGCGCTTTTCCCTGTAGAAAGGAGGAGCCATGGAGGACTTCCTGACATCGTTCTTCGTCGCTCCGTTCACCGGGCTGGCAACGGGAATCGCTGCGGCGACAAGCCCCCTTGACGTTATCGATGCGATCGACGGCTTCGTGTGGGGCCCGATCATGATCTTGCTGCTGCTGTTCACGCACATCTTTATGACCGTCCGCACCGGCTTCATCCAGAGGAAACTCGGCACGGGCATTAAGATGTCGGTCACCAAGGACGACCCGTCCGACGCGAGCGGCGACATCACTCAGTTCGGCGCGCTGACCACGGCTCTTGCCGCCACAATCGGCACCGGCAACATCGTCGGCGTGGGCACGGGCCTTCTGTTCGGCGGCCCAGGCGCCATCTTCTGGATGTGGATCACGGGCATCTTGGGCATTGCCACCAAGTACTCCGAGGTCTTCATCGGCGTGAAGTACCGCGTGAAGGACCACTCCGGCAAGATGCTCGGCGGCGCGATGTACGCACTTGAGCGCGGCTTCAAGAATAAGAAGCTTGGTCGCGTTCTCGCTATCTTGTTCGCCCTGTTCGCGTCGCTGGCAGCCTTCGGCATCGGCGCCTCCACGCAGTCGAACTCGCTCGCCGACGCTCTCTACAACACCTCGCTCGTCGACGGCAAGGCTATCCCGCAGTGGCTTGTGGGCGCGATCGTCGTGGTGCTCGTCGCCATCGTCATCTTGGGCGGCATCAAGTCCATTTCCCGGGTGTGCGAGAAGCTTGTCCCCATCATGGCGCTCTTCTACGTGGTGTGCTGCCTAATCATCATCGGCATCAACGGTCAGTACCTCGGCGAGGCGGTCCGCCAGATCATCGAAGGCGCGTTCACTCCTGCAGGCGCTGCCGGCGGCGCCGTTGGCTCGACGGTGACGCTCGCTTTGCAGTTCGGCTTCAAGCGCGGCATCTTCTCCAACGAGTCCGGCATGGGCTCCGCGCCGCTCGTCGCCGCTTCCGCCACCACGAAGAACCCCGCACGTCAGGCGCTTGTTTCCATGACGGGCACCTTTTGGGACACCGTCGTCGTGTGCCTCATCACCGGCCTCATGCTGATGACCACCCTCATCGCGAACCCGGAGCTTTCGACGGCCATCGCGGACGGCACCATCTCCTCTGGCGCAGGCCTTGCGACTGCCGCCTTCGAGAAAATCCCCGTGTTCGGGCCGTTGGTGCTGCTGGTGGGCCTGCTCACTTTCACCTATTCCACCATTCTCGGCTGGAGCCAGTACGGCAACCGCGCGATCAGCTATCTGCTCGGCAAGAAGGCGGTGCTTCCGTACTACATCGTGTTCCTGCTGTTCGTGTTCTGGGGCTGCATGATGGTCGGCGACGCGTCGAACAGCGCCGCGGTTTCCAACCTGAGCTCTACGGTATGGGATTTCGCCGACGTGATGAACGCGCTCATGGCCATTCCGAACTGCATTGCGGTGCTCGGTCTGTCCGCTGTCATCGCGCGCGAGACTAAGCACTACGTCTACGACGGCAATCTTGAGGAAGTCGACGACACTGAGATTCCGCAATACGACGAGAAGTAGTGGCTCGGGTGAATTGCATCCGTAGTTGAGAGATGCAGATATCAAAAAGCCCTCGGTGGCGTGCGTTTTCGCAGGCCATCCGAGGGCTTTGTGTCGTTGAGTGGCGTAAGACCTACGCCGTCGAGCCGCCTCAACTCGACCCCGCGCCTGCGCAGCAAGCATAGCAGTGGTTGCCGAAGCGAATCTCGCGCTTCAAAGGAATCGTCGGGTCCGCCGCCACATCCGCGATGGTGAGGCCGCTTTTGCAGGGCATGCTGACCGCCTGGTTGAAGTCGCAGTCGTACAGGGTGCCGTCCCATGCCACCGAAAGCTGCGTGCGGCACATCATGGCGGGCAGCGTGTCGGCGTTGAACGCGTCGATCAGCGTGTTCATGTAGCGGTCCATGTTGTTCGTCTTGAGCAGACGCTCGCCGAAGCGGCCGCCGGGGGCGTTGGTAATGGCGAACAGGTTGTCAAAGTCGATGTCGAAGTCGGCCTTGAGCTTCGCCTTGTATTCCGCTTCGAGCGCTCCCTGGTCGGGCGGAAGAAATGCGCCGAGCGGATTGAACACCAGGTCGAGCTCGAGCTTCTTGCCGCCGGGCCCGGCGCCCTCGCCCTTCCCGTACCCAAGCGCGCACAGGCGCTGGAGCATCTCGATCGTCGGGTCGAAGGTGCCCGCGCCGCGCTGCTTCTCGGAGGTTTTCTTCACGTAATGGGGAAGCGACGCGATGACGGTGATGCCCAGCTCAGCCCACAGGTCGGGGATATGCTCGTAGCCGGGCTCCTTGCAGATGCTCAGGTTCGAGCGCGTCATCACGCTTGCGCCCGCGCCGACGGCCTCGCGCAAGAACCACTCGTAGTTCGGGTTCATCTCGGGAGCGCCGCCCGTGACGTCGATCGTCTTGAAACCGCGGTCGCGGAAAACGGCGAGGCACTGCTCGAGCGTCTCGCGCGACATCTCCTCGGTGCGCGCGGGGCTCGATTCCACGTGGCAGTGTTTGCATGCCAGGTTGCACTTGAGCCCGATGTTGATCTGCAGCGTGTCGAGCGCGTTCTCGGTGAAACGATAGTCGCCTACGCGTTGCCAAAACGCTGGGTAGGCGGCGAGCGCCTCGTTCACCTCTTCGATGTATCCCATGATCCTCCTCTCGTCTTTCTCGTAAAGCGAGGGCCCGGTGCGCTTCGCGACCAGGCCCTCGAAGGATACGCGATGGGGCTACATCTCGAGGTTCTCGACGATTTTCTTCATCTGCACGCCATGGGCGAGCGCCGCGCCGCCGCGGATCGCATTGACCACGTGGAAGGCCTCGGTCATCTGCTCTTCGGTGACGCCCTTCTGCAGGCAGGAGTTCGTGTAGGCGTCGATGCAGTACGGGCACTGCACGGCGGCTGCCACGGCGAGCGCGATGATGGACTTCTCGCGGGCGGTCAGCGCGCCCTCCTCGAACACCTTGCCGTAGTACGCCATGAAGAGGTCCCACAGCTCAGGGGCGCCTTCGCCAATGCCGTCGGCGGAGAACTTTGCGAGATCTGCCGGGTCGTAATACGTTTCCATGGGGAGCTCCTTTCGCTTGGTCTACCCGCCGCGCGTCGCGCAGCTTGAAGATAGACGTTTGCCACTAATGGAATGATGCCATTATAGCGACGGAGTGTCTGTCTTGACGAGGTTTATTCTTTTTTAGTTGCTTGCCCGCGATGCCGCTGATGAGTACGCGCGCAGCTTTGAGGTGCGGTATCATGGCGATGGCTTGGACCCTCCGAGAAAAGAGTGATTATATGGCAAACAAATCCCTGGCGAAGTCGCCAACCGAGCTTACCATCTTGGTTACCGGCGGCGCCGGGTTCATCGGCTCGCACACCTGCGTCGAGCTGCTTGCGAAAGGCTTCAACGTCGTTATCGTCGACGATTTGAGCAATTCGAGTGAAGTCGCCGTCGAGCGCGTGCGCAAGATTGCTGGCGTCGGTGCCGATCGCTGCGCGTTCCACGAGGCGAACATTCTCGACCGCGATGCGATGGAGGCGATCTTCGCCGAGCACGACGTCGATGCGATCATCCACTTCGCCGGTTTCAAGGCGGTGGGCGAAAGCGTGCAGAAGCCGCTCGAGTACTACTGGAACAACATCGCGGGCACGCTCGTCCTGTGCGATGTCGCGCGCAACCACGGCGTGAAGAACATCGTGTTCTCGTCGAGCGCCACCGTCTATGGCGAGCCGGAGTTCGTGCCCATCACCGAGGACTGCCCGAAGCATTCCGCCACGAATCCTTACGGCCAGACGAAGACTATGCTTGAGCAGGTGCTCACCGACCTCTACGTGGGAGACAACGAGTGGAACGTCGTGCTGCTGCGCTACTTCAACCCGATCGGTGCGCACGAGAGCGGCCTTATCGGCGAGGACCCGAAGGGTATCCCCAACAACCTGGTGCCCTATGTGGCGCAGGTCGCGGTTGGCAAGCTCGCTGCGGTCGGCGTGTTCGGCGACGACTATCCCACACCGGACGGCACGGGCGTGCGCGACTACATCCACGTGGTCGACTTGGCGCGCGGGCATGTTGCCGCACTCGACTGGATGGGCGGCAAGGTCGGCACGGGCGAGCCTTCCGGGCTCGGCTCGATCCAGGGCGAGGCTCAGGCTGACGGGTCTCGTCGGGGCGTGGGCATTTTTAACCTGGGAACCGGCAAGGGATCGAGCGTTCTCGACGTGATCCATGCGTTCGAGCGTGCTTGCGGCAAGGTGATTCCCTACGAGATCAAGCCTCGCCGTGCGGGCGATATCGCAACCAATTACGCTGCTTGCGACAAGGCGGAGCGAGAGCTGGGCTGGGTTGCGCAGTACGACCTCGACCGCATGTGCGCCGACAGCTGGCGCTGGCAGTCGATGAACCCCGACGGCTACACGACGGAGGCGTAGGCTTTCGAGAAAATATGGGGGCGGGCATTGAGTGTCCCTATATTGTTAGTATACGAAAAGGGAGCGGCTCCTCAACGTAGGGGAACCGCTCCCTTTGGTTTTGCCCTTGTTGTCTTGGGACTCTAGGATTCTGGTGCATATTCCAGCAGGTCGGAGAAGCTTTCGAGCATGATGTCCGACCCTGCGTCGCGCATTTCTTGCGCGGTGTGGTACCCCCACGAAACGCCGATGCCGCAGGCGCCGGCGCGATGAGCGACCAAGATGTCGTTCGGTGAGTCGCCCAGATAAGCGGTGCGCTCTGGCGTGCTGCCCAGCTCCTCGATGGTGTGCAGCAGGCCCGCCGGGTTCGGCTTTCGGGGAATGTCCTCGCATTCGCCGTGTTCCACGTCGAAAAGGCCGGGGAGGCATTGGGCGATGATCTTGTGCACGCCTCCGTCGAACTTGTTGGACAGAACGCCCAGCTTGCAGCCCCGACGGCGCAGCTCGGCGAGCGTTTCGGGGACGTGCGGGTAGGGCGCGGTCAGGTGGTTGTCGTATTCCAGGTTGAAGCGCTTCCAGCATGCAACTGCCTGGTCGGCTATGTCTTTCGGGGTGTTCTCGGGCACCGCTTGGTACATGAGCGCGACAAGCCCGTTGCCCACGAAGCTCAAAACCTCGTCGTGCGTTCGCTCGGGGAATCCCTGCTCGCGAAGGGCCTCGTTAGTGACAACGACCAAATCGGGCAGCGTGTCCAAGATGGTGCCGTCGAGATCGAAGATGAAGGTGTCGAATGTTTGCTTTTCGCTCATGGGTGAAGTCGCTCCTTCTCTTCCTTATAAGAGAGACCTGCTGCAATAGAAAAACCTGTCTTATCGGGCTGATTAAGAGGCAATGTGCGCTCCGTTGTCGTCGGTTTTCAATGGGGCGAATGACGGGATTCGAGCTCGTGAACGTGAGCTAGGAAAGCCAATATCCGCGAATTCGAATCTCATCTGCGGTTCCAGCGTTTGCCCAGGTAGTTGTCATTATAAAGTTAGGTTTTGCGGGTAAACATTATACGCTTGGTGGATGTATTGGCGGACTTCTTCATGATTTATGTTGACTTATCGAGAATGGGCTATTCCAGGGAACCCGGAATAGCCTGCGAAGCGCAGGGCCGGAGCGAAGGGTCATCTGTGATGTTGGTGGCGGCGCGGGCGCAGCAGGTGGAGAGGCTTGTGCGAACTAATGTAATTCTGTGCGCGGAACGGGCGATTGCATGCATGGTGACATCAGTCTACGTGGTGTTGAAGGGAACTCTGCCGGTGATTGACCCGTATGGACTAATGGAGGTGATGAGGGATTGCATGCATTGAGGCATGGAATCGCTGGTACGTTTTCCCGATTGGTCGTCCCAGGACGGTGGCGCCCCCTTCTGCAACCACGTATAATCGGGGTAAAAGGACCCGACGATTAGGAGGGGAGGTTGCGGGATGGCGACATTGAACACCGAGGTACTTGAATGGGCCGTTGCCCGCAGCGGCCTTTCCGACGAGCAAATCGTCAAGGCATTCCCCAAGTACCACGCTTGGCTCGACGGCTCCTGGAAACCGACCGTCAAGCAGTTGCGCGACTTCGCGAGCAGGATGCACGTGAGCGTGAGCGAGCTCTTCGCGAGCGACCTGCCCGATTACGCGCTGCAAATCGCGGACTTCCGTACGATCGACGATGCGCCCGCGCAAGATCCGAGCCCCGAGCTCTTCGATACCGTCGATGCCATGATGGCCCGACAGGAATGGATGAGGAATTATTTCCTGCACGAGGGATATGCCCCCATCGACTTCGTTGGATCTTATGCCGGTGCGCCGCTGGTCGAGAAGACGAGAGACAGAATAGTTAGTGATCTGCACGATTTTTTGAGCCTAGGTGAGAGTTGGGCCGCCTCCTGCAAAACGGTTGCGGAGGCGCTTAAGACGCTCAAGGATCGCGTAGAGACCGCTGGCGTATCCGTGGCAATCAACGGCGTGGTGAACGATAACACGCATCGCGTCCTGAAGACCGACGAGTTCAGGGGCTTCGTCCTGGCAGACAGCATGGCGCCGATCATCTTCGTCAACGGGCGCGACACCAAGAGCGCACAGATCTTCACGCTTGTACACGAGTTGTGCCACCTTGCCTTCGCCCAGACTGGCGTGAGCAATGCGCCGGACGACGAAGATAGCGACATTGCTATGGAGCGGTTCTGCAACGCCGTCGCTGCCGACTTCCTTGTGCCGATGGGCATACTTGCGAACTGGGTCGATGGCGGTGCAGGTGATGCGTACTCCGCCTTGCAGGCTGTTACACGCGCCTGCAAGGTCAACTTCGTCGTGGTGGCGAGGAGAGCCAAGGATGCAGGACTTATCGACGAAGACACCTTCTTTCGTGCATATAGGTGCTACAAGGATAGCATGGTCGAGGTCGCCAAGCCCGGCAAGGGCGGCGGCAACTACTTCAACACCAAACAATACAAGCTTGGGTCCGTGTTTTCCGAGGCCGTACTCGCTGCGGTGCACTCCGATTACCTAAGCTATCGCGACGCCTACGACCTCACTGGCATGAGCGCGCCGAGCTTCAAGACTTACTTCGAAGAGGTGGCGTAACGTTGGAGCGCTACCTTCTTGACTCAAACATCTTCATCCAGAGCGAGCACAACTTACCGCAGGATATCTTCGAGGGTTTCTGGCGTGAGCTGGGGAGCCTGCTCGAAATGGGCACGGCGGTGCTGCACCAAACGGTGGCCGACGAGCTGAAGCGCAAGCAGGACCCTTTGGCTAACTGGATCGAGGGCCTGAGCGGAATTAAGACAATGGCACCGAGCGAGGAGACGCTCGAAAAATATTTGGAGGTGTGCTCTTGGGCCGACGGGCAAGGCTACGACTCTCGGGCGCTCCGCGAGTTCAAAGCCGAGTCCCGCGCCGACGCCTGGCTGTGTGCTGAGGCGCTGGCAAGCGACCTCACCCTGGTGACCTATGAGACGGCATCGAACTCCATCAGGAAGGTCAAGATCCCCAACGTCTGCGCAGGAATGGGCATCCGCTGCATCAATGGGTTCGACTTTATGCGCGTCCAAGGTTTCCGTTTCTAGCCAGTTGACGCTTCGCCGCATACCCTGGCCTCTAGGTCAGGCGTACGTGGGTAAGCTGGAGAGGGCTAGCGGACCGGGCGGTTGTGCTTAGGGTGTGCGGCAGAAAAACATCCCCCCATATCCTCTATTCGCCTGAGCGGTGGCGGCATATGACGACGTGGAGTCGTCCTTGCAAGTGACCACCCTGTTTTTCTTGAAGCAAACAAACCTTTTACCTGCCTTTTCTTGGTGCTCTGCTTGCTTTCATCTAGGTATAGACCTATAATGATTCTTACTATGACAAAGCTATGTCCTTGGGAGGTGTCATGCCGTCAGAAGCTCAAAAGCGGGCCGATCGTAAGTACAAGCACGACAAGACCCAGCAGTTCTGCCTGCGGTTTTATCCCGCCGAAGAGGAGATCTGGTCATTCCTCTCTGCGCAGGAGAACAAGCAGGGGTTTCTTAAAGATTTGATTAGCCGCGCGATGGGCGTCGCGTCGGACAGCCCCGCGCACGTTGGCAGCAACACCAAGGTCGGAAGGACGGAATCGTAATGTCGCAAGTGAGCAAGGCTTCGGTCATCCAGCCGGAGACCATACTGGACTTTATCGACGGTGTGACACAGCGCAGGGACACACCCGAGGAGCGTGTGCGCCAGGAAATCTTGAAGTCCCTCGTTCGCGAGTACGGCTACAAGAAGGAGCAGATCGGGGTCGAGGAGTCGATCAAATTCGGCAGCAACCGCAAGGCGGTCGATATCGCCATCTGGGAGCCCGGCAAGACCCATACCCAAGAGAACATCTACACCATCGTCGAGTGCAAGGACCCCAAGACCAAGGCAAAGGGCAAGAAAGACGGCGTGGACCAGATGCATTCCTATGCGTCTGCCTGCATGAATTCAACCTATGGCATGTGGACCAACGGCGACGAGCTGCTTATCTTCCGTTACGTGGTGGACGATGCCGGTAAGCGCGTCCCCGAAGCCGTACCCGACCTACCGCATGCCGGTGGCGAGGTGCCCGACGACGCACCTCGCTTCGACCAGCTGCGCCCCGCCGCCAGCGACTCACTGCTATACTCATTCCGCCGTTGCCACAACTACATCGCCGGAAACCAAGGCATCCAAAAGGCCGAAGCATTCCTTGAACTGCTTAAGATTATCTTCTGCAAAATCCAGGACGAGCGCGACTCCGAGACGCCGACGTTCTACATCACGCCGACCGAACGCCAGGGCGCCGCGGGCAAGAATAAGTGCCGTAAGCGCATCGAGGCACTCTTTGGAAACGTCAAGCAGTCGTACGAGACCATCTTCAAGGCCGATGAGCACATCGCACTAACCGACGACGTGCTCGCCTACATCGTGGCGCAGCTGCAAATGTATTCCCTGCTCGAGAGCGACGTGGACGTTAAGGGCCACGCGTACGAGACAATCGTGGGTTCCAACCTGCGCGGCGACAAGGGCCAGTTCTTCACGCCGCGCAACATGTGCCACATGATGGTGCGGATGGTCGACCCGTCCGAAAACGACGTCATCCTCGACCCTGCCATGGGCACCTGCGGCTTTCTGGTCACGGCCATGAACTACGTGCTCGAGAAGATCAGAGACTCCGTCGAGGCGAGCGGGCGTAGCAAGGCCGCCAAGCAAGAGGCACTGGTCGCGCGCAAGCGCGAGTTCCTGTCCAAGCATATCGTAGGCATCGACTTCGACCCCATCCTGGTGCGCGCCTCCAAGATGAACATGGTCATGAATAACGACGGCGCAGGACAGTTGTTTCACGTCAACTCGCTCGAGCCGTTCTCGGGCTTTGAGCCCAAGCTGCAGAAGGCGCTGCGCCTGGACGCCGCCGACGTCGCGGCAAATAAGGCACTGCAGCCGGGGCACGGCGTTACGGCGATTATGACCAACCCGCCTTTTGGCTCCAAGATTCCCATCGAAGACCCGGCGATTCTGGAATCCTTCGACCTTGGACACACCTGGTCGTGGTCCGAGGAGGATGCCGAGTGGAGGATGGAACCCAAGCTCTTCTCATCCCAGCCGCCCGAGATCCTCTTCATCGAGCGATGCGTCCGCCTGCTTGAGCCCGGCGTGGGCGTGGCGGCGCTCGTCATCCCCAATGGCATCCTGGGCAATCCAGGCCTCGGCTACGTGCGCCAGTGGATTTTGCGCCATGCACAGATCCTGGGCTCGGTGGACATGCACCCGGACGCCTTCCAGCCCAACGTGGGCGTGCAGACATCCGTCCTTGTGCTGCGGCGCTGGGACAGCGAGGAAGAGGCGTACTGCAAGGACGGCACCTTCCAGGATTACAAGATATTCATGGCCATCTGCGACCACGTGGGGCACGACAAACGCGGACAGACCACCTACGTGCGCGACGATGACGGCTACCCAATCGTACGGGAGCAGACCACCGCAGTGACGGGCAAGGTGGGCTCCGAGGAGGAGAGCGGCCACACTTCGACGGAGCGTGTGGTGGATGACGAGACGATGGCAATAGCCGATGCCTTCCTTGAATGGAGGCGCGACCAATGACGAACGCACCTTTGGTGAAGAGCATCCGGCTTTCCACCGTGCTGGGCGGCGACGTGCGGCT
>NZ_CAKUAL010000043.1 GCF_934636505.1 uncultured Ellagibacter sp.
GCCGAGCACCGCGCTCGCAATCCGCGCGAGCAGGGCATTTCATTTCCGAGCACGAGAAAGAACCAGCATGTCGACCCTAACGGATCAGATTTCCTCACGGCGCACCTTCGCCATCATCTCGCACCCCGATGCGGGCAAGACGACCCTCACCGAGAAGCTCCTGCTCTACACCGGCAGCATCCAGACCGCAGGCTCGGTCAAAGGCAAGTCCAGCTCGAAGCACGCCGTGTCCGATTGGATGGACATCGAGAAGCAGCGCGGCATCTCCGTGACCTCCTCGGTGCTGCAGTTCTCCTATGACGGCTATTGCGTGAACATCCTCGATACCCCTGGCCACCAGGATTTTTCGGAAGACACCTACCGCACACTCATGGCTGCTGACGCCGCGGTCATGGTCATCGACGGCGCAAAGGGCGTCGAGGCGCAGACGAAGAAGCTTTTCAAGGTGTGCACGCTGCGCCATATCCCCATCTTCACGTTCGTGAACAAGCTTGACCGTGAGACGCGCGACCCGTTCGACCTCATGGAGGAGATCGAGACCGTGCTCGGCATCGGCACCTACCCGATGAACTGGCCGATCGGCTGCGGGCAGAACTTCCGCGGCGTGTTCGACCGCCAAACCCGCCGCGTCATCGCCTTCGAGGGCGACGGCCACGCCAACGCCACCAAGAAAGTTGCGGAAATCGAGGCCGAACTCGGCGACGCCGCGCTTGCCGACCTTATCGGGGAAGCGAACCACGCGAACCTCATCGACGACATCGAGCTGCTCGACGGCGCAGGTGACGAGCTCGACCTTAACGCGGTGCGCACCGGCAAGCTCTCCCCTGTGTTCTTCGGCAGCGCGCTCACCAACTTCGGCGTCGAACCGTTCCTGAAAGAGTTCCTGCGCCTCACCCCCACGCCGCTCCCCTACACCGACTGCCTCACGGGCGAGCCGGTCGACCCGATGCGCGACGAGTTTTCAGGATTCGTCTTCAAAATCCAGGCGAACATGGACAAGAACCACCGCGACCGCATCGCCTTCGTGCGCATCTGCTCGGGCAAGTTCGAGCGCGGCATGGACGCAATGCACATGCAGGGCGGCAAAAAGCTGAAGCTCGCCACGGGAACCTCGCTTATGGCGGACGACCGCGCGACGGTCGACGAGGCGTACGCGGGCGACATCGTCGGGCTGTTCGATCCGGGCATATTTTCGATTGGCGATACCGTTTGCGCAGGTAAATGCCGCGTTCAATACCCCGAAATCCCCACGTTCGCGCCCGAGATCTTCGCGCGCGTCACGCAGGTGAACACGCTCAAACGCAAGCAGTTCGTGAAGGGTATGGAGGAACTCGCGCAAGAAGGCGCCATCCAGATTTTCCGCGAGCCGGGCTTCGGCATGGAAAGCGTCATCGTTGGCGTCGTCGGCGTGCTACAGCTCGACGTGCTTGAACAGCGCCTGAAAAGCGAATACGGCGTCGAGGTGCGCAGGCAGGCGCTCCCCTATTCCGAGATTCGCTGGATTATGAACGATCCTTCCACCTACGACATCGCGAAGCTCAACCTGACGAGCGACACGCTGCGCGTCGAGGACATGCGCGGCCGCAAGCTGCTTTTGTTCACGAGCGCGTGGAACGTGAATTGGGCGAGCGAGCGCAACGCTGACCTGGAGCTTTCGGAGGTCGGCAACTTCTCCATCTAGGGGGCGACGATGGAACGAGGCAGACACGACACCTTTGGCGCGCCCGTAGATGATCCTGCGGGCGCAGGTTTTGCTCGCTCCGCACAGGTCTCGATACCCCTCTGTGCATTTGACGCCGAAGGCTCCCACGTAACCGTTTGGCATACTAATTGCCTGGGCGGCAGCGGCAATCACGATACCAATAACGAGCTCAACCACATCGTTTACCTGCATGTTTACGACGGCGACGGTCTCGACGTCCTCAGCGAATGCCAGCGCATCGGCTGCCCGCCTTTCACACTTGTCGCCATCAAGCCCGCCTGCTGGAACGACGACCTTACGCCTTGGGAATGCCCCGGCCTGTTTGCCGACGACGCCCCCTTTGCGGGACACGCCCAAGATCAGCTTCACTTGTTAGAGGAAGAAATCATCCCCCAGGTCGAGCGGGAATGCGGCAAACCCAACAGTCCCCGCATCTGCCGCACCGTCGCGGGTTACTCGCTTGCAGGACTCTTCGCCACCTGGGCGTCATTCAACTCGTCGTCCTTCTCCCGCGTTGCAAGCGCTTCGGGCTCGCTTTGGTATCCCGATTTCGCGCACTTTGCCACCGAGACGCCGCTCGCCTGTCCAATCGATTGCGCCTATTTCTCGCTTGGCAGCAAAGAGGCGAAGACCCCGAGCCGGCTTCTGCGCAACGTCGCAACGGGAACGCACGAGGTCGTAGCCGCATTTCGCAGCAAGGGAGTACCGACGCGATTCGAGTCGAACCCCGGCAACCACTTCAAAGAGCCCGCGCTTCGCATGGCGCGCGGAATCGCCTGGGCAATCAGCCAGCAAGCGCCCAATCGATAGGCTCGACTCCGCATTCCCTCAGCAGGTCGTTTGCGCGGGAGAACGGACGCGAGCCCAAGAAAGCGGGAAGATCGCCAGCCGCACGCGATGCCGAAAGCGGCGAGGGGTGCGTGCTTTTGAGGATGAACTTGCAGGCAAGAGCGTCACCTGAAGAGGAGCCGGTTGCGTCGGCGACAGCGGGGGCGGTACCGCTCGATGCGGGGTCATCGGAGCCAGAGCCCGCAACGCCAGCGCCACCCTCAAGCGCATCCTTCGACACGCGCGCCTTCGCGCTCTCGATCAGCTTGATAGCCGGACGTCCCCACGCCAAAAAGACCACCGGCTGAGGCAAACGCATGCACGCCTCGACGATCGCCGTCGTAACCACCTGCCAACCCAACTTACTGTGGGAGTTCGCTGCGTGCTCCCGCACGGTGAGCGTCGTGTTCAAAAGCAGCACGCCTTGCTGTGCCCACGCAGACAAATCACCGCTCACGGGCATATTGCACCCCAGGTCAGATGCCATTTCCTTATAGATATTGCGCAAGCTTGGCGGAAGCTTCTCCCCGTTGGGCACCGAGAATGACAAGCCCATCGCCTGCCCCGGGCCATGGTAGGGGTCCTGCCCCAGAATGACGGCGCGGACGTCTCCAGGCGCTACATAGACAAGCGCGTTCAAGATGTCGCCTTGCGACGGATAGATGGTCTCTTCCCTTCGCAGGTCGTCAACCTCTAAGAGCAATCGCTGTGCAGTCGCCTTCACCTGCTCGGAAACGAGCGCGAACCACGCATCGATCGATTCCTGTTTTTCCACCGTCGCCTCCAACCGGTCGTCTTCCCGCAGAGCCAATTCACAGCTTTGCGCTCGTCCATTTTAGCGAACAAAGCGACTGCTTTCCCACGAGGCAGCAAAGAGAAGAAGGGGCCTCGGGGGAAGCTGAAGGGGAAACGCTCCCCCCGAGTTGGAAGAGAGTAGTCTAGAAAAGGTCTCCGCGCTTTCGATCCAGTATGGCGCGAACAATGCGAAGCACTGCGTACGCACCGAACACAACGGTGTATGCCACGACACTCTGCGCAGCCGTCATGCCGCCAGAGAGAGCGCTCGGCAAAAGCATTGCAAGCACGTGCACATAGGTCAGGCCGAAAAACACATATGACCATTTCTGCACACGAAACCACGTTTGCGAGTTCATGCGAGCCTTCACGCTGTTAAACGATGTGGCTCCCAAAACAATCAGAAGTACGGTGACGGCAAACGCTACGCCCAAGCCCACAGAAACGAACGGGGAAATCACGCCCGCACCCAACACGCGCGGAACATAGGTCAGGCAGTATGCGAGAATATGCCCTACTATCAGCATGCACGCAATAATGGAAAGCTCCGCCCGAATAGGAGACAGATATTTGCGCAGCTTCGAATCACGCGGAAAGACCCCGACAAACATCACCACGGTAAACAGGGCAACCGCCAGCGTGCCTTTCTGCAATAGCAAGAACAGCACGTTGCGCACGGGCGCCGACAGAGGTAGCAAACCCTGCAATACCCCTATATAGAGCAGCGCCAGCACAATCGCCGCAGCATACCAGATTGCCGGCGCCTTCTTAATGGCAGGCTTCAGCAAAAGTACCGCAACCACAACGCATATGAGCACGATCAAGAATGCCATGAAACCGCCTTTCAGGAAGTACGAGGAGAAACGGTTTCGTCCCCAGCGCCTTCCAATGCAAGACTCGCTTCGAGACCCACTTCGGCTGCCAATTCGCACATGTACCGCTTGCCCATATCGGACAAAGCCTGATATGCAGCCAGCTGGCTAAGACTCCTTACTTCAGACATGAAACGAGGACACCATTTCAAAAAATGGTCGCGGGCAAAAGAATCTAAGCGATCCCGCCACCCCGCTTCAGCAGCGGCATCTCCGACCCGCACAGCTTCAGCCACGCACGCATGCAGATGCGCCAAAAACTCCAATTCGTGGAAAATGCTATCGACAGGCTCACGACGCAAATCGACCGTGGTTACACCCGATTCCGCCATACGGTGCTCAACATCTATAGCGATTCGGGTTCGGAACAATGACGGATCACCCTCAGCGCCCATCATGCGATGCATGAAAGGGCTTTCATAAGGCCAGATCAACACGTCGACGCCTGGCGCCAAAAACAATCGGCTGTACTCACGGCGAAGAGACCCCTGCTCGACTCCCGCAAACGCCTCAGCGCAATGACTCGCCAGACCCGCATCCCCCTCAGATTCTTCCCCGCAAGCATCAATCATGCTCGCGCGCCAATCGGCGAGAAACCGCCCATCGGAAAGCGCCTGAGCAATCTGCTCATTCGGGAAAGAGAAGCCCGCTGCTAAAAGCGCTGCGAGATCGGACAAACCCACGGCTCTGTGCAGTTTTCGATCAACGCTTTCGCTCATGAATCGCTCCGTTCAATTCAGAGCCGCCGCATCCTTTAGGAAACGACGGCTCGAATAACACAGTTACTTGGTCAGGTAGAACACGTTAGGGCCAGTCCCTACCGATTCGCGCAGCTTGTAATAGTTGCGCCCCTCGATAGCCTTCGAAACCTCCGACTCCGGATCGTCCAAATCACCCCAATACCGCGCACGGCCCATGCACAGCTGCATGCATGCCGGAACCTCTCCCCTATCGATCAAATTGTGGCAGAACGTGCACTTCTCCACCGTTCCTGCCTCGTGAATAGGGGCATCGGCCTCTCCCACCACGACATCGAGATAGTACTCGGGTTCCCCCTCGTTCATCGAGCGGACATTATCGTAAGGGCACGCCATCATACACGAACGGCAACCGATGCACAGCGACGAGTCCACATATACGATTCCATCGTCGCGCTTCTTCGTCGCACCCGTCGGGCATACCCTCAGACAAGGAGGATTCTCGCAATGCTGACACTGCACTGGAAGGAATTCCAGCACGCAATTCGGGAATTCGCCGAATGCGTTGTCGTTGGCAACTGCCCCGTGCACAACCGCTGTGCCAAAATCATCGGGATCGGTGCTCGTTTTCGTATATACCGTGTTGTAAGTGATGTTCTTAGGCAGATTATTCGCGATTTTACATGCCGTGGCGCACGCCTGGCAACCAACGCAACGCTCAAGGTCGATAGCCATTCCGTATCGAGTCATAATATCAATCCTCCTACAGCTTCTCGACGGCCACAGCCTGGTCGAAGTAGCACTGATTTCGTGTTACTTGGTTGTAGTCGTTAAACGAAATAGTGGCGAAGTCGCCATCGATATGCTCACGGGTAAGGAAGCTGCGAGGGCAGTTGATGGTCTTTGGCGCCTGGCCGGAATTGATAGTGGCAAGCAACGTTACCGAACCGCGATCATTGTAAAGGCGCACGGTATCACCCTCGGATATCCCCAGCTCCTTTGCATCATCGGGGTTGAATCGGGCAATAGGCTGCCGCTCGTATTCCTTCATGTAGTCCACGTCCCACCATTGCGTATGGTTGCGTGTGCGCATATGCTCGCCGAGGACCGAGAAGGGATACTTTTCGCGGATTGGCGCCTCCAAGTTCGCCTCCCGCGCAGGCTCCCAGTAGAAAAGCAGATGCTCCTTGCTTTCGTCGATTTCCTGGCCCAAGTTATATTCAGGAACGACCTTTTCCGTCCACATTTTCGCACGGCCGCTCTGATGGAAGAACTTGCCGCCCATGAAGGGATTCTCCTTGAGCTGATGGTTGCGGGCAATCTTCGTTTCACGAAGAGAATCGTACGTAATGCCTTCTTTTTTCGCCACGGGACTGTTGAGCCACAAAGAGATGTAGTCCTTTTCCGAGAAGTCGAAGAAGTCCTCGAAGCCCATCGCCGAACCAATCATCTTGTAGATCTCGAAGTCGGACTTGCTCTCATACAGAGGCTCAGTCGCTTTATCGTTGTACACCAGATAGGGCATATTGTACGAGCGAACGCGCAAGTCCTCGCACTCGAACCAATGACACGCAGGAAGCAAGATATCGGCGTACAAAGCCGTATCGCTCATGGTCATCTCCTCGACAACCAAGAACTCAACCTCCTTGAGCGACTTGATGGTTTCGTTCTGCTCGGTCTGATTCGACACAATGTTAGTACACGAACAATACAAGCTCTTCAGAGGGAACGGCTTGCCCAGCAGCTCTTGATCGTGAATGATGCTGTACAGTGCCGTCCAGTTGATATTTCGACCAGGTCCAGCAGGCTTTTCGCCCTTAGAGCTCGGCTGATTGATGCAGCCGTTCGAGTTGCTGACACCGAAGCTACCGCCTCCGGAGATAAGACCAGCGGATTCCTTGCCAATGTTGCCGGTAACAACCATAAGCAAGAAGATGAGATCGTACGTATAGATGGCGTTGAAGTAGTGGTTCAGGCCCTGATTCATGCCAGTGAGCACTGGGCCTTCCTGGCCGTACATGCGAGCGAGGCGTTTGATGTCTTCGACGGGCACTCCCGTAACCTCAGAAGCCTTTTCGGGAGTCCATTTGCCGATAGCCTCGAGAGCCATATCCCACACCAGACGCACCTTAAAGCCTTCGACCTCTTCAGGAACATTCTCGAGCGCCGGCTTTTCGGCTTCCAGATGGGACTTCGCAGATTGCGTCGCCTCATCCCATACGACTTCGGGATCGATGGTCACTTCCATGCCATATGCATTTTTCCCCGTAGTAGGAGCAACGCCCAAATCACTCATACGCAGGAAGGTGTTGTCCTCTTTTACGAGGAACGGGGCTTCGGAATGGGCGCGCATAAATTCAGTGTCTTGCCAGCCTTGTGCCAGGACCTCGCTCAGTATGCCGAACACGAGCGCTCCATCGGTAGCAGGATGCACTGGAACGAACCAATCGGACTTTGCCGCATTCGTGTTGTACTGGATGTCAATTGTTGTGAGCTGCGCGCCAGCATCCTTGGCGTCAAGGTAAAAATGCATCATGCGCTTGCAGGAAACGGCAGGATTGCAGCCCCAAATGACAATATGGTTTGCGCCGTTCCACTCGAGCGGGCTGACGAACGCAGATCCGGGGCCGAATACTTTCACCATAGCCGATTGGAAAGCGATATCGCGGTCGGGAAGCACGCTGCAAGCCCCCATAACGGTCTGCAGATGCTGCATAACCGACCCATCGGCAGTTCCTCCGCCCAAAACAGCAGTGTTTCCGCTCCCCAAGAAAAACGCGATGGACTCCGGACCATACTCTTCCCGATAACCTTTCCATTTGTCGGTTATCTCCTGAATGGCCTCATCCCAGCTGATGCGCTCAAACTCGCCTGCACCGCGTTCGCCCACGCGACGCATGGGATACTGCAAACGACCCGCACTGTACACACGCGCAGGATGGCTCAAGCCCTTCGGGCAGATATGCTCATAGAAAGGCTCCTCTTCGATGTGGCCGGCCGTAGTCCGCACGATCTGCCCATCGCGCACGTGCACGTTCAGATAACAGCCCTGGATGCACTGCGAGCGGCATGAGCCGGAAAATATCTCTTCGGTGCCAGCCTTCGACGAATCCGCCGTATGCGGCGCCAAACCGCCAGTGTTTGACGAGCAGCCAGAAAGAACGCCAGCGGCAGTGAGGGCTGCAGCTCCTGCGATAAACGAACGGCGGGTAAAGCCGCGGAAATTGCTGGAAGCAATATCAGTCATCTTTTCTCCCTTTCCTTACAGAGCACACGCGGCATAGAAACCGTAGCGAGCCAGGGCAATACCGACGAACGCGCAGGCAAACGCAACCTTTACGGCAGTTGCGGCAGACATTTTGCCCGACCTTGTCATGAACTGCAGAGCAGCAGCAACGGCTACGACTACAGCACCAACGGCCAAAAGCACCATACTCGCACCGACGCTTGCAAAGTGCACAGCTTCGAGCACAACACCCACAGCAGCGAATGCGCTCAATGCGGCAGAAGCCGTCAGATACGTGCCGTTCTTCATCAGATCGGACTCGAGAAGAGCAAGGAACACAGCACCCATGGCCAAGTCACCAAGGATAAACAGCAGAAACGTCTGCCACGACGCCCATGCAGTCACGCCAATGGACACGAAATAGGCATTAGACATCACGAGCATAAGACCCAATGCGGCAATACCACCCACGATGCGCAGCCCACGAGGAGAAGCGCCCTTCGTCTTGGAAATCACCAGATCAATCAACAGAATAACGCCCAGGGCTATCGACCAGTACGCCTCCTGAGCAATCATAGCGCCAGGCTGCGAGAGCGCGACGAACAAACGCTCGGGACGACCCAGGTGCAACGGCAGGCCTGCCAAGCCCACAGCCAAAAGCACCAAGCACACCAGCGGGAACAGCCACGCCTTCTTAGCGTCTTTGCCCACCGGAAACGCAACACTCACCACATACGCGCCGGCAGCTACACCTGCCAATGTCGTAAACAGAAGCAACGGAAACTCAGAAATCATTGCAACACCTCGCTATCAGCCTCGGTGCCGAAGATAGGTAAGCGATCGCGCGCTACGCCGTTCCCCTCCGGACTGACCCCCAATAGATTTTGAGCGCTCGCCTTTTTCGCGAGATACACCCCTCGGATGGAATTACGGCACCCCTCCGCGGCCGACAGAACAAGCCGTATCCATTCGTTGGTGTCATAGTATTGCGATTCACTGCATCAGTCAATAGGTATTTCCCTATTGCATCATTTCGTGGGATAATAACAGTAGTCGAAGAGAACAGACGAGGACATGCTCTACGGTTCATTGGTCATAGCATATTTATTTCTAGGCGGCACGGCTGCAGGTGCGCTTTTCGTCGTCTCTGTGTGGAGTCTCCTCTTTCGACGAGCACAGCGCCCCTCTCGATTACAAACCGCATTCGAAGCGTTGCGACGGCGTGTGTATATCGCAGGCGTCGTCTTGCTCGTGTTCGCCATGGTTTGCCTGCTGTGGGACCTGGGAAATCCCGGACGCGCGTTATTAGTGTTTCTCCATCCTCATCCCACCGTCATCACCTTCGGTGCCTACACGCTTGCCATTGAAGCGCTTATGGCAACTTTGCTGTCTCTCGCATCGCTATCGCAAAGCCCCCTTTCGCTTCACGGACGCGCACGAGGCGTCGTCGAGATACTCTGCTGCGTAGGGGCACTGGCGACAATGGCATATACGGGAGTATTCCTGTTCCAAGGTGGCATACCTTTCTGGAATCATTGGTCAATTATCGCCCTATTCGTTCTTTCATCTCTTTCGTCAGGCGTATCTGTAGTGCTTTTAATTGACTGGGTCACGCAAGGGCAGTCTCTTCTGTTGCGCGCGACCAAGCCGCTTCAACTTTGCCATATAGCGTGCCTTATTGCAGAAGCGATCTTTCTGGCCATCTTTTCCTTTGCAACATTTGGCAACCCCTCGGCAAACGCGTCCGTCAATCTTTTGATGGAGCCCGATATGCTGGCCATAGCACTCGTTGGCGTAATGGGCGCAGGAATCGTGGTGCCCCTCACGCTTGAAACCTACTCGGCAACGCGCAAGGAATGCCGCACCATACCCGTATCCGATTTTGTATGCTTGTTCGGCGGGCTATGCCTACGGTACTGCCTGATTGCATGCGGGGCCCATTGATGAAGCTATACCACCATAGACCGCAAACGACGAAAAACGACAAGATCGATCCAAAAAGGTGACAGATTGCAAACTAATGAAGACAACGTTGTATTTCGCGTAGACGAAGCATCCGACCTGCCCATATGGGCCCAGCTGCGAAACCGCTTCTCCTACCTGATCCGCACGGGTGTTCTCAAGCCGGGAGAGCAGCTTCCCAGTGTACGCGGGTTAGCAGCAGACGCAAAGATCAATTACAACACCGTGACGAAAGCGTATCGCGACCTCGAGCTTTCTGGGTTGATTGTATCCGTACGAGGACGCGGCATGTTCGTGCAGCGAGACATTTCGCCTGACGAATCCGAAGAGGATGCAATCGATGCCCTGCTCGAAAACTGCATCAGACAATACCGATCGAAGGGCATGACGTATCGCGAGACCCGCGATCGCATGCTTTCAGTCATCGACGATATGGAGCGCAAGTCCCGTGAAGCAGAAGAGGAGAAGCGTGACTATGGGATTTCTTAACAACAAGACGAAAAACGCTGCTGCACAAGCCGTAAACGCCCGTTCCGCCGAAATCGAGTTCTTGAATTCTCCGAGCACCAGGCACGTGAACGACAACGCTGCGAATGTGTTTTCGGCGTTCACGTTCATCATCGTGTTCGCACTTGTCGCCGTTATCGGATACTTAATTGCCGGCGCAATGAATATCTGGGTTCTGTGCATCGGATTCGCTTTGGCAACGATAGCCATTTTCACGGTGCACATCGCTTCGCAATGGGAACGCGACGTCATCTTGCGCCTAGGCGCATTTAACCGCATGGCGGGACCTGGCCCCTATTTCACTATCCCCTTCATCGAGCACGTCGCACTCAAAGCAGACCTGCGCACGATGCTGACAGGCTTTAGCGCCGAGGAGATTTTGACTTCAGACCTCGTGCCCGTCAATGTGGATGCTGCCATATTCTGGATGATTTGGGACGCGGAAAAAGCCTGCATGGAAGTGGAGAACTACTACGACGCCGTGTCGATGGCGTCGCAGACAGCACTTCGCGACGCGATCGGCAGAAACAGCTTGTCCGACGTAACCGTCCATCGCGACAAGTTGGACCAGGAACTCCGCGACAAGATTGAAGAGAAAACAAGCCCTTGGGGCATATCCATCATCTCAGTGGAAATCCGCGACATCGTGATCCCGAAAGAGCTCCAAAACGCCATGGCGGCAGCAGCGAAAGCAGAGCGTGAAAAGGACGCACGCATCGTGCTCGCGGAGGTCGAGAAGGATGTGGCCGCCATGCTCCATGATGCCACCGAAATCTACCAAAATGACGAAATCGCCTTCAAGCTACGCCAGATGCACCTGGTAAACCAGAGCCTGCGCGAATCGGGCGGCTCGCTTGTCGTGCCGAGCTCTTATGCCGAGGGCTTCGTCGAGAAAACAGCAGGCACCACGCCCCCAACGCAGCAATAGCGCATCTAAGCAGAGCGCTGCGCCGCCCAACGCAACCGGCAAACCGCGAGCGAACAGCGCGCAGTTCGGCCCAGCGTCAGAATATGCCCGAGCGCTTCGCAGCTGTTCAGCCCACCTCACCTCAAACGAAAGAAGGCCGCCCGAGGGCGGCCTTCTGAACACTTAGGAGCCTATTCGCTACAGGTGCAGCACGCGGTCCTTGATTTCCTGCGTACGGCCCTGGTTCCAGAACTGCGTGCCGATGTATCCGCAGGTGCGACGTGCAACGTTGAGCTTTTCCTGATCGCGATTGCCGCAGTGCGGGCACTCCCACACCAGCTTGCCGTCGTCTTCCACAATCTGAATCTCACCGTCGAAGCCACACACCTGGCAATAATCGCTCTTCGTGTTGAGCTCCGCGTACATGATGTTGTCGTAGATGTACTGCATAACGCGGATGACGGCCTTCAGGTTGTCCTGCATGTTGGGGACTTCAACATAGCTGATAGCCCCGCCCGGAGACAGACGCTGGAATGCGCTTTCGAACTTCAGCTTGTCGAAGGCGTCGATCTGCTCGGTCACATGCACGTGGTAGCTGTTCGTGATGTAGCCCTTGTCGGTAATGCCGGGAATCACGCCGAAGCGACGCTGCAGCGCCTTCGCGAACTTGTACGTGGTCGACTCGAGCGGCGTGCCGTAGAGCGAGAAGTCGATATTGGTCTCCGCCTTCCACTCGGCACACTTGCCGTTCATGTGCTGCATGACCTCCATGGCGAACGGCGTGCCCTCCGCCTCGGTGTGGCTGTGGCCGGTCATGTACTTCACGCACTCGTAGAGCCCCGCGTAACCAAGCGAAATGGTGGAATACCCGCCGTAGAGCAGCTTGTCGATCGGCTCGCCCTTCTCGAGGCGCGCAAGCGCACCATACTGCCACAGAATCGGCGCGGCATCGGAAAGCGTGCCCTTCAGGCGATTATGGCGGCACATGAGAGCCTTGCGGCACAGCTCGAGACGCTCGTCGAAAATCTCCCAGAACTTCGCCTTGTCGCCATGAGAAGAAAGCGCCACATCAGGCAGGCTGATGGTCACAACGCCCTGGTTGAAGCGCCCATAGTACTTCGGCTTGCCCGGCTCGTAGTTGCCCGCGTTCGCCACGTTGTCGTAGCCGTTGCCGGAACGGTCGGGCGTAAGGAAGCTGCGGCATCCCATGCACGTGTAGCAATCACCGTTGCCTTCGGTCTCGCCCTTGGACAGCTTCATCTCGCGCATCTTCTTCTCGGAGATATAGTCGGGCACCATGCGCTTCGCCGTGCACTTCGCCGCCATCTGCGTGAGATAGAAATACGGCGAGTCCTCGCGCACATTGTCTTCCTCGAGCACGTAGATGAGCTTGGGGAACGCCGGCGTGATCCACACCCCGGCCTCGTTTTTCACGCCCTCGTAGCGCTGGCGCAGCGTCTCCTCGATGATCATGGCGAGGTCGTGCTTCTCCGCCTCGGAGCGAGCCTCGTTCAGGTACATGAACACGGTGACGAACGGAGCCTGGCCGTTGGTGGTCATCAGCGTGACGACCTGGTACTGGATGGTCTGCACGCCGCGGCGGATCTCGTCGCGCAGGCGGCCTTCCACCACTTCGGCGATGCGGTCGGCGTTTGCCTCGAGCCCAAGCTGGTTGATTTCCTGAAGCACCTGGCGGCGGATCTTCTGGCGGGAAACGTCGACAAAGGGCGCCAAATGTGTGAGCGAGATAGACTGCCCGCCGTACTGGCAGCTGGCCACCTGCGCGATGATCTGCGTCGCAATGTTGCAGGCAGTGGAGAAGCTGTGCGGGCGCTCGATCATGGTACCCGAGATGACGGTGCCGTTCTGCAGCATATCTTCCAGATTCACCAGGTCGCAGTTGTGCATATGCTGCGCGAAGTAGTCGGAATCGTGGAAGTGGATGATGCCTTCGTTGTGCGCGCGCACCACCTCAGGCGGAAGCAGCAGGCGCATCGTGATGTCCTTGGACACCTCGCCCGCCATATAGTCGCGCTGCACGGAGTTCACCGTGGGGTTCTTGTTGGAGTTCTCCTGCTTCGCCTCTTCGTTGTTGCACTCGATGAGCGAGAGGATCTTGTCGTCGGTCGTGTTGGAGTGGCGCTTTAAGGACTGCACGTAGCGGTAGATGATGTACTTGCGCGCCACGGTGTAGCGGCCCTGCGCCATGATCTGGTCTTCCACCATGTCCTGGATTTCCTCGACCGACACGGTGTGGCCCGAGCGACCGCACAGCCACTCGACGCTATGGGCGGCGAGCGCAACCTGCTCGTCGGTCAAGCGCTCGTTTTGCGGAACCTCGTTGTTGGCAGCCTTGATGGCGTTCACAATCTTGTCGATGTCGAAGGGCACTTCCGAGCCGCTGCGTTTGATGATCTTCATGGCACTTCCTCCTCGTTGCTTATCTGAAACCGTCTTGGTCGCCCGTAATGGGGACACGACCGTGCGGGAAGGTATTTCCCGACGTCAGAGACGCTGCTCACGATCTTTGAGGGGTTTACTGCGTGCGGACGCCTGCGCATCCGCCTATCTGTTGTGCTTATGATACGACATTCAAACACTATATATTGTGTTTTCTTGTTTGGAAAAATCCATAGATGGTGTTTTCCCGATAGTTTTCCACTTGCCCAAAAAACGGCATAACCCCACCTCGTCACGAAAGGCGCGCATTGTTTGAGCTCCTCGAAAACGCAGTTTTCCACCACCGCAAAACCCCAGGAGAAAATTTTTTGTGCGCCGAAGGCTCGCGGGAGGGGGTTGACAAGCGCAGCACCGCGGCTGCGCTATACTTTCACGCATGGCAAGCTATCAGCATATCTCGCACGGGTTCGACCCGGTATTCGACGAGCATTCCCGCATCCTCGTGCTAGGGTCGTTTCCCTCGGTGCTCTCGCGCGCAAACGCCTTCTACTATGGCAACCCGCAAAACCGCTTCTGGCGCGTCATCGCGCACTCCCTCGGCAAGCCGGTGCCGCCCAACGAAGGCGAGCCCCTGCCCCCGAACGGCAGCGTGGCATCGCTTGAAGAGTCGATCGCCGCGAAGAAGGCGCTTCTCCTCGAGGGCGGCATCGCGCTGTGGGATGCCATCGAGAAGTGCGACATTAAGGGGTCCTCGGACGCGAGCATCAAAAACGTCGTGCCCGCGCACATCGAGCGCATCACCGAAACCGCACGCATCGAGGCCGTCATCTGCAACGGCGCCACGGCAGGCCGCCTCTACAAGCGCTACCTGCAGTGGAAGGTCGGGCTTGTCGCGCACGTACTCCCCTCGACAAGCCCTGCGAACGCCGCCTGGAAAACCGAGCGCCTCATCGAGCGCTGGGGCGACGAGCTCCACGCGATTATCGACGAACTGGCGAAAGAAGACCAGCAACGGGAAACGACGGCAGACGAAGGCACTCCTGAAGAGCCGCGCCGCGGCCGCGCAAAGGGAAGCGCGACCACCCGCGCCCGCAAAGGCGGATCCATTTCCTATGGCACCATACGAATCGACGCCCCTGCCGCCTCGAACTTCGCGGTGCACAAGTCGATGCAGGGAAACAAGCGCGCCAACACCAAGCCCGAGCTTTTGATGCGCGAACGGCTGCGCGCGGCGGGACTTGGCGGATACCGTCTGCAGTGGAAGGTCGCGGGGCACCCCGATATCGCCTGGCCAGGCAAGAAAGTCTGCGTGTTCGTGAACGGATGCTTCTGGCACCGATGCCCGCACTGCAAACTTTCAACCCCGAAGAAGAACGTGGAGTACTGGACTGCGAAGTTCGAGCGAAACGTCGAGCGCGACCGCGAGAACGTCGCCGCGCTCGAAGCAGACGGCTGGCGCGTTCACGTGGTATGGGAATGCGAGCTGAAAAAGAAGACGATCGATGCCACGCTGGCGAAGCTTCTCCCCGAACTCGCGAATGAGCTGGGGAAAGAGGTTACGCCTGCCGCAAGCGCACCGGCAAGCACACCGACAAGCGAGCCCAAGCGCTACTACCTCTACGTCCTCGAATGTGGCGATGGCACGCTCTACACCGGCTACACCCCCGACATCGAGGCACGCCTCGCCCAGCATCGCGCAGGCACGGGTGCAAAGTACACGCGCGGGCGCGGGCCGCTCACCCTGCTCGCAAGCGCGGAATTCCCCACCAAGCACGACGCGATGAGCGCAGAATATCGCTTCAAGCGCCTCACGCGCGACAAGAAAGACGCCCTGCTTGCGAAGGCTGCCGCATCGAAAGAGCCCTTCGAGCGCATACTGGAGGAAGCGTTCGCGAAATAGGGCGCCTCGCAAAGCCAGCCACGCACTCGCAGCCTCACTCCCGAGCAGCCGTTGACAGTCGCGCCATCAGCACTCGGCAACGGGGCGGCGAGTAAATCCGCCCACAACAAAATGGACCCATTCAACAACGAAGCGCTGCACCATCGCCGGCGCAGCGCTTCGTCCATTCCCTTGATTGTCGCAACGAGGGCCAGCTCCTACTCGAAGCCGTAGAGGTCCTTCGTCGCTTCCTGGAACGCAGCGTACACTTCCATCGCCACGCCCTCGTCTTCCACGAGCTCGAAGCCGGACGGCTGGTCGTCTTCGTCGAACTCCACCGCCTCTAGAATGATCACCTCACCGGAGGAAAGTGCCGGCTCCTCTTCGCTCACCGGAAAGAAAATGCCATAGCGATGGCCGCCATGCAGAAGCAGGCCGAGAAACTCCAAAACGGTCGCGTCGCCTTTGGAGTCCTCGAAGTTGATGGTCAAGCCCTCCTTGACGGGCGGGCAAAAATTAGGGTTCGAACCTTCGCGCACGGGGCGCTCCTCTCTCTTCGCGCACCGATTGGGTGCCGCATTCTCCTAGCTGTAAGTCTTACCCGTAAGTATAGAGCGAGCCCCCGCCTTATCGTGCGAGGGCTCGCAAATCAATCGCATTCGCGCAACCTGGCAAAAACCGCTCCGCCTTACCTCTTCCCCTTGCGCTCGGCACGCGAAGGCTTCTTCTTGCCGAAGTCGGGCGAAACCGCCGCATCGTGGGGAGACACTGCCGAAGTCACAGCCGTCGCGCCCTCGGAAGCGCCAGCGTCCACCGAAGAAGCCGCATCACCAGCAGCCGCCGCAGCCACAGCGGGAACAGCCGCACCCGGAAGGCGGTTCAGGAACCAGCGCTGGATG
>NZ_CAKUAL010000044.1 GCF_934636505.1 uncultured Ellagibacter sp.
GCCAAGGAGCTGGGCGTTCGCGAGCTTCCCATCTCGCTTTCGTATACGCATACCGATGCCGTCGCGTGCGCTTTGGCTATCACGGAGGATTCCCAGAAGGCGGCGGAGGAACGGGTCGACCAGAAAGCCGAGCTCGCGAAGCGCTTCAAGGAGGCGCGCTCGATGCTCGACGAGATCGACTCCCCTGCCGACGCGACGCCGTCTGGCGAGAAGGCCGCCTCGCCCGAGGGCGTCTAGCTCGGGAATGCTGCTCCAACCGTTCGACGTTATCCTTGTACACGAAGGAGCGGGGCTAGCAGCTGCTTGCGGAGCTTCATCTGCCGACTGCGGAACTCCTCGCTGCGGGGGTGGATTCTATGTCGAAGCCGACGGGAAAGGATCCGCGCTGTTTTATCGAAGGCGATCAAGTCGTTGAACTGGCGTTTTGTGACGCAAATCTCCGTTATCCCCAGATGTACGAGGATATTGCGCCGGCGAGCATCGTTCGCAATGCGCGAAGAGCCCGTGTGCCATTTGTCGCTGTCGTACTCGACGGCGATGTTCTTGTCGGGCCAGAATAGGTCGGGGAACAGCACGCTGTTTCCCGTAAGCCGTTGAACGTGCGCAGGAAGGTCGATGCGTGGGTTGAGCTGCGGATAGGCAATCCCGTAGCTGCCCATGCGGTAGGGCAGGCAAAGATGCAGCACGAGCTGGGTTTCTCGCGGGGAGGCCGCGCCCGCGAGAACGTATGGCGTAAGTTGGCGGGCGGGTTTGGCGCCGTTCAAGCCCGTCATGCGGGTGAGCATCTGGTTGATTCTCAAGGGTGTGGTCAGGGGATATGCGTCGTTGATACCAACGCGATAGGTCCCGCAGAGTGCGAATGCGATTCGAAGGAACTCAATTTCGCCGAGCGCCGGGGCGGCTTGGATGAGCGCGAACTCGGGCGAGCAAACGAAGACTCCCGGCGCTGCGAGATGGAAATCCGCAGGTCCGAGCTCAAGAGTGGTCGTATGGATCGCGACATCATGCGAGTGCCTTGCTGCCTCGTGTGTTTCGACAAGAAGATGCACTTTCTCGTGTTGTCGTTCTTCGGGAAGAACGCCCACGGCTGCCGCTATCTCGGATTCGCGAAGGGGAATGCTAAGCTGGGGAGCGCTTGAGGACCGAAGGTCGCCCATGTGGGGGCTTCCGACGTGCGAGAGCCAGTAGTGAAGAGCTGATATGTGACAAACAACAACATCCATGCCGCGATTTTACCAGGGTATAACCCCAGATAGATTGAAAATCAATAAAATAGGCAGCTGTCTAATATGTATTAAGAATAACGGGTAAGTAATGGGTCGACACCCAGCGGGGCGCTCGCGGGTTGCCGTTCGGCCGAGGAGCCCTTGAACGCTCTCAGATTAGCTTCGCGGTGTCGCTCTTGGCCTCTTCGGCTCTCACCCGAGAACATTTCGGCCGTCGCTCGTCGGCGCTTGTTCGTCCCGCCCGAGGAAACTTCGGGTTGCCGTTCGGCCGGGGCACTCGTGGGCGCTCGTCATGCCCCCACTGACGCGTTCGCCCAAATCTTCGCTTTGCGCCGCTCGCCCCGTCCACCGAAATCGCAAATCGGATAAGATGGTGGGCAGCTTGAGGGGGCCAAGTCGGACGTGCAGCGGTTATACTCAAGCAAGATGATGGAAAAACGCGAAGGGAATTCAAGATGATCGCATGGAAGTATTCGGATGCGAAGCTGTGCGGCCTCCTTCCCGAGCTTGCGGAAGATGCCAACAAGTATACGCGCGGGAAGGTGTCGCTCGTTGCCGGTTGCTCGCGCTATCCCGGTGCCGCCGCCCTCGCCGCCTTGGCATCTCAGCGCATGGGGACGGGGTATACCGAGGTCATCTGTGCGCCGAAGTCGGTCGATGCCGTTCGCGCGGTCAGCCCTTCCCTCGTCGTCCGCTCGTGGAAGAACCTTTCTACCAGCGATTTCCCACCAACGCGGGCGGGCCATCCATCGGCATATGTCCTAGGTCCTGGCTTTGACGCGTCGAGCGGATCGTGCGAGAAACTCGCCTTCACCGTGATCGAATCGGCCTGCGCGCCACTTGTGGTAGACGGGGGTGCTCTTGCCTTCCTCGCCACGAAAAAGGGCCGCAAGCTCGTCCAAGAGCGGTTCGAGTTCGGGCTCGAGACGATCGTGACGCCCCATGCGGGTGAGGCGGCTCGGCTTGCCGCCCCCTTCGGTTTCCCGACCGACGATGCTGACGAGCTCGCACGCCTTATCTCGCTTGCGTATGGCGTGACGGCGCTTGTTAAGGGGCCGAAGAGTTTCATCTCCGATGGCGAGACCACCGCGGTGATGGACGAGGGAACGCCTGCGCTCGCGAAAGCCGGCACGGGAGACGTGCTTGCGGGTATGATCGGCGCGCTCCTCGCGCAGGGACTCGCGCCTTTCGACGCATGCGTGCTCGCGGCGACGTTTCACGCCCGGGCGGGCCGTCTTGCCGCATCCGAGCTCTCCGAGCGATGCGTCGTGGCGGAGGACCTGCCGCGTTATCTTCCCCTGGTGATTCGGGAATTCGAAGCGCTTAGGAACCGCTTGAGCAAGCAGGAGTTGTACGCACGTTATTCAGCAAGTGTGTAATAACTATTCACCGCGGCGAACGTGCGCGGTAGAATGTGGCTGTTGCATGAGGGCGCGGCGCGCTGACCGCGGCGCGGTGCCCATCGATACCAAAGGAGGTCGATTGTTATGGCGGAATCGAAGCGTCACGATTGGGGGCTTATCGTCGCAGGTGCGCTCCTCGTCTTGCTCGCAATCTTCATCACCGCGTTCCCTGGACTCACGTTGGCGACGATCACGGCGATACTGGGCGCTGGCTTCCTCGTGAGCGGCATCCTCGATCTTGTGGGATATGTGCGCCTGAAGGGAAACCTGTTCACCTCGCCTTCGCCCTGGATGATCGTGTATGCGGTCCTCGACATCATCATCGGCGTCATGCTGCTGCTGCATCCGATTGTTTTTGCGGGCGTTGTTTCGTGGCTTGTTGGCATCTTCGTCGTGGCGTTCGGCGTCATCGAGGTCGTCGGCGCGGTTCAGCTGCACAAGTTCAACATGCCGATGTGGGGCTGGATGGTGTTCTCGGGCATCGTGGACATCCTGTGCGGCGTGGTGTTCTTCGTCTACCCGGCGATGCTCGCTGTTTTCTTGGCGGTATTTGTCATTATGCGCGGCGTTTCCCTTATCATGTACGGATGGCGCGCCGACAGCGTGCTCATGTAGCGTCGCCCCGGCGGGCGGCCGCATAGCGAAACGGTATCAGGCCCCGGCATGCCCGGGGCCTTGTTCGTGAAGGGGACGGATATGCCCGAAGAGCAACAGAATCTGTTCAGCGGCGAGGAATTGGCCGCTCAGGCAACCGATCCGGCAGCGCGCATCGAGGCGCTCCGCCGGGAAATCGAGCACAACAGCTATCTCTATTACGCCCTCGATGCGCCCGCGATCTCCGACGGCGCGTTCGACTCGCTCATGCACGAGCTGCGCGCGCTCGAGGCGGAGCATCCGGAACTCATCGACCCGTCGAGCCCGACCCAGCGCGTGGGCGGCTATGTCGGCGATCAGTTCGCACCCATCCAGCACGAGCGGCGCATGTACTCGCTCGACGACGCCATGGACGCCGGCGAGCTCGACGAGTGGCTCGGTCGCGTGGAGGACTTCTTCGGCGAGATTCCCCCGCTTGTGTGCGAGCTGAAGATCGACGGCTCCTCTGTCGCCTTCACCTTCGAGAACGGGCGCCTTCTGAAGGCGGCGACGCGCGGCGACGGTACGACGGGCGAGGACATCACGGTGAACGTGCGAACCGTGCGAGACGTTCCTTTGCGCCTACGCGACGAGGCGCTTTCCGCCATCCGCAATACCGAGGAGCCTATCGAGCTGCGCGGCGAATGCTACATGCCCAAGTCGAGCTTCGAGTCCCTCAACGCGGCGGCGGAGGCAAACGGCAAGTCGGGGTTCGCCAATCCGCGAAACGCTGCTGCGGGCAGCCTTCGCCAAAAGGATCCGCAGGTCACAGCGCATCGCGACCTGTCGACGTTCGTGTATGCGGTGGGCGACGAGCGCAAGCTCGCACTCGACACCCAGTGGGATTTGCTGCAATGGTTGAAGCGTGCGGGCTTCCATGTAAATCCCGACATCGAGCTTGTCCACTCGGCAGAAGAGGTCCATGTGTTCTGCGAGCGCTCGCTGGAGCGCAGAAATGCCTTGCCTTACGAGATCGACGGCGTTGTCGTGAAGGTGAACTCGTTCGCGCAGCAGGAGGCGATGGGCTACACGGCGCGTGCTCCTCGCTGGGCGATTGCCTTCAAGTTCCCGCCCGAGGAGAAAACGACGCTGCTGCGCGATATCACGGTGCAGGTCGGGCGCACGGGCAAGCTGACGCCCGTGGCCGAGCTCGACCCGGTGCGCGTGGCGGGCTCCACCGTGGCTCGCGCGACGCTGCACAACGAGGACGAGGTGCGCCGTAAGGACGTGCGCGTGGGCGATACGATCATCGTGCGCAAGGCGGGCGACGTGATTCCTGAAATCTTAGGGCCCGTGCTTTCCCTTCGTCCGACCGATGCACAGCCGTGGGAGATGCCGCGCGTGTGCCCGAGCTGCCAAAGCCCCGTCGTGCGCGAGGAGGGCGAAGTCGACTACCGCTGCATTTCTATTGATTGCCCAGCTCAGGCGGCCGAGCGCCTCATTCATTGGGCGAGCCGCGGCGCTATGGACATCGATGGCATGGGCGAGGAGATCATCGGGCGCCTTATCGAGAGCGGCCGCGTGACCGACGTTGCCGACTATTACACGCTCGATGTGGTCGAGCTTTCGATGCTCGATATGGGACGCGTGAACAAGGACGGTGCGCCGATCCGTTTGGGCGAGACCGTGGCGAAGAAGCTCGTGGCGGCGATTGACGAGAGCCGTACGCGCCCGCTCGCCAGGCCTCTGTTCGGTTTGGGGATTCGCCATGTGGGAAAGACGATGGCGGAAGCGCTCGCTGCGGCGTTCCCCTCGATCGATGCGCTCATGGAGGCAAGCGAGGAGGAGCTCGCTGCGGTCGAAGGCGTGGGTCCCAAGATCGCGCACTGCGTGTACCTGTTCTTCCGCACGCCCGACAACGTGGCCGTGATCGATCGGCTGCGCAAGCACGGCGTGTCGCTGGAAGATGATGTGCAGGCCGCAGCGGAAGACGCGCTGCCGCAAACGCTTGCAGGGCTGACCTTCGTGCTGACGGGAAGCCTCACGCAAAGCGGGATGACGCGCGACGAGGCAGGGGCTGCCCTTAAAGCGCGCGGTGCGAAGGTGTCGGGCAGCGTTTCGAAGAAGACGAGCTATGTTGTCGCAGGTGAGGCTGCAGGCAGCAAATACGACAAGGCCATAGCGCTCGGTGTCCCCGTGCTCGACGAGGGTGCGCTTCTGCGCATCCTGGAAACTGGCGAGGTGCCTGCGGGAGAATAGCTGGGGAAATAACCGTAGGCTGTGCCGTCCTCCTCGACCTGATTTTTCCTCAACATGATGCGAGGCCCCTGTGAACTCTGATTTCGCAGGGGCCTCGTTTGCTTTCGCGTGCTCGCTATTTCGCCGGCTTGATGAACATGGCGTCGCCGAAGGAGAGCATGCGGTAGCGGCTCTCGATGGCGTGGCGATACGCCGCCATAATGTGCTCGCGGCTCGAGAACGCGCTTACGAGCATCATGAGCGTGCTCTTGGGCACGTGGAAGTTCGTGATGAGCCCATCGATCACGTGGAAAGTGCTGCCCGGCAGAAGGTAGAGGCTCGTGGCGTCGCGATTGCGCGCCGTGATGGCGCCTTCGCCACCGTTCGCCTGCGGATCCCAGGCGCTTTCCAGGCTGCGGGTCGACGTGGTTCCCACGGCGATGACGCGCCCGCCCGCCGCATGCGTCTCGTTGATGGCATCGACAGTGGTCTGTGGCACGGTGTAGAACTCGGTGTGCATCTTGTGCTTGGTCGGGTCGTCCTCGTCCACGATGCGGAACGTGTCGAGGCCCACTTCGAGTTCGACGGTTTCCCAGCGGACTCCCTTCGCCTTCAAGCGTTCGATGAGCTCGGGCGTGAAGTGGAGGCCCGCGGTGGGCGCAGCCGCCGAAGCCTCGCGGCGCGAGTACACAGTTTGGTACAGCTCTTCGTCGCCAGCGTAGTTTTTGATGTAGGGCGGAAGGGGCGTGTGGCCAACGGCGTGAAGCGCCTCATCGAGCGAGGGGAGCGTCGTGGTGAGGCGCGCGATACGCTCGCCTTTGGCGGCCGATGCCTCGGCGTCCTGGCCTTCGCCCGCCGCCGCTGCGTCCGTCTTCGCGCTCGCCCAGTCGACGACTTCGGCGGAAAGCGCGACGCTTCCCTGCTTGTCGGTGAAGTCGACTACAGCGCCGCTGCCTGGCTTCAGGCGCTTGCCAGGGCGCACGAGCACTTCCCAAATGGCCTGTTGGTTGGTTGATTCGGTAAGCGCGTCGTCGAGATAAGGCTTTGCCTTCTCGCCTTTGACCTCGCGAAGGAGGAACACTTCCGCCTGACCGCCCGTGCCTCGTTTCGCGCCTAAAAGGCGTGCGGGCATGACGCGCGTCTCGTTTGCCACGAGCAGATCGCCTGGGTGCAAGTACTCCTCGATGTCGCGGAAGATGCGATCTTCGAGTTCTCCCGATTCGCGGTCCATTACCAACATGCGGCAGGCGTCGCGCACCGCCGCAGGTTCCTGCGCGATAAGCTCTTCGGGCAGGTCGTAGTTGAAATCTTCTGTTCTCATGCTTGCTGCCCTTCGCTGTGGCGCTTCGCCTTCCTGGCCCCCTGCGCCCCGCTTCGCGGTGCTCGGGGTTCAACAGTCCACTGGACTGTTGAATAATTAAAGTCTTCAGTTCTCATGTAATAATCCTTTAATCGTCGCTTTGCGTTCGGTTAATCATTGATGTCGATGAACGCAAAGTCATCGATATCTTGGCGAGTGTGTATGATTCGCCATACGATAAGGTTCTCGCTGTTGAAAGAATAGAAAATGCGGTAGGGGCTGACAAGCCATGATCGGTACCCTTGGTTAGAAAGTCTTTCGTCGGCGAAGGGGCGGCCAAGCTCGGGTGTTTCGCAAAGGTGATCGATCGCTTCGACGATCGAATCGTAGATTTTGCGGGCTGATTTCGGGACTTTCTGCACCTCACCGAGATAAATCACTATCGATTCTAGATCGTGTGCAGCGCGAGGACGGTAGAGGGGGGCAAGCATCTAAACGCCCCAATGTGCGAAGAGGCGCTCGATGGAATCGCCGACTGCCTGTTTCGTGAGCGATTCCGATCGATATTTCTCCTCGATTTCTGCTTCGCGGAGTTTCTGTACATAGCGTTCGTGTCGCTGTTGCCCTTCGTACGCCTCGCAGTCGATAACCACGAGGCTTGCCTTGCCGTTCTTCGTCATGAAGATGGGCTGTTGGCTCTCGCGCGCCAATTCGCATACATCGTTCAGATTGGTGCGAAGGTCACTGATGGGCCTGATCTGCGGTATAGGCAATGGCATAGATTCCTCCTTAGAACGGAAGAAATTATAGCATAAATTTATGCAAAATTTATACGTAAATATACTACTCTGATTTCTCCAACGCAAGCAAAGCAGCTCCCGTGGCGCCCACGATTTCGGGGTCCTCGCAGATGAAGAGCTTCTCTCCGATGAGCTCCTCGACCGCGCGCACCACGCCCGGGTTTTGGGCGACACCGCCCGTCATCATGTAGGCGCCTTCCAGGCCGACGCGCCTCATGAGCGAATACGCTTTGCCGGCCACGGCGCGGCAGACGCCTGCTGCAATGTCGGGTTTCTCCTCGTTGTTGGCGATGAGCGAGATGACCTCGGACTCCGCGAACACCGAGCACATGCTGGCGATTTCCAGGCGCTTCTTGCTCTCGAGCGCCGCTGGCCCCAGCTCGTCGAGGCTGATCTCGAGCGAGCGCGCGATCATTTCGAGAAAACGTCCCGTGCCCGCCGCGCACTTGTCGTTCATCGCGAAATCGGTCACCTCGCCTGCGGCGTTCACATGGATGGCCTTGCTGTCTTGGCCGCCGATGTCGAGGATAGTGCGAACGTCGGGGTTGAAGTAGTGCGCACCTCGCCCGTGGCAGCTGATCTCGGTCACGTTCTCGTCGGCAAACGGGATGCTCACGCGGCCGTATCCGGTGGCAATGGTGCATGCGACCTGGTCAGGCGTGATACCTGCGCGCTCGAGTACTTCACGATACGCGCGCTCGGCGGAGGCGCCCGCCTTCGCGCCCGTCCTGATGACGACGCTTGCGACGATCTTGCGCGCCTCGTTCATGACGACGGCGTTGGTGGAAGTCGAGCCCGAGTCGAGCCCGACGACGAAGGTGGCGGCTGTGCTCATAGGTGAGCCTTTCTGGCTTGCGAGGTGTTCGGTTTGCGAGGCGCCAATTGACTCGAGGAACGCCTCGAGCCGCGTGAGCATCTGCCCGCGGCTCTGCGCGGTGCAATCGGTTTCGAGCGCGAGTATCGGCGCAGGCGATGTCCGTTTAAGGTCGCTGTACTCGTAAGAATACATGTCGCAAAATTGCACGGCGTGGTAGACCAGCCCGTCGACCTGGGGAAGGACTTGGTCGAAGAAGGCTTTGCGCGGGGATATGTTCCGCATGCGCGCGCAGGGAAGCTGCGTGAGCACGTCGTGCGCATACCAGGCGAGTGTGTCCGTTTTTCGGGGCACGAAACGACGGATTGCGTTCGTGCAGGTGATGTCGAAGGCGATGTTCACGCCGTGCGCTTCGAGAATGCGTTTGATTTCGGCGTTCGCGCGTGCGCCCGCGATGCCTACGTTGGGCATCGTGGGGGAGAAGTGCGTCTGCGGTTGCAGGGCGTTGTCGACCTGCGCTGCGGCGGCTGCCGCGGTCGCGCTTCGCTCAGAAGCTTCGCAGCCTTCGCTTCGCGCTTCGGTGTCGCCAGCCTTGTTGCGGTTGGGTTCGACCTGCGGGGCGGCGACGGCCTCGTCCGCATTGCGCTCAGAAGCTTCGCAGCCTTCGCTCCATGCGGCCGAGTCCGCCGCCTGGTTGCTGTTGGCGAAACTTTGCGAGACGGAGCTCGACTTCGCGAGGCGGAATGAAGGCTGCGCAGCTTCTGAATGAAGCCTCGCCAAGTCGAGCTCCAAGGATGAGTCGCAGTTCCCTTCCGCAGGGCAAAGGGTGCCGCCGAGCTGGGCGAATAGCTTCTCTTCCGAAAACGTTGCATTGGCGAACTCGCCGTATGCAGAAAGGAGTTTTCGCACGTTGCGCTCGAACAGCGCGCAGGCCGCCTCGCTCGTGTCGCGCGGCACGTCGAGCACATGGATGAACAGGCCGGGAGCTTGCGCGCGCAGGGCGTCGGCGAGGCGGCGCATGCTGTCGCAGCAGGTGGTCAGCACGATGCCGCCAAGGTTTCCCGAAAGGACGGTCTCGAACGTCGCCTTCGCGAAACTGCAAACGTTTGCGTGCATGCAAGACTCGGCAGCGTCGAAGCTGACGAGGCTCTCATCAGGCTCGATGCGCTCCATATGCGCGCCCATTGCCTCGAGCGCCTCGATGGGGGCGTATTTGCAGACATATCCGACCCTCATTGTGTACCGCCCTTCGCCTCGACGCTCCCGCTCTGCGCGGCGCTTTCCCCACTGGAAGCCCCGCCCTGCGCGTCGCTTTCCGCTCGCTTCGCCTCGAGCACCTCGAAGAATGCCTCGAGGCGCGTCTTTATCTGCCCGTCGTGGCTGTTGCGTTCGTCGATGCCGTCGCCGTCGAGCTGCAGAAGCGGCACGCCAGCTTCGTGCAGGTGCTCGCGCAAAAGGGCGCTTCCGCCCGCGGACTGCTTGCATCCCCAGTGGCAGAAGTGAATGACGCCGTCGGCGTGTGTCGCGTCGAGCAGGCGGTCGACGAGTGCGAGCTTGCGTTCGTAGGGGCCGTTCATTGCGTTGCCGATGAGCTTTTTGGCGAGCGCGCGGAAGGGATCGGCGTCAGCGAGGTCGCTCATTGTGCAAAAGGCCATGTCGACGGCGACGATTTGATGGGCCGGGCTGTAGTCGAAGGCGGCTTTCAGGCTTTGCTGGTAGTACGGCATGAGGTGCACCCAAAGGATTTTGTCACCCTGAAGCCTCGGTGCGCGCTTGATGTCGTCCACCATGAAGCGCAAAAGATCGCGTAACTTCTCGCTTCCCGCCGAAAGCTGCATGGCGAGCACGAAGAACAGGTGGTGGATGAACTCGGCCGGGTAGAAGTGCTCCGCTTGCAGGCGCATGAATTCCCAGGCGAGGGCGTTTGTCTCGCGTTCGACTTCCAGAAGATGGGAAAGGCGGTTCTCGTCAAAGGGCACGCCCGTCAACTCTTCGAGGGCGCGCGTGAGCTCGTGTAACTGGTCGGCGAGGTAGTCCACCGATGCATCGTCGCTGTCGTAGGGTACGTCGAGCAGCACCATGGGGACGTCCATCCGCTGCCCGAGCTGGCGAAAGGTGCTCAGGTTACCGTCGCAGGCACAAGAAGTGGTCACGGCGAGCCGCGGCGCATGCAGCACGCCTGTCTCCATCATCCCCATGACCGTTTTGTGGTACGTGCACAGCGTGGGCGCGATGCCGGCCTCCTGCGCGCGGTCGATGAAGAACGGCGCGGCGTGGTATCCCGAGAAGAAGCTCGCCAGACATTCGACGCTCACGGTTCCCAGACCGAAGCACTCCATGATTTCCACCGGTGCGAACACGTTGCCCCATACGTAGTTGTTTTCGTGTCCGAGCTGGTCAGACACGAGGCCGAGCGTATAGGCTTCCAGCTTGTGGTAGCCGCGCGCCGCATGGAAGTTGGGAAGATGGCGCGATCCCCAGGTGTTGCCGCGAAAGCCGATGAGGGCGTCTCGCCAGGCGCGCTCGGGGTCGGTCTCGCACGTGCGCCGCACGTGATCCATGTAACGGTGTATGGGGTCGGCGAAGGGTCTCACTCTGAAACTTCCTGTTTCGCCTGCTCGCGAAGCGATTTGAGAATCGCTCGCTTGCGGGCTTGCTTCTTGTCGTAGGCTGCGCGCTCGGCGCGATGCTGTTTGAGCTCCGCCTCGGCGGCGGCGATTTCCTCGGCGTGCTCGACCCGCGCGGCTTGCTTTGCGGCTGCTCGTTGAGCTTTGCGCTCGGCCCGTTCGGCTGCGGCCTCCGCATCGCTTATGCGGCAACCGCAGTAGTTCTGACGGTACATTCCGAGCGCGCGGCTTCGACGCGTGGCCTCGTCGTAGTAGGGGCGGAAGTCCTCGAAGACACCCGCAACTCCGGCGTGCTCGGCCGCTCGTTGCACTTCTTCCTCGATGACTCGGGTGTATTGATAGGGGCTTACGGAAAGCGTGGTGCCGATGCCGTCAAAGCCCTGTTCAGCGGCCACCCGCGCCGTTTCCTCGAGTCGCAGCCGGTAGCACGCACGGCAGCGTGCCTCTCGGCGCGCGGGGTCGACGGAGAGGACGTCGGCACGAAGGGGCGTGTCCTCGCCTGTGGTCGATTGTGCGTCCTCGCGTGCGGCTCGGACGTCGGCGAGCGCTGCGTCTCCGATACGCCCCGCAGCCTCCTCCCAGCTGGCAGGGTCGTAAGGGCCCTCGATGACGGGAATGCCCTCGCTTCTCGCCCAGTCCTCGAGTGTGGCGAGGCGGTGCGCGTACTCTTCGCGTGGTGCGATGTTCGAGTTCGCGTAGTAAATGGCGATATCGTGCCCCGCCGCTTGGAGAAGGCGCACGGGCTCGAGCGAGCATGGCCCGCAGCATGCGTGCAAAAGCAATTTCATCTGCGGCTCCTCTCGCCCTCGTGAATTCAACCCAACGATACTAGCACAGGGCCGAACTCGGCCCGTGCCGCCGCTGGCGAAACCGCCAAACCTCGATGTTTGCAAAGGCGCGCCTGTCGGAAGGCCTCGCGCCCCTCGTTTTCCGCACTTTGCATGTTTGACGTCGTGCTCGGCGGCCGAGGCGCCCCGCTCTTTTATACTGTTGTTCGTATCGAATGTGCGGTCCGCCCGTTGGGGCGGCCTTTTTCTGGGAAGGGTCTTTCATGGCGAACACGTCATATCGCGCGATATTGTTCGACCTCGACGGCACGTTGTGCCCGATGGAGCTCGATGAATTCTTGGGCGGGTACTTCAAGGACATCGCCCGTTTTGCGGCTGAGCAGGGGGTCGACGGCGAGAAGTTCGCGCGTGCGTTCGATGCAGGCGCTTCTGCTATGGCCAAGCGCGAACCCGGCGGGAAGACGAACTACGATGTGTTCTGGGACGCGTTCTTCGCCGTGCTCGATCGCGACGCGGCCGACTGGGATGCGATGTTCGCAGGCTACTACGAGACGAGGTTCGGCGCGATCGGCGCAGATGTTCAGCCGAACCCGGCAGCGCGCCGCGCCCTCGAGGTGCTCGTCGCGAAGGGGTATCCGCTTGTGCTGGCGACCCAGCCGATGTTTCCCCGTCGCGCGGTCGAGTGGCGCCTTGCGTGGGGTGGCGTAGGCGACGCGCCGTTTCGCTACATTTCCACGTACGAGAACTCCTCGACGGTGAAACCGCAGGTGGAATACTATGCGGAGGTTCTCGCGAATTGCGGGCTTTCCGCCGACGAAGTGCTCATGGTGGGTAACAACACGCTCGATGACTTGGCGTCGGCCGATCTTGGCTGCGACGTGTACCTGGTGACCGACCACCTTATGGACCCTAAGGGCCGTGGGCTCGACGGCGTGAAGCATTCAACGATGGCTGAGTTCGCGGCGTGGGTGGACGACCTTCCGACCTGCGATGACCCTGCGACGATCAAGGGAGGCGCGAACTAGCATGGCTCTTTTCGACTGCACGTGCGACGCTCAGAGCGGCAACGCCCGCGCGCTTACTTTCACGACGGCGCACGGCGATTTCCACACGCCCATGTTTATGCCCGTCGGCACGTCCGCCACGGTGAAGGGCATCACCCCGCCGCAGCTTCGCGAGCTGAAATCCCAGGTGGTGCTTGCGAACACTTACCATCTCTCGCAGCGCCCCGGTGAAGACGTTGTTGCGGAAGCCGGCGGGGTGCACAAGTTCATGAACTACGACGGGCCGATGCTCACCGACTCGGGCGGATTCCAGATCTTCTCGCTTGCCGATACGCGCAAGCTCGACGACGACGGCGTCACCTTCCGCTCGATTTACGACGGCAGCTATGTGCGCTGGACGCCCGAGGAGAACATGCGCATCCAGGAAGCGCTTGGCGCCGATATTGCCATGCAGCTCGACCAGTGCCCGCCGTACCCCGCGACGCGCGAGTTCGTCGAGCGCGCGGTCGACCTGTCGGCTATGTGGGCGCGCCGTTGCCTGGCGGCGCACAAACGACCTGATCAGACGCTCTTCGGTATCGTGCAGGGCGGCATGAACCTCGATTTGCGCCTGGAGAGCATTCGTCGTTTGCGCGAAATCGAGGATGAGAGTCTGGCTGCGGGCGGGCGTCGCTTCGGTGGCTTCGGCATCGGCGGCTACTCGGTGGGCGAGGACCACGAGACGATGTTTGAGACGTTGGGCCAGGTAGCGCGTGCGCTGCCCGACGATCGCCCGCGCTATCTCATGGGCGTGGGCAATCCCACCACACTCGTGCGCGCGGTGGGCGAGGGCGTCGACATGTTCGACTGCGTGCTTCCCACGCGCACGGCCCGCATGGGCACGGCGTTTTCGAGTCAGGGCCGCATGAACATGCGCAACGCCAAGTACACGCGCGACTTTACGCCGCTCGACCCCGAGTGCACGTGCCCGACCTGCCAAAATCACACGCGGGCCTACATTCGCCATCTTGTGAAGCAGGACGAGATGCTCGGCGGCATCTTGCTTTCCATTCACAACCTGCACTATTTGCTCGACCTCATGCGCCGCGCGCGCGAGGCTGTGCTTGCCGATGCGTATGCCGAGTTCGAGGCGCAATGGATGGCAAGCCCCGCGGCGAAGGACTACTAAGATAGAAGCCGCCCGGCACCGAGGCCATCGGCGCCGGGCGGCTTCTTCCATCGACAAAACTTGCAATTTCGACAAGTTTTGTCGTAACGATAGTCAAAACTTGCAAATCTCGCAAGTTTTGACTATCGTTACGAGCAGTCCTAAATAACATCGGAGGGCCTTATGATCGTGCGGCAAAAGTACCTCGATAAGCTCATCGCATTCCAAGATACCGACCTGGTTAAGGTAATCACGGGTATTCGGCGCTGCGGGAAGTCGACGTTGCTTGACATGATGCGTCATCACCTTGCGCAGCAGGGCGTTCCCGAAAGCAGGCTTCTTACGTTCAAGATGGAATCGATGGAGCTTGCGGGAATCGTCGACTATCGCGATTTGTACGATTTGGTCACAAGCCGCATTGCCGAACAACCGCACGTATATCTCTTTTTTGATGAGCTGCAAAACGTCGAGAACTGGGAAAAAGCTATCAATGCTTTGCGCGTCGGTGCTGATTGCGATATTTACGTAACTGGCTCGAACGCGTTTCTGTTGTCGAGCGAGCTTGCAACGCTCATTTCGGGACGATATGTCGAGATACCGATGCAGCCGCTGACGTTTGCCGAATACCTCGATTTTCGTGGGGCGACGTGGCAGCCTGCGGGAAAGACGGGATCGGATATCGCCTCCTTCGCGGACGGCTCTTTCGCAACGCTTTCCAACTTGTTCGATCAGTATCGCACGTTCGGGGGCTTTCCATATCTGGCTTTTCAGGAGCCGGATGAATCGGTGCACCGCGACTATATGCGAAGCATATACCAGACCATAATCGTTCGCGATATCATGATGCGCGCTCAGCGCAAGGGGCTGCGGGCGGTTAGCAACCAAGCGGCCCTCGAGCGTATCTGCGCGTTTATGGCGGACAATATCGGCAACGAAACATCGATTAACAAAATCGCAGGTTCTTTGAAGGCCGACGGGCAATCGGCGACCCGAGCGACAACGGATTTCTACATCTCGACGCTTACGGAGGCGTACCTGCTCCGTCACGTGCTTCGATACGACGTGAAGGGGCGGGAGCTGCTGAAGACGGGCGGCAAATACTATATTGCGGATGTCGGCATGCGCAACTACCTGGACAGCTATCGAGGCACCGATACCGGGCGCGTGTTGGAAAACCTGGTGTTCAACCAGTTGCTGTTTGACGGCTACGATGTTCTGATCGGCCATTTGCGTGGAGGCGAGGTTGACTTTGTTGCCACAAAGCCTCGATGCAAGATGTATATTCAGGTAACTGAGAATATGCAGGACGAGGAAACGCAGCGCCGGGAACTTGCCCCGCTGCGCCGCATCGGAGACGAGTACCGCAAAATCGTCGTGGTGGGCGAGGGCAGCTATCCTTCGGATATCGATGGGATAGAAATTGTGAACGTCATCGACTTCCTTCTGCATCGGTAAGCCGCATACGACCCTCGCAGGCTCTGTGGGTCATCGACGGTGCCGATAACATCGACGCGATGTTCGAGAAGCCCCGCGACCGCTGCGTCCTGGTCTCGCCCCTGCTCGCCTACGAGGACATGGACGACCTTCTCTGCCTGCTGCGGGAAGTCCGCTCGGCAACCGGGGTGGAAGGGGGACCCAGCTGCGGAATGCGCGTGTACGCCTTCCTTGGCGAGGGAAATTGGCTGGCGAAGGTGAACCTGCGAAACCTGTTCTGCAGCAAGCGGGCGCTCCTGTTCAAGGCGCTCGAAACCGACGTTGAGGCGTTCCGCCCCGGGGCCCAAGAGCGTCCTGTCGTGGAACCTCTTTCAAATGAAAGGGAGGCGCTCGATTTCATTGATAGCACGTCGTCGGAGCTGATTTCCGATACGTGGTAATATTTTGACGGTTTGCGCAACGGGATACGCTTACGGCCTTGACCAGAAAGGATGATTCGCCATGAGTACTTCGTACGACCTCTCTTTTTCTTTTAATGGAACCGAGAAGCAGAAGGCAGGATTAAAGGAATATATAAAAGGTTTAAGAAGCCAACTCGAAGGCAGAGAAGAAGCGACCGAAGTTGCCGAATGGATTAAGGCTAACGCAACTCTTGAAGACGAGATTTGGGAAGGCGAATCCTTCCCTGACTGTGCCCCGTCGATATGGTGTCATATAGACCAAGATGGAGCATGGTTGGAGCAAGGCAGTGAAGATCAGATGTCAGACCTTATGGTTCTCATAGAAGAAGGTATAGCTGCGGGTTATCCAGATATTGAAATTGTTGGAGAGCTCGTGGAATACTGCAGCGTTAGTGGAGACGAGCGTAAAGAAACATACTCAAGCCCGATTGGAAGTGATGAGTTGTTGGAGCAGTAAGCCCGTCAACCATTTACGGGCGCGTGAACAATCTTGCCGCGACGAGCCTTCCTTAGGGCGCCGCTTCTGTTTGAGCGTATCGGGTATTTATCAGGTTGCCGCTTATCTAGATTTAAGAATAATTTTACCTGTCGATGTGGGCTTGCTGCCGTTAATGCGGCTTTGTTGTGGCATAATACGGAAGTTCGTATACGCAAAACCAACCTTGCAATGCCTTTAAGGCGAGGGGAAGTAAGGAAGTTCAGGCACATGGCGGAACCTCAGAAAAAGAAGAAGCATCATAATAAGGATAGGCGCAACGTATGGCTGCTCGTGGTCATGGCGCTTTTGGTCATC
>NZ_CAKUAL010000045.1 GCF_934636505.1 uncultured Ellagibacter sp.
GCGGTGTTGGAGATGGAGTAGTTCATGAAGTGGATGCCGGACTCGTACATCAGGTCGACGATCATCTTCATCTCGTGGTAGCACTCGAAGTAAGCGAGCTCGGGCGGATAGCCGGCGTCGACGAGCGTCTCGAAGCCAGCCTTGACGAGCTCGACGAGGCCGCCGCAAAGAACTGCCTGCTCACCGAAGAGGTCCTCTTCGGTTTCCTCGGCGAACGTAGCCTTGATGATGCCGGAACGGGCACCGCCGACGCCCCAGCAGTAGGACATCGCGATATCCCATGCATCGCCGGTCGCGTCCTGAGCCACGCATGCGAGGTCGGGCACACCAGAGCCTTCGGTGAACTGACGACGGACGATGTGGCCCGGGCCCTTAGGAGCGCACATGATGACGTTCACGTCCTCGGGAGCCTTGATGTAGCCGTAGTGGATGTTGAAGCCGTGGGCGAACGCGAGGGTGTCGCCAGCCTTCAGATGATCTTTGATGTGCTCCTCGTAGACCTTCGGCTGCGTCTCGTCCGGCGTGAGGATCATGATGAGATCGGCTTCCTCGGCGGCGGTGTCCATGTCGACGACCTTAAGGCCAGCCTCGCGAGCCTTCTCGGCGGACTTGGAACCCTCGCGAAGACCGACGCGCACGTCGCAGCCGGAGTCCATGAGGTTGAGCGCATGGGCATGACCCTGCGAGCCATAGCCGATGATGGCGATCTTTTTGCCCTGGATGATCTTCGGGTTGACGTCCTCTTCATAATAGATTGTCACAGCCATGGTAGTTTGTCCTTTCTTTTTGGCTGGTTTTACCTTGCTTTATGGCAACCGCTCGCGCGGAAATACCCATGATGTGCAGGTTCGCTCCCTACACTTCCCTGGAGTTGCGGCTCATCGAACAGCTGAGTGCTGTTCGACCCCGAGCACGGCGAAGCCGAGCGCAGGGGCCACTTACCTGCGGGAAGAAGTTGAGCATCATACTTCCTTGGAATTACGGCTCATGGCTATCTTGCCCGTGCGCGTGATCTCCTTGATGCCGTAGGCGCGGAAGAGATCTTCCATGCCCTTGAGCTTGCTCTCGTCGCCCGTCGCCTCGATCGTGAGCGAGCTTTTGCCCACGTCGACGATCTTCGCACGGAACACGTTCGTGATTTCGATGATCTCGTTTCGCCGCTCGGGCGACGCGTTCACCTTGAAGAGCACGAGCTCGCGCTCAATTGCGGACTCTTTTGTAAGGTCGCTAATCTTATAGACGCTGACCAGCTTGTGCAGCTGCTTGGTGATCTGCTCGTATGCCACGTCGTCGGCCTTCACGATGATGGTGATACGCGACATCGTGGGGTCCTCGGTCGGGCCCACCGACAGCGAGTCGATGTTGAACCCGCGGCGCGAGATGAGCCCGGTCACGCGGGAGAGCACGCCCGGCTTGTTCTCGACCAGAATAGACAGGATATGTTTCATCGAACATCCCCTTCCTCTTCAGCGGCGCCTACCCCGTTCGAGCCCTCGCCCTGGTGCGGGCCCTTGTCCTCAGGGTCGGCTTCCCAGCGGCCGCCGAACTGCGCGTCAATCTTCGCGCAGGGCGACTTCTCGCGCACCACCAGCGCAGGCTCGCCCGGCACATCGGTGCGCACGGCGCCGACCGCCACGTCGATCGCGCCCATGACGTCGCTCATCGCCTTGCCAGGCGCGACCATCGGGAACACGTTCTGCTGGTCGGAGATTGCAACGTCCAAAAGGAAAGGACCGTCGCAGGCGAGCATGCGATCATAGGCCTCGTCGAGCTTCGCGGGGTCGGCCACGCGCTCTGCCTGCCAGCTGTACGCGTCAGCGAGTTTCACGAAATCTGGGTTCGCGTCGAGCTCGGTGAACGAGTAGCGCTCGCGATAGAAGAGCTTCTGCCACTGATGCACCATGCCGAGCGCGCGGTTGTCCAAGATAACGACCTTCACCGGCACGTTGTGAATGGCGGCGGTGGCCATTTCCTGGCTGTTCATCTGGAACGACCCGTCACCTGCGATGCAGACCACCTGCGCGCCTGGACGCCCGAACGCAGCGCCGATGGATGCAGGGAAGCCGAATCCCATCGTGCCCAGGCCACCCGAGGAAATGAAGCTGCGCGGCTCCTCGCGGTCGATGAACTGCGCAGCCCACATCTGGTGCTGGCCGACCTCGGTCACGACGACAGAATTGTGCGGGTCGAGCTTCGCGGAGAGCTTCTGCATGGCGATCTCGGGGACGATCTCGTCGGGGTTCTCGGTAATCTGCGCATCGTAGAACGGGTAGCGCTCGCGCCACTCCGCAATCTGCGCGTTCCACGCCTCGGTGCGCGGCGTGCAGGCTTCCTTCTCGATCGTGGCGACGATGCCCGCGACGACGCCCTTCAAGTCGCCGACGATGGGCACCTGCGCCTCGCGGATCTTGCCGATCTCGGCCGGGTCGATGTCGATGTGGATGACCTTCGCATGCGGGGCGAACTCGGAGAGCTTGCCCGTCACACGGTCGGAGAAGCGCGCGCCCGCCGCGATGATCAGATCGGACTCAGTCATGGCAAGGTTCGCGAACTTCGAGCCGTGCATGCCGACGGGACCTAAGTTCATCGGGTGCGACGCCGGGAAGGCGCCTTTGCCCATGAGCGTCGTCACCACAGGAATCTGCATCGCATCAGAAAGCTCCACGAGCTCCTCGGTAGCACCCGACGCAATCGCGCCGCCGCCGACGTAGAGGATGGGTCGCTCCGCGCGCTCGATCACGCCGACCGCCTGCTTGATCTGCTTGGCGTTGCCCTTGTACGTGGGTCGATACGACGGCAGGTTCACCTCGTCGGGGTAGTTGAAGACGATCTGCTCGCTTTGGATGTCGGAGGGCACGTCGATGAGCACGGGGCCGGGACGTCCCGTCGAGGCGATGTGGAACGCCTCGCGGAAGGTCGTTGTGAGCTCTTCGGCCGACTGCAGAAGGAAGGAGTGCTTGACAATCGGCATGGTAATGCCGACGATGTCGGATTCCTGGAACGAGTCGGTACCGATGACGCCACGCGGGACCTGGCCGGTGATGACGACGAGGGGCACGGAGTCCATGTAGGCCGTCGCAATGCCCGTCACCGTGTTCGTGGCGCCTGGGCCGGACGTGACGATGGCCACGCCAGGGCGCCCCGTCGCGCGCGCATAGCCGTCGGCCTCGTGGACCGCGCCCTGCTCGTGGCGGGAAAGAATATGCGTGATCTGCTTGCTGTCGTAGAGCGCGTCGTAGATCTTGATCGCCTGGCCACCGGGGTAGCCGAACACCAAATCGACGCCCTCGGCTTCAAGCGAGGCGATGATCGCCTCGGCGCCGTTCATGCGCAGACCCTGCTTCTCGGTCTTGCTGCCCAGGCCCAAAGGCCCGCCAATCTGAGGTTTCTTGCTTTTCAAAGTGTTACTCACGAGACATACGCCCCCTTATCGGCCGATGAGACGAGCTTTGCGTACTTGGCGAGAACGCCATGGTTGTGCTTCGGAGCAGGCGCGACGAACGCGGCGTGGCGGCGGGCAAGCTCCTCGTCGTCGACATGGAGGTTGATTTCTCCCCCTTCGATGTCGACCGTGATCTCGTCGCCGTCCTCGATAAGCGCGATGGGGCCGCCCGCCGCAGCTTCGGGGCTCACGTGTCCCACGCAGGGGCCCTTCGAGGCGCCGGAGAAGCGGCCGTCGGTGATGAGCGCCACGGACTTGGAAAGTCCCATGCCCACGATGGCGGACGTCGGCGTGAGCATCTCGCGCATGCCGGGGCCGCCAGCCGGGCCCTCGTAGCGGATGACGACAACGTCGCCTGCCTTGATTTCACCTGCGAAGATTGCCTTGCAAGCTTCCTCCTCGGAATTGAAGCAGCGCGCGGGACCCGTGTGCGTGAGCATCGAGGGGTCGACGGCCGACTTCTTCACGATGCCGCCGTCGGGCGCGACGTTGCCGTGGAGCACGCGCAACGCGCCGACCTTCGAGAACGGGTTGTCGTGCGTGCGGCACACCTCGCCATCGGCGGGTTTCGTGCACTTCTCGATATACTCGGGAAGGATGCCCATGCAGGTGAGGGCGGACTCATCGAGAAGTCCCAGCTCATTGAGCTCGTGCATGACAACCGGCACGCCGCCTACGGCGTAGAGGTCGATGAGTGGGCGCGGGCCGGAGGGCTGCAGCTTCACGAGATGGGGCGTGCGCGCACTCGCCGCGTCCCAGTCGTCCATCGTGATGGGGTGCCCCGCCGCCTGGGCGATGGCGGTCAGGTGGAGCACCGTGTTGGTGGAGCCGCCGAAAGCCATGTCGCATTCCATGGCGTTGTGGATCGCCGCCGCCGACACGAGGTCGCGGAAGTTGATGCCGTGCTCGAGCAGCTCCATGACCTTCATGCCCGCATGCTTGGCGAGGCGAAGGCGCTCGGAGTACACGGCGGGAATGGTGCCGTTGCCGGGAAGTGCTATACCCAGCGCCTCGCACAGGCAGTTCATGGAGTTCGCGGTGAACATGCCCGAGCAGCTGCCGCAGGTCGGGCACGCGGTGTCCTCATAGTACTTCAGCTCGTCCTCGCCCATCGTGCCGGCGGCGACCTTGCCCGCGCCGTCAAAGAGCGTGTTCAGGTCGGTCGTGGGGCCGCCCGTGCAGCCGGGCTCATGGCCGGGAAGCATCGGGCCGCCGGAGACGAACACGGTGGGGATGTTCACGCGAAGAGCGCCCAAAATCATACCCGGGACGATCTTGTCGCAGTTGGGGATGCACACGATGCCGTCGAATGCGTGGCCCTCGACCGCGCATTCCAAGCTGTCGGCGATGACCTCGCGCGACACAAGCGAGTAGTGCATGCCCGCATGGTTCATGGCGATGCCGTCGCACACGCCGATGGTGGACACCTCGAACGGGACGCCGCCCGCGAGGTAGATGCCCGCCTTCACGGCCTCGCAGATCTTGTCGAGGTTGTTGTGGCCGGGGATGATGTCGTTGCGGGAATTGACGACGGCGATAAGCGGGCGGCCCATCTCCTCGTCGGTGATCCCGTCAGCCTTGAGCAGGCTGCGATGCGGGGCGCGCGCGGCACCCACCTTGATGGCATCGCTGCGAAGCTGCATGTTCCGTGTCCTCCCTCCGGGCGTCATCGCCCATAAAAAAATCCTGGCTGCAAGCACCTGCACCAGGACCTCTTGGGAACAACGGAATAGACCGCGGACCGATAACGGAGTCGCCGATTCAGGCTACTTGCCTCACGCGATTGCGAAGGTTATTCGCAAAGCACGCAAAACGTTCGCGCCGAACTGCTCGGAGGTGGCATTCGGGGCCGCCCACCACCGGCTCGCAGCATCCGCCGGCTCTCTGAGAGATGGGTTCGTCCTTACTTTCCTCGTCAACGCATTTCGTCGTATTTGGTTTTGAACTGGCGTCAGTATACCCCCGCCACATCGCAGCGCAAGAGGAAATTCCCCTAAACGCCGCGATGTGGCGATAAATGCAGATTGCCGACAAATTCCCAGGTGGGACGCCTTCGCGCAGGCCGCTTTTCCTAGGCTTCCTTCACATCCTTGGGAAGCTCGCCTTCAAGCGGAAAGCGCATCTCGGGTTCGTCTGCACGCTCGGGGGCGTCACCGCCGAAGGAATACTCGTCCTTCCCAGGGAGCACCGCGTTCAGCACGATGCCCGCAAGCGAGCCCACGGCGAGACCCGAAAGCGAGATGGTGATGCCGCCAACGGCGAACACGATGGCGCCCGCCGTGGAGTAAGCGATGCCGATGGAGAGCACGAGGATGAGCGCCGCGACGAGCACGTTGCGGCTCTTCATGAAGTCGACTTTGTTCTCGACGAGGTTGCGAACACCGACAGCCGAGATCATGCCGTACAAAACGAGCGACACGCCACCGATGACGCAAGCGGGCATGGCCTCGATCACCGCTGCAAACTTCGGGCAGAACGAGAAGCAGATTGCGAACACCGCGGCGATGCGGATAACGCGGGGGTCGAACACCTTGGTGAGCGCGAGCACGCCCGTGTTCTCGCCGTACGTGGTATTGGCGGGCGCTCCGAAAAGCGAGGCGAGGATCGTGGCCAGGCCGTCGCCGAGAAGCGTGCGATGCAGGCCCGGCTCGGCGATGAAGTTACGGTTGACCGTGGAGCTGATGGCCGAGATGTCACCGATGTGCTCGATCATGGTCGCGAGCGCGAGCGGCATGATCGTGATGACAGCTGTGATTGCAAGCCCCGCATCGAAGTTGCTCGAGAGCGCGAAGACCGTGTTCTCGAAGGCGACGGGCAGGCCGACCCAGGGAGCAGCGGCGACGCCCGAGAAGTCAACTTCGCCGAGCGCGACAGCGAGCAGGTAGGACACGAGCACGCCGAGCAGGATCGGAATGATCTTCACCATGCCGCGGCCCCAGATGTTCGCGACGACGATGACGGCGATCGCGACGACGGCAACAAGCCAGTTCGTCGAGGCGTTCGCGATAGCGGAGCTCGAGAGGATAAGGCCGATCGAGATGACAATCGGGCCTGTGACCACGGGCGGGAAGAACTTCATCACGCGAAGCGCGCCGAAGCCGCGGAAGAGCGCAGAGAGCACGAGGTAGAGAAGACCCGCACATGCGACGCCCAGGCAGGCATAGGGCAGAAGCTCAGCCTCGCCATTCGGGGCGATAGCGGCATAGCCTGCGATGAAGGCGAACGATGAGCCGAGGAACGCCGGCACCTTCCCCTTCGAGAGGAAGTGGAACAAAAGCGTGCCCAGGCCCGCGAACAGAAGCGTGGCCGAGACGGAGAGGCCCGTGAGCACCGGAACCAGGATGGTGGCGCCGAACATGGCGAACATGTGCTGCAAGCCGAAGACGATCATCTTAGGCTTGCCGAGCGTGGTCGCATCATAGATGGCATCGGGGCTGTCCTCGGCCCCCATTGTCGGTACCGGTTTGTCGAATTTCGCCACGAAGCTCTCCTTCTCTGCAAGTTTTCACTGGGTGGCATTGTACACGTGCGGAACAGAAGGCCAGGCGCGCAAAAGAGAAAAAGGCCGGAAGCTCGTGACTTCCGGCCTTTAGATTTCATGGTGGTCGCTACAGGATTTGAACCTGTGACCCCCGCCGTGTGAAGGCGATGCTCTCCCGCTGAGCCAAGCGACCAAATAAGCTTGCATCAAAACTTGTTCCTGATGCGAGGAAATATAATAGCGCTCATCGAAGCCGCGCGCAAGGGGTAATTTCAACATTTTCAGCGCGCCTATACTGTTATACTTTCGGAGCATGCATTTCCGCACGTGACGTAATAAGGGAGAGAAGAACCCATGAGCAACGAAGACAGCTTCCTCGCATCGAAGAAGCGCAGTGACGAAATCCGCGCCGACCTGGCCGTGCATCCCGAGAAATACCTCATGCTCACCGGCGACCGACCCACGGGCCGCCTGCATCTGGGGCATTACTTCGGCACAATCAGGGAACGCGTGGCGCTGCAGAACCTCGGCGTCCCCACCCGCGTCGTCATCGCCGACTATCAGGTGATCACCGACCGCGACACGACCGCTAATATCGCCGACAACGTGCACAACATGGTGATCGATTACCTGGCCTGCGGGATCGACCCCGAGAAGACCATCATCTTCACGCATTCGCACATTCCCGCATTGAACCAGCTCATGCTCCCCTTCCTCTCGCTTTGCACCGAAGCTGAGCTTGAACGCAACCCCACGGTGAAAGCCGAGCAGGAGGCGTCGGGGCACGCGCTCACAGGCCTGCTTTTGACCTACCCCGTGCACCAGGCGTGCGACATCCTGTTCTGCAAGGGCAACATCGTGCCCGTCGGCAAAGACCAGCTGCCGCACATCGAGCAGACGCGCCAGATCGCGCGCCGCTTCAACGAGCGCTATGCGCAGGTGTTCCCCGAGCCCGAAGGCCTTCTGACCGACGCCGTTTTGATCCCAGGACTTGACGGCCGCAAGATGTCGAAGAGCTATGGCAACGCCATCAGCCTCTCGGCGACGGCGGAGGAGACAGCGAAGCTCATCAAGAAGTCGCAAACCGACTCCGACCGCAACATCACTTTCGATCCCGACAACCGCCCCGGCGTGTCCGCCCTGCTCACCACGGCAGCGCTTTGCACTGGGCGCACGGAAGTCGAGATTGCGGAGGAAATCGGCGACGGCGGCTCGGGCACGCTCAAGAAGTACGTCACCCAAAGCGTGAACGACTATCTCGCGCCTATCCGCGCGCGCCGCGAGGAGCTTATGCAGGACCCGGCGTATATCGCCGACATCCTGGCCGACGGCAACCGCCGCGCGAACGAAATCGCGAACGAAACGCTTGGCGAGGTTCGCGAGGCGATGGGTATGGTCTACACCGTCTAAGCGCAAGAGACACAGAGCAGAAAAAGCGCCGTCGAGGTTTCTCGGCGGCGCTTCGCATTTTGTGGTGGGCCCACCCGGATTCGAACCGAGAACCAAAGGATTATGAGGCGGTTTTTCTGGATACAACGACAATTATCTGCGTATCGTTATGCCCGTCCAACCTGCGATTATGTACTAGTGCGATATATAGCGATATTGTGCGTTGTGACCATATTGTGACCAATAATCGGCATGCTTCGGCGGCTACCCGAAAGGAGAAACCGCTATGCCCAACCAAACGAGAAGCGCCATCCACGACGCGGCGACGAAGGCCGAAACCCTGGCATACAACCTCGCGAACGCGAGCAGCCTCGCCCTGATGCTGAGCGAGGTGCTGGACAAGGAGATAGGCGGCACGATCGAGGGGCAGTCCCTCGCGGCGCTCATAACGCTGCTGGACAAGCTGGCAGAAGACTGCGAGGGCCTGAGCGGGGACCTGTACGGCCTGCGCAATCGCCTGCCCCTCGGAGAATGCTGTGGGATGACGAGCGCTTGGCCCAGTTCCAAGTGATCGAACGACAGCATGACGGCGGAATTGCCCCTTGAAGCCCGAGAGGGGGAAGGCCCCGCTTCGGCGGGGCCTTCCCATGCTCTCGCGCCCTTCTGCGGAGCGGCCTTCGCGTAGAACATGATTCGAACCCATAGTGGGTTCGAATCCTACTTGCAATCGGTCATAAAACGCCTGGCCAAACGCATGTCTTGGCAGCGCGGTAGCTTTGGCGGTAGCTCAAGCGGTAGCTTTGACCCGAGTCCGAATCCCGAAAGCCCGCCGCCCTAGGGATTCCACGCCCCGGATTCGACGTCCCTCTTGAAGTCTTCGAACCCCCTCTCGAAATCGGCGTCAAGCAAGTCTTCGAGGCTCCCCAGGTCGTCCAAGTCGAAATCGAGGCTCGGCCATTCGCCATCGTGCATGCACTCCTCGCCAATGCGCCCGTCTCCTTTCCTTTTGGGCCTGCAAGTATTCCTTTTTTAGGGCCTGCAGAAACTCTTTTGGGCCTGTCAAAAACTCTTTTTATTGGTTCTCATTGTTCTCGCAGACCACCCAGCGAGCGGCCCCTGCGCTTCCGTGCTTTATGGCGTCCGAAAATCGTCAGGGTCGACTGACACCGCCAGGCGGCGGGAGGCGAGACGCGCTTCCCACCTGGGGATGCTCCGCCTCAACCGCCTCCCTGCGGCGTTTAATCGCCCTGACGGTTATCAGACGGCGCGTAGCTACAAGAGCCCCGCCATCCTGCGGAAAATGAGGTCAGCCCAGTACCCGTAGCATTCGGGGTGGTATGCCGCGTTCTCAGCGCAATCGGCCATGATGCCGAAGATGGAGCGATCGGAATCGCCTGCCAGCTTGTCGCGCGTCTCGCAGTTGAGCTTCGTCACCTCGACGCGGAACGCCTCGGGGTTCTTGCCGGGTCCCCGTCTCAGAAGCCCGTCCATCTTCTCGGTGTACTCTCTGAAAACACCTTTACTGCCACTCATCAGAACACCTCCATCATCGGCTCAACCTGCTTATCCCAATGCGGGCTGTAGTCGCTGCACGTGAAACGTTCGAGCGTCCTGCACAGCGTCTTGAAGTTTGCCTTCACCGCATCAGGCCCGTATCCCTCGGCGTAGGCCGAATAGGCGTTCCGAAGCTCGGCTGACGCCACGCCCGCCTTGACGCGCGGCTCGACCTTGCCCGCAAGGTACCGAAGCATGGTCCCGTTCTCGGCGTACTTGCCGAAAGCGGCCGCGTAGTCTGAATCCTCCATGATGCCCGAGTCTGCCAGCGCGGAGAACGCCAGGTCGAACTTGCCCGAATCGATGGAGTAGAAGGATTCGACATCCTTATCGAGCGCCCTACGCCCTTCCCTCGCCAGCTTCGCCGACTCGGCCTTGCAGGCTCTCACCGTCTCTGAGAGGCGCTTGGAAGCTGCCTCTCGGGCCTCCTGGGCCTCGGCTAGCTCGCGGTAGCTCGGGCGGCTTTGAGAGCCGGCGTAGTTGCGGCGCTCCACGGCCTTGAACGCCTCGTTCGCCGTTTGGCTCGCTCTCAGAGCGTCCAAGTACCTATCCATGATCCCCTGCCCGCCGTCGACGATCTTCTCGGCGTGATGCCTGAACCTGCCCATACTTGAATCTCCTTATCTGTCGAAATAGTCTTGAGTGCTGGACGTCCGCTTGATGTCGACGCCCTCCCTCTTCTTGAGCCGATGCGCAACCTGCCTCGCGGCGTCGCTCTCCTTGTGGGCGAGGATGAGACGCTCATACTCCCTGTTCGCGTCCCTCTTGGCCCTCTCAAGGCAGGTGAGGCACACGCCGTAGTAGTCCGCCGCCCTCGTGCCGGGAATCAGGAAGGCGCAGCCGCACATGGGGCAGAGTACCCTCTCGGGGTCCGTCTCGGCGGCTATCAGCCTCTCGACCATGCCCTGCCTGTCGCGGCGGTTGAGCATGTCGGTGACGGTCATACCTGCCTTCGCCATTCGGGCCTCACCGCCTTCCCGCAGCTGCGGCACTCGGCTATCCTCGGGTTGCCGGCGAACGGCTCGACCGGGGAGCCGCAGACGGGGCACGTCGGGCCGTCCTGGGCGCGGGGCGCGGGCTTGCCCGCAGCCGCGCTTCGCGCCCCCTCTGATGTATTCTCTGAAGTACTCTGATGGTGTTTTCGGAACCCCAGGTCAGCATGTACCCCCGACCCCCTTATTTCGGGGTCGTGACCCCCGTATTCCAACACAGTGACCCCCCTATTTTCGTTTTCCACAGAGTTTTCCACCGTGATAGGGGGGTCGCATATGACCCCCGCTTTCTCCTCCCCCGTCGAAACAGGGAGGTCATACGAGCCTTCGGCAACGTCGGCGCGCGTCGGGTACGTAACGTAAACGCTCGCGCGCCCCCGCCTGCCCTGCCTCGCCCTGTCGACGACGCCCGATTCGACCAACAGCCTCACTCCCTTCCTCACATTCTTCGAGCCCCCGCCGAACATCTCCTCGGCTATGGCCGCGTTGCTCACCACCGCCGCCTCGAAGTCTTTCAGCGGAACGTCGCCCATGCCGCAGGCGTCGGCCCATTCCGCCACGGCGCGCTTGTCCTCGCAGCCCAGGCCCCCCGCGGGGCGCGATCGGCTGATTATGGCCGCGTACGCCTTGCCCGTCACCTTGGGGCGCGTCTCCATGGCCTCGGCGAGCCTGGCCATCGTCGGCGCGCGCACCTTGCCCCAGCCGCCCACGGGCTACGCCATCCCGTCGAAGCGGGACTTGCGCGTTTCCAGGTACGGGCGGGCCTCGGGCATGTCGCGAAGCAGCAGGCGGGCGTAGGCCGGGGCATAGGTGTTGTTGATCGCGACGTCCTTTCCGTCGCGCCCCACGTGCTGCTCGTGCCTCAGCCGCTCCATGAGCAGTTGGATCGTGAAGGGCCTCTCCGCTTCCACCTCGCGCGCCGCCATGCCCCGCAGAACCGGGCCGACGGCCTCCCAGCGGGTCACCGCCCCGTTCCAGATGCGAACCGTCCTCGCGTCCTTCTCGGCGTCCTCCGCCGCCTCAGCTGCGCTACAATGGCCTTGCTGGCGTTCCTGAGCGCCCAGCTCGCGCCGTCCCTCTGTTTGGTCGCTGTCGGGGCGGCGCTTCGCCTTCCTGGCCCTCTTCTCGGCCCTGGGGACGTTCGAGCGGCCCCCGCAGTCCGATTTGACCGCTTCGCCGTCGATGAAGACGGCGCTTCTCCTGCGCCCCATCTACGCCACCCCCAGGAACTCGTTTAGCTTCGCTCTGGGAACGTACCACCTGCGGCCTATATGGACAGCGGGCAGCTCCCCCGAGCGGCACATGCTGCGGACGGTGTTCTTGGCGAGTCCGAGGATATCCGCCATCTGCTCGACGGTGAGCAGGTCGGGCAGGACTGCGGACGGCACGGCCCTAACGATCTTCGCCATCGGGCACCTCCTCGAACAGCTCCGACGGGTCGCCCTCCCAGCCCAGGGCGTCGGCGATGCGCCTTCCTCGCCTCGGATACGCTGGCTCCACGCCTCGCACGATGCGCGACACGCTGGCGGGGTCTATCCCAGTGCGCCGCGCCAGATCAGCCTGAGTCATGCGCTTGCGCCACAGCACAAGGCGCAGCATGGTCTCGTTTCGCTCAGTCATGTTCGTTGCTCCTTTCTCCTTGACGGTTCCGAACGTTGCACCTAAAATGATGACTCGCAGAATGACTTTATTAAATACATATTTATAAAGACACAAGGGAAAGTGAGCTATGCTATGCATGCGGTCTTCAATTTCGACTGTTCAGCCGATGAGTTTCGTAGTTACATTGCCTCCGAAACCGAAAGTGATATGCATATGCACGAAAAGCAATACGGCTACGTATTTCCCGACGGCGTGACAAGCGACGATTTGAACGCAAGGAATATTCTTGTAACCGCGATGAAATTGAGGGCGATCTCATCCGAAGACAACGACCGACAAAGCGCCTTTGCCCTTAAATCACTAGGATTCGAATTTGCTTGTAACCGAAAAGGCTTCTCCATATTCGACGGAATACCGGAAGACGTGAACGAGCATGACAAGATTCATGGAGTTATGTTCTTGCCTATTGATTCGGTAGTTTATAAAAGGTGGCTACGAACTACCATCGATAACGCTTCAGTACCTGGCTGGTTTTTGCCCGTACCCGATAATATAGAAGAAATCGCAGACGAGAAGCCTCTTAGAATGGTCATTCTCGAGGATTATAGAAATACCGTCGACTCAAAACTATGGAATAAGCAGTGTTCTGGGCATTTAGGCATCCTTGTTGTTTATTCATTCTGGCATAGCTATTCAGATGCCGTGTTTAAGCAGATCGCCGATGATGCATTCGACATTTTAGCGACCCTGCATCTCGCCGACGCAAGAGCATTCGTAAGCCAAGGTAATGAGTACTTTTCGTATTATTCACCGATTTCAGCAACCTGGAAATACATGCTTGAACAGAACAGAGAAGGCCGTGTTGGCGTCTGCGACTATTGCGGAAAACCTTATATCTCCAAGAAAGAGCGCGGGAAAAAACGGCGGTTCTGTTCTCAACTCTGCTCGAAACGCTTTCAACGCCATCCAGAACGAGCATTCTGCAACACCCATTAGGCCCATTCCCGCCCCTCTGGGCGGTGTGGATACAGCAGGCAGGACGAGCGAGGGAAAGGAGGGAGGAACATGGCAAAAGGAGACGGGAGCATAACCCAGCGGGGGCGCGGCACGTGGCGCGTTCGCGTGTCGGCGGGATTCGACCCCGCCACGGGCAGGCGGCAGTACGCGACGGCCACCGTCCACGGCACCAAGGCCGACGCCCGCAGGGAGCGCGACAGGCTGCGAGCCGAGGTGGAGGGCGGCATGAAGCTTGACGCCCAGCGCGTCACGCTGTCAGAGTTCGTACCGATATGGGCCGACGCGAAGCGCACCTCGGGCAAGATATCCGAGGAGAACCTCGAAGGCGAGATCGCGGCCCTGAGGCGCGCCGAGGCGGTCATAGGCGGCGTCCCCATGCGCAAGGTGACCGCGCCCATGGTTGAGAAGGTGTACGCCCTGGCGCTCGCCGAGGGCCTGAGCAAGACCACCGTCCGCAAGCTGCACATCTACCTGAAGAGCGTCTTCCGCAAGGCGTGCGACTACGGCTACTGCCTGCGGAACCCGTGCGAAAAGGTGGAGGCTCCCAAACCCGACGACCCGGGCAGGCGCTCGCTGTCGGCCTCAGAGGCCGCGCGGCTGCTGTCCTGCATAGACGCCGCCGAGGAGGCCGCAAACGCCGACCTCGCGGGCAAGGAAGAAAGGCAGCTCGCCAGGGGCAAGGCGTTCGGGCGGGGGTTCGTTCGCGGCGTGGCCCCCGTAAGCTGCGCCCTGGCGGCCCGCATCGGGCTCGCGACGGGCGCGAGGCTCGGCGAGGTCCTGGCGCTCGATTGGGGCTGCGTCGACCTTGGCGAGGGGTGCGTGACGGTTTGCCGCACCCTGAAAATGGACGGCACGACGAAGGAGCCGAAGACAGCGGCGGGAGCGAGGACCGTAAGCATAGACGCAGGCACAGTCGGGCACCTCGCCCACTGGAAGGCCCGCCAGGCCGTGGAGCTAGCGAAATTCGGGGCCAGGCAGTCGGACGGGACGCCCGTCTGCTGCTCGTCGACGGGCGGCTACCTGAACCTGTCGAACTTCGAGAAGTGGTGGAGGGCGTTCCGTGAGGAGAGCGGCTTCGAGGGGCTGAAATACCACGAGCTGAGGCACACCCAGGCGACGCTGCTTCTCGGGAACGGGGTGGACGTGAAGACCGTCCAGACCCGCCTCGGCCATGCGGACGCCAGCATAACGCTCAACTGGTACGCGCACGCCATGCCGGGCAACGACGAGCAGGCCGCGAACCTGCTAGCCGCCGTCATGGAGCACCCCGAGAAGGCCGCGAAAACCGCCTAGGCCGAAGCATTGTGACCATATTGTGACCAAAGCCCGAAATCGGGCTGACCGACAAGGAGAAAGAGCAGCCGAATCAGGCCGATGAACTGGAAAAGTATGGTGGGCCCGCCCGGATTCGAACCGAGAACCAAAGGATTATGAGTCCCCTGCTCCACCGTTGAGCTACAGGCCCGTTTTGCACGTGGACTATTGTACCCGAAAGCTGAGCAGTCAAGGAAACTTCATATATATGCACGTCCTTATACGAACAAAGCCACCCGTGCGGATGGCTTGAATCAGCGAAGGCCCCGAGACGGGGCCTTCGCTGATTGTCTTTTGTCTTGTGAATGCTTGCTTCGGCGCCCGCGCGTCAGATGCGCGACGCGGCGGCCTGGACCGCAGCGGAAAGGGCGATATCGAATGCGTGCCCGGCGAAATCCGCGGCCTTGCGCATGCGCGAGTTCTCGCCCACGTATATCGCCCCGTCCATCGTGATGGCCGGCTCGGACATCGCGGCCAGGCTCGGCGAGTCGATGGCGACGCCCGAGAAGCCCGTGGTGGGCCATGAGCCTCACGTGGTACGCGACCGCTTCAATCGGCCAGCGCTCCGTCGACATGTCGTCCGCGTCGACCTCGCTGCCGGCGTTCTCCACGTATATGAGAATGGAGCGGACGAGGTCGAGACGCGCTTCACGAGAGCATCCCGAACGTTTCGCATATGAGAGACCCGTCGGCTGCGCACTCGCGAATCGCGCATTTAGTGGCAACCGATTCATCGACAACGTCGCCGCTGTCGTTCATGTAGACGATTTCGGAGTAATCGCCGCCGTTGGGCGTTGCCTCGTCAATTCGCTGGACTGTCGGCACTGTTGCCACCCCCCAAAACCTTATCGAGTACTGATGCGCGATAGGGATAATCCCGCCTGAATTTTTCGCTATCGATAGTATACAGCGCGACGGATTCCGCAAAGTCTTCGGACGATGAATTGGCGGCGTATTTAGTTGGATGGGTTTTCTTGCTATGCCCATAGTCATTCATAACCGCATCCTCCCATACTCCGCCCGAGCTGAGCGCCTCTCCAGCCGACGCCTCTTCGATGTCAACTAAATGCCCCGTCTCATGGCACAGCGTCCTTTCAAGGTACGAATCATCGTGACCGGTATACGCCCACAACGTTATTTCGATACCGCCCGTCGCATACGACCCGGCGAAATTGCGGTATCGCATTTTCCAGTATTCGTCTTGCGGGTTAGCGTAATCGACAACGTAGATTTCCTTTTGCATACGGTCTTTGATATGTTCAGGCACTTTTTCATAAATAGACAACAGCCTTTCAGGTGTCATTTCCTGCCTGCTTTGGTCCATGTCGGCCTTGAAAAAGAACCGCCTTCCAGATGGGAGTGCATACGCCTTGAACCTACCCGCTACCGACGATGTTGATGTTGTGCCGGTTGGAAGCGGTGCGTCAATCTCGGCTTCGACTGCGCCGAGACGTTCGAATACGCTCGTCGACCAACCGGGGGCTTCGGGGACGCTCCCGTCGAGTGCGGCGCGCTTCCTTGCGTCCTTCTCTGCGGAACTCAGCCCTTCAGTCTCGTCTATCTCCTTGAACCGCTTGTACCGCTCGCGCAGCTCCCTCGGCTTGACCCCCTGCACCAGCTCGGCTTCGGGGTCGCCCTCGAAGCTGGGGACCACCTTGCAGTCGCAGTTCCTGTGGAAGTGCTTGAACTCGCCTGCCGTCTTGCGCGTGTGGTAGACCGCGCCGCGGCTCGAAACCCGTCGGCACGCGGGCGAACATCGCGCCCTTGTCCCTGTCGCGCCCCACGTTGGCGATGATCGTCTCGTTGAGGCT
>NZ_CAKUAL010000046.1 GCF_934636505.1 uncultured Ellagibacter sp.
GCGCTCCTTGCGCATGCCGTCGCAGCCCGCCAGCAGGATGAAGCGCTTGATGTCGCCGGACTTGACCGCATCGATGACGGCGGGAGCGACGCTCATCACGGTGTCGTAGCCGAATCCGGTGGTGACACTGGTGCCGCCGTTGATGCCGGCAAAGGTTCGATCGACATCCCAACCGCCCAGCTTAAGCGCCTTGTCGATAAGCGCCGAGAAGTCCTTGGCCCCGTCTTCGCCCGCCTCGACGACATGCGCGCCCGGGAAGCTCACGGGACCGGTGGTGAACACGCGGTCGGCATACGACTCGTCTGGCTTCACCAAGCAGTTGGTCGTCCACAGGATAGGAGCGGGAAGGTCTTTGAACTCCTTGCGCTGGTTGTGCCATGCGGTACCATAGTTGCCTTTCAGATGCGGATACTTGCGCAGCTCGGGATAAGCGTTCGCGGGGAGCATCTCGCCGTGGGTGTACACGTTCACGCCGCGGCCTTCGGTCTGCTCCAGAAGCTGCTTGAGGTCGTGCAGGTCGTGGCCGGTGACCACGATGAAGGGTCCCGCCTCGACCTTGAGCTCAACCGTCGCAGGCTCGGGTTTACCGTAGGCGGAGACGTTCGCTTCCTCCAAAGCGGCCATGGCGGCCAAGTTGACCTCGCCGCACTTGAGAACCAAAGGCAGCAGCTCGTCCATGCCCAGATCGGAGCCGACGGCCCTCATGCCCTCGTAGAGAAACGCCGTCACAACAGGGTCCGACTTCCCCAGCGCCTGCGCGTGATAGGCGTACGCCGCCACGCCGCGCATGCCGAAGAGCAGCAGGCTCTTCAGGCTGCGGATATCCTCCTGCGCGTCCCACAGCAAGCCCATGTCGTACGAGCTAAATTCGCCCAGGGAAATAGCCTTCGCACGAACGCGACGCTCAAGAGCGGCAATAGCCTTAGGGTCGAAGCTGACGTTGCTCACGCAGGCGAACATGCCCTCCAGCATAAGCCCGTCGGATTCGGTATCCCCCTTTCCGCCGCTCTCGGCTCTGGCCAAGGCGACCAATGTCCCGGTCAAATCATCTTGCAGCCGAGCCACATCGGCAGTCTTGCCGCACACGCCGGCAGCTCCGGTGCAGGCGGTGCATCCCGCCGTCTGCTCGCACTGGAAGCAAAACATGTTCTCGTCAGTCATTTCGCGCTCCTCTACTCGGGGGTGTGTTTTCGAAGCAATTACATTATACTGTGGTATCACATACATTTCTGTTGTAGAACCTACAGGTGAAACCAATGCTTGATATCCCTATTTCTTCTTCGATGCTATTCGCCGGCATAACCCAAGACGAAGCGAAGCTGATGCTGCCTTGCCTTGGGGCGACCAGAAGGGTTTTCAGCCGGGAGGAGCGGATCATGCGTGCCGGCCAGCCCACCGAATACCTCGGCGTCGTCCTGTCCGGGCGCGTACGGATTGAGGTCTCGGATGCCTGGGGCGAGACGACGATCTTGGAGATGCTGGGGCCCGGCTCGCTTTTCGCGCACGGCTACGCCTGCAGCATGGAGCCCCTCGACATCGATGTGCTGGCGGATACGGCATGCGAGGTGGTGCTGCTCAAAGCCGAGCGCATCATCCATTCCTGCCCTAAGCAGTGCGGCTGCCACGCGCACATATCCTCGAACCTCATGCGCGCCTTGGCGCTAAGCAACCTGGACATGAACCACCGCGCCATAGCCATGACTCCCAAGACCATACGGGGCAAGATCCTCGCCTTCCTATCGCAGCAGCAGAAGAAGGCCGGCACCCGCGCCTTCACCATCCCCTACAGCCAAACCAAGCTGGCAAGCTACCTCAGCGTCGACCGCAGCGCGTTGTCGAACGAGCTCTCGAAGCTGCGCAAGGAAGGCGTCATTGACTATGAAGGCCGCACATACCGGCTGTTGTAGCGCACGACAGCTTCCTGCCATGTTGTGGCCAAATCAGATGACCTTCCGCATATCCAAGATTTGTCTTAGCCCCTAGCCAGTTATAACCAGCATCAGAGGGATAGATCGTGGCCTGAAGCGGTTCCAGCTGGCTCTATTGCTTATCTCTGAACAACAAGTTGAGTTTCGATGGGGCTGCGGGTGGTGAGTAGAAGGGATGCGTTCTCCCCCAAGGGCGGCGCATTCGGATGGGGCTTCAGGAAGAATTCCTTTGTAGAGGACGATTCGCACCGCGACATCGTCTTCGCAGATGGTTGCTCGTACTCCATTGCGCCGCAGATTGCCCATGGAGAAGAAGATATGCACGGAATTGCCCGAGGCCACTTCGTATCGACTCCATTGGAGTACGCGTTCGACCACGAGGTCAGTTCGCTGTCGTATGTCATTTGGCGATTGTTTCGGCAGCATCGCTTCGGTTTCGCCGCCAGCATCCTCGCTTGGTCAACTTGGTCGAGACGGAGCGGACTCGCCACCATTGGCGGCACAGTGCGGTACTCAAAAGTGCAGTTCAAAGCCCTATCGGCTTACTTCCACTCGATGGCGTCGGTTCTGCTGCCCCGTCACCCCAGTTGCACTCAATCTTCGGCATCGGCGCGCAACGCGTGCCGCCGCGTGACGCGACGTCGCGTCTCATCGGCTTCGGGGACAGAAGCTGGGACAGCTTCAAAAACTCACCTTAAGCTCAGGGCGTTGAGTTTTCGTTTTGTCCCAAAGGGCACTGCGGATGGTCTTTGCGGACTCGATAGCGCCGAAAACGCCCGTTTCGAAACTCAAGTGCTTTTTCGCGTGCAAGCCGCCAGCTACAATCATAAGTGAATAAGTGCGGGCGGCTTTTGCATCGTTTGCAAAAGCCCAGGTCGCAGGTCTGCGCAATCAGCAGGCGAAGTGAGTAGTCTCGGGTGGCTTGCCCATGAGTTGACGAACGGGATTTGAGATTACGTTGACGTCCGGAAACGTTTCGAGTTTCCTTGAATTTCCGCGCGGCCCATGATATAAGGTAATTGGTTTTCCGTAAGGAAGGCTTCCAAGTGCCGGGGACGTTTTCCCCGGCTTTTTTCTTATCTAGGAGAGCAATGCGGGAACTCAGCATCTTCGTCGACGAGTCGGGAAGCGACGGCCTCTCCGACCGCTACTATCTGCTCACCGTCGTCATGCACGACCAATCCGACAGCATCGCGAACTCGATTGAGGCATACGAGGACGCCCTCCGCGCCAAGGGGCTCCCGGACATACCCTTCCACGCGTCGCCGCTCATGAACGGCAAGGACCTGTACTCCGGGCTCGACCCGAGGACGCGCAAGATGATGCTCGGCTCATTCCGAGTCTTCTTCCGCCACATGCCCGTGAAGCACCATACCTTCGCATACGCGACCAAGCAGTTCGCCTCGCTCGACAAGCTCGCGGGGGCGATGCGAAGGGACCTCGTGAACTTCCTGTTCGACAACCTCGCGCAGCTGCAGGCCTACGACGCGGTCAAAGTCTACTACGACAACGGCCAGCACTCCATCGCGGAATCGCTTCACCGCGCGATCGAGTACTCGCTGTCGAAGGACGTGGTAGTCTACCGATCCGCTCAGCCCTCCGAGTACCGCCTGTCGCAGGCGGCGGACTACATCTGCACTATGGAGCTCACGGCGATCAAGTACGCCGAGCGCACCGCCACCGCGACGGACGAGAAGTTCTTCGGCAAGTGGTCCGATTTCAAGAAGGGCATACTGAAGGAGACGCGCAAGAAGCTCGTCTAATTCGCCAAGCCGGGCCTCTGCGACGTCGACCATTTCTTCCCGCACGCCCTGTCGTCCCAGGTGCCCGGTGTCAACTGGGACGGCGTGTGGAACCTGGTGCTGGCGTGCCCCGACTGCAACCGCGGCGAGGGCGGCAAGTTCGCCCGCATCCCGGCACCCGGATATCTACTCCGGCTCAACCGGCGCAACGAGTACCTCATCGGCAGCCACCACCCCCTGCGCGAGACGCTCATCGCCCAGACCGGGGAGACACCGCAGCTGCGCTGGAAATACCTGAAGAAGGTTGATAGAATTGCAACGGACCATTTACCAGGCGAACGTTGGAAGACGAAGGAGCGCGAAGCGCCCGCGTTCTAGGAAGGAAGAGCATGACCGCCACGGAGGAGACCATCGGCTACTACGATGGCAACGCGAATAAGTTCATAGCGGACACGGCGAACATCGAGTTCGGCGCTTTGCAGAAGACGTTTGCGGACATGCTGCCCGAGCGCGGCCGCATCCTGGACTTGGGCTGCGGCAGCGGACGCGACTCCCTGGCTTTCCTCAAGGCGGGTTTCGCGGTCGACGCGGTCGACGGCAGCGCCGAGATGGTCAAGGCCGCAAGCGAGCTCACCGGCTTGAGGGTGGAGCACGCGACGTTCGCCGATTTCGAGCCCAAAGGCGGATACGACGGGATCTGGGCCTGCAGCAGCCTGCTTCACGTGCCTGCTGCAGAACTGCCCGCCATCGTCGCCAAATACGCCGCCGCGCTCAAGCCGGGCGGCCGCTTCTACTTCAGCTTCAAGATCGGTAACCACGACGGCATGCGCAACGGCCGCTGGTTCACCGACATGACCGAGGCGTCCTTCCGCCGCCTCATCGACGACGTCGAGGACCTGACCGTCGACCGCATCGGCGTCACGTCCGACGTGCGCCCCGGCCGCTCAGACGAGAAGTGGCTGAACGCATGGTGTATGAGGATATAGAAGGGCCGTACCGAGAGAAGAGCGGGATACGAAGTTGACTTTCCCCATCAGCGCGATCTTTTACTGCGCTTCGCCAACACCTCCCGTATCCACCTGCCTCCCGGCCTGGCTGTTTGCTCCTTATTTCACCTTCCCATTTTACGTTTGATTATTGCGCCGCGACATCCCGAAGAGGTCGTCACTGGAGTTCTTCTCGCGCGTTGCGCGCTTTCCCGATGGCGGGGCCTCGCCGAGCCCGTTGAATATCTCCATGACCAGGGCGAGCTGTTAAGTCTTTTATGCCGAGGGGCAAGAGCCTGTTCTCAACGCCGCCCGTCGAAAAGGAACGCTCCGCTCTCGGCGGGGAAGCCGTCGCGTTGCCCGCTCCGCCTCTTCGATTCCGGCAGGCGCCCGGAATCGGGGCGCCCTTGATCAGCTTAGCCCGTTGATGGTCTCCTCGAGCTCCACCATGTAGGCGACTATCTCATCGATGCTCGGGTAGCTGCCGAACAGCATCGGCCTCATCGAGGCGTAATCGGCCGCCAACTCGTCGAGCCTGCCCTTTGGAGGGGCGAGCCTGAGCGTGCCGGGCCTCGCGTCGGCCAACCTGGCCCACGGCGTGCGGTAGAACTTCTCCTTGAACCTGACGACCTGTTCGAGGAGGCCGGGCTGCGCGACGGCGCGGCCGAGCACGAACGAGTGGCCAAGGTGTTAATGCCAATATAGTTTTCGCCAGTTGCGCCAACCAAGCGTGACAGTTGCGCCAATGCAATTGCGCCAGTTGCGCCAACGTACTTTCGACAATCCTCATAGGAATATGCTCTCCCTCGTCCGGCACCGTGCCGGCAAGAAGGGAGCAGCGAGATTGAGAGAGAGGAACGTTATGGGCGAGCTGAACACATGCAGGCAGCTTGGGCTGAAGCCCAACTTCAGCGACATAGGGCGCCGTCACGGCATCCACCGGCACACCGTCGCGCGGTACTGGAGCGAGGGCGGCGACGTCGAGGACGGCCGGTGCGACCGCACCAGCGGGTTCGACCCCTACGGCGACCTGATCGCCGAGAGGGCGGCGCTGCCGGGGGCCACGAAGAAGGCGGTGCACGAGTACATCCTCCACAGGTGCGGGGACGGCCTCCCCGGGTACAACGCCTTCACCCACTACTGCCGCAAGCACGACATCGCCTTCGACGCCGCCGTCCAGGCGGAGCCCCACCCCCGCTTCGAGACCCCGCCGGGCAGGCAGCTCCAGTTCGACTGGAAGGAGGGCCTGCGCATGGTCAGCAGGCACGGCGAGGCATTCGGGTTCAGCGTGTTCTCCGCGACCCTCGGGTACTCGCGCCTGCACAGGTTCGTCTACTCGAGGACCAGGACCGCCGACGACCTGCTGGCCTGCTGGCTGGCGACCATCTCCTCCCTCGGCGGCGTCGCCGAGGAGTGGGTCACCGACAACATGTCGTCCCTCGTCACGTTCGGCGGCGGCCGGCGCGTCAAGAGCGAGAGGGCGCTCAGGTTCGCCAGGGAGGCCGGCTTCGAGCTGGTGCTCTGCAAGCCCGGCACGCCGCAGACCAAGGGCAAGGACGAGAGCGCCAACCGCTTCCTCAACCGCCTTGCGGTCTACGACGGGGACTTCGAGGACGAGGCGGAGCTGATCTCGATAATCGCCCACATAGAGGCCAGGTCCAACGAGGCGCCCAACGACACCACGGGCCTGCCCCCGGCGCGGCTGTTCATGAGGGAGAAGGAGTACCTGAGGCCCGTCGGCAACCTGGGGCTGCTGGAGCAGATGGTCGGCAACGCCAGCGTGCAGACCGTGCCCTCGACGATGCTGGTCAGGGCCGCGGGCAGGCAGTGGTCGGTGCCGCGCAGGTGCATCGGGAAGAGAGCCTGTTGAACGTCACTTTCTGAGCAGCACCCCCATGCGCATTATTTAAGTTGACAAAGTGCGGGGGCGGCATCGGGCCGCCCCCCTCGGGCTCCGTCAGCTCGGCTCCTCCTCGTCCTCCAGCCAAGGCGGCGGCCACCCCGGGAGGTCCTCCGGGTCGGCCGTGCACTCCGCGCAGCCCATCGCCTCGCACAGGGTGTCGAGGTCCCACGCGTCGCGGTCGCGCTGGGGCAGGTCCCAGACCGGACAGCTCACGACAGCACCAGCTCCTCCGCCGCCGAGCGCACCATCTCCGCGTCGATGGCCCGCGCCTGCTGCTGGGCGCCGATGGTCAGCGCGTTCACCACGATGGAGTTCAGGCGGCGCACCGACCCGCCGCAGCAGCCGTGGGCGCACGCGAGCGCGGCGTCGTCGAAGATGTCGGGGTCCGCGCCGGCGAGCAGCAGGCGGTCGCGCACGTAGTCGCGGGCCTGCGCGGCCGTCAGCGCCTCCATGCGGTAGCTGACCACGAGGCGCTGGCGCAGCGACTCGTAGGGCTGGCGCGCGAGCGTCTGCGCGAGGTGCGGGTGGCCGACGAGCACCAGCGAGAACATGTCGCGAGAGTCCATGTCGAAGTTGGCGAGCATCTGCAGGTCCTTCAGTATCGCGCCCGACAGGTACTGCGCCTCGTCGAGCACGACGGTGACGCGCATGCGCTTCTCGTCGACCAGGCTCCTGATGCGGGCCTGGATGTCGGCGAACATGTCGGCCTTTTGTACCCGGGCTCCAGCCCGAGCCCCCGGCACAGCATGCGGTAGAACTCCATGTTGGTGACCGCCGACATGCAGATGTAGACCACCTTGGCCGTGTTGGGGTTGGCCCTGGCCGCCCAGGTGCGCACCGCTATCGTCTTGCCCGCGCCGGGCTCGGCGGTGACCAGCCCCATCCCGCCGATGCGCGAGAGGTGCTCCAGGCGCGCGTGCACCTGGCGCATGCCCTCGGTCTGGAAGGCCGACGAGGCGGGGACCTCCTTGGTGAAGGGGTTGGAGGCCATGTTGTAGAACTGCCTAAACAACGCCCTCGCCCCCCTCCGCGGAGTAGTCGACCGCGTAGGCCGGCTTGACGCGCCCGGCGTCGGCGTTGGCGGCCTTGTCGGTGGGCGCCAGGCGGCGTCGCGAGCCGCCCGGCATGACCGCCCACACGTCGTCCGGGCGCCCGGGCGTGAAGCGCAGCTCGAGCTTCTCGCCTATCATGCCCATCGGCGCGTCGTAGAGCACGTGGTCGACGCGCACCGTGGCGTCGTTGGACACCTTGCGGGTGACGCGGTTGCGGAACGCGTCGTCGAGCGCCGGCTCGCCGCCCTCCACGAAGCGGATGCGGTCGGCCTCCTCGGCGAAGGCGTCGACGGGGGCCTTCTTGGTGGAGGAGTGCTGGGTGGAGTTGTATCTGGCGACCCACTTGGCGAGCTCGGCGTTGAGCTCGGGCAGGCCGGCGGAGGCGCGCTCGGGCAGGTTGGACAGGAAGCGCATGCGCACCGTGCGGTTGAGGCGCTCGATCTTGCCCTTGGCGGCGCCGTCGCGCGGGGCGGCGTGGCACAAGACGATGCCGAGGCCGCCGCAGATCAGCGACAGCTGCTCGTTGCTGTAGGGGCCGCCGTTGTCGACGAGCAGCTTCTCGGGCACGCCGTGCGAGGCGACCGCGTCGCGCAGCGTGCCCTGGAAGGTCGCGGCGTTGTCGCGCGCCACGAAGCGCGCCGCCACGACCTTGCGGCTCTTGTCGTCGATCACCGCCTGCAGGTAGGCCCTCTGCGGCGGGGCGCCGACGTAGGGCCCGTAGAGCGTGTCGGCCTGCCAGATGCCGTTGACGCGGGCCGACTCGAAGGCCCTGCGGTCCTTGCCGCCGCCCGGCGCCGACCCGGCCCCGGCGGGCGCCGGGTTGTTCTTGAACCAGCGCTGCAGCGTCGCCACCGACATCTCGCCCGCGGCGACGTAGCCCTCCTCGACGAGCATGTCGTAGAGCGCGGCCGCGCCCATCTTGGGGCGCTCGCCCCGGATGCGCTGGATGTCCGCGCCCAGGTCGGCGTCTATGCGCCTGCTGGTCCCCAGGTCGCTGCGGGCGCTGGGCATGAGGGCGGAGAACCCGCCCTCGCGGTAGCGGCGCAGCCAGCTGCCCAGCGTCGAGGCCTTGACCCGGGCGAGCGAGCCGTCGGGCCGCTCGACGGGCTCGGCGGCGATCCTCCTGAAGTACGCCGCCTGGCTCGCGTCGGGGTACGTGCCGTTCACGACGGGGGCTATCAGGCCGAGCTTGAACTCGGCCTCCGCCACCCTCTCCTTGTCCTTCCTGTCCACGGTCCGGACCCGCCTTCCTCTCGTGCGCGCTGCCGTGCGCGCTGTGCCTGAGAGGGTACGCGGCGCAGCCGGCGCGGTCGATCCGCCGGGTTATGTTGGGAGGGTCGCAGCCAGGGGGACCCGGCGCCGCGCATTCGCGAATCTGCGGTTCTCGGCGAGCGCCGTGCCGTGCGCCTCGGCGTGCATGCGGCGTATCCCGCCGACCCCGGCGGCCTCTATCGGGGCCGCGAGCTCGCCCCTGGCGGCGCCGCGCGACAGCAGCGAGCACAGCCTGGCCCTGGTGCGCGCGAGGACCCTGCGGCGCGTGGTCTCGGGCATGCGCAGCCTCGACCTCACCGCGCTCGCCGGGGTGCCGACCGACCACTCGTAGACGACCGCGACGCAGACCGCGTCGCAGTGGAGCCTGTAGGGCACGACGCCCGGCGGCAGGAGCGCGTGCGTCGCCCCGCAGCTGCGGCACATCGCCCTCCTGACCCTGATGCGCTCCTCGCCGCGCTCGGTGGCAAGCGAGCGCGAGTAGCTTCCGTGGCTGGCGAAGTTGCCGCGGCAGCCGCAAGACGGGCAGGCCCGCCCCGAGAGCTTGCCGTCGGGCTCGACGTTGCGTAGCATTGCAGGCACCTCCCTGGCGCATGCGCGCCATCGGGGTCGGGAGGGCTGCGCACGGGTCTTGCTTACCAGGCTCTCGTCCCGGCGCCGCCCTCGGTTCCAGGTTGCGGCGCAAGCATAGCCCATGGGTCTCCCGCTGCACATTCGCGAATGCGAATGAGCGCCTCGCATTACTTAATTCGCATGGAATAAGACAGATCTGTTGTCATTAAAATGCAGTTCTACAGAGAGCCAAGGTGGTGGCCATGCCGGGCGGGCAGGTCAGGGTGACCGTCGCCGGCGAGCTCGTCGCCGTCCACGACGCCTCCCAGGGCCGCTCCAAGCTGAACTACGACGAGGCCCACTACATGGAGGCCATAGGCGGCAAGGCGCGCTTCGCGGACGGCGACATCAGGGAGGCCGCCAGGGAGAACCTCGCCCTCCTGGACGGGCTGGGTGGTCTGGATGGGTAGCGTCCCCGTGGAGGCGAGCCCCTACCTGAGGGCCCAGGACAACCTCGCCACGCTGAGGCTCGACCAGATGGCGGCGTCCCTGCCGGACTACGTGAGGCTGGTCGGCGAGGGCGAGGTCGACTTCGTGTCGGCCATGGCGGAGATGACGGCCGCGGAGGTGCTGGCCAGGGAGAGGAGGCTGCTCGCGCAGAGGGTGAGGTCGTCGGGCTTCCCGTACGTCAAGACGCTCGCGGACTTCGACTGGGCGTTCCAGCCGTCCGTGCCCAGGGCGAAGGTCGAGGAGCTGGCGACGCTGCGCTTCGTCGACCGCGCGGAGAACGTCCTGCTCGTCGGCAGCCCGGGCGTCGGGAAGACCCACATCGCGATAGCGCTGGGGATAGAGGCGGTCCGCGCCGGGCGCGAGGTGAGGTTCATAGACTGCGCGAGGCTCGTCGACGACCTGAAGGACGCGCAGGCGCGCGGGATCCTCAAGAAGAGGCTCAAGTACTACGCGCACTCTAAGCTGCTGATCATAGACGAGCTGGGCTACCTCGGCATCGACGAGGGCGGCTCCGACCTGCTGTTCCAGCTCATAAGCACGCGCTACGAGCAGAGGTCGACGATCATCACCTCGAACGTCGGCATCGGCGGGTGGGCCAAGGTGTTCGGCGACGAGGTGGCGGCGAGCGCCATAGCCGACAGGGTCTGCCACCACTGCGTGATGGTGAAGATCACGGGCAGGTCGTACAGGCTCAAGGACATACCGGCCGACGGAAAGAGAAGAGAGGGCTAGATGGACACGATATACGGATTCATACCGCTGCCGGAGGAGGGAACGGAGGCCTACGAGCTGCTCGACTTGACGGAGGAGTGCAACGCGACGCACTGCCGCGGCGACGCCGGCGACCCGTACGAGGCGGCGGACCTGTACGGCGGCATGGGCTGGTGCCCCGGTTACTGCGCCAGGTACAAGTACCTCACCCTGCCGCAGATCCCCGAGCGCGAGTAGCCGGGGTGTCGAAAATACGTTGGTGCGAACGGCGCGCCTCGTTGGCGCGCCTGGCACAAAAAATTGGTGAAAATGGCGAAAAATACGTTGACGCTAACACAAGGCGGTACATGTCGTAGTAATGGCGGGAGTAGCGCCTGGGCATGGCCTTGCCCTCGGGCCTGTTGGCCTCCTGGTGCAGGATGGTGGCCTTCTCCCAGAACGTGCGCTCGGGACTCGCGGTGCGCACCGTGGTCGACAGCTCGAGCCCGAACGGAACCACGTCCGCCGCGTACGGGGTTATCGCCGCCTCCTCGGAGGGCGACCATGCCGCCATGGGCCCTATCTCCAGCTTGATGGTGTCGAGCGTGCCCGCCGACTCGTAGGAGCGCGGGTAGTCGAAGTACACGGTCTCCCCCTCGGCCCCGCGCCTAACGGACGCTTCGGTGCCGAGGGACTCGGAGAGCGTGGCCCTGAGCTTCGGGGCGAAGGCGTCGGCCAGGAAGGCGTTCGTGCGCTCGATGCTGTCCGTCTTGAACCGTTCCTGAGCCGAGTTGCTGCGCGGCTCCCACGGCTCGTTCTCGCCGTAGCCCAGGAGTCGCCAATCGGGTATGAGGTCGATGTCCTCCGAGAAGCGCTCGATGAGCCCGAAGGCCTTCGACAGGCTCGTGCCGCCCTTGAACACCATGGACTCGGCGAAGCCGCTTCTGTGGAAAAGGTGGTCCAAGGTGTAGCACACCCAGAAGTCCTTCTCGACGACGGCCGGCGCAAGCGCCATCCTCTGCGCGGCGGCCTCGAAGACCAGCCTGCGCTCGCCGGTCGAGGCCCTAGCGATCCTGTCCATGCTTCGCCCCCCATATCTTCTTCGCGGCGTCGGCAACCCAGGAGGTGAGCCCCGCCGACTCTTCCAGGAACGCGCCGACCTGCTCTTCCGTGAGGTTGCGCGCGAGCGTTCCGATTTCCTCGTCGCCGACGTTCTCGCGTCCGAGCGCCTTGAGGGCCTGCACGATGGTGCAGGTGACCTGCGAGCAGTCGAGCAGGTCGCGGTTGGCGCGGTGCCGGAGCTCGATATCGTACGGCCCGTACTCGTAGCGCTTGTACGGACCGCTGCTGACGTAGACGAGCTTTGCGGGCACCTGCGTGTCGAGGCCCAGCGCATTGAGCGCCGCGTCGCCGGACGGTGCGACGATCCACTTGTTGGCACGGGCGACGGCGCGCACGACCTCGTCGGCGCTGGCCGGCACCTCGGTGCCCATGAGCGCGCTGCACTCCGGCACGTAGTAGACGCCGCGGATGGCGCGGGCGATCCCTCCCTTTGCATGCAAGCGCCCGAGCGCGTTGGCGGCATTGCGTCGGCCTGCGACGTCGGAGAAGTCGGCGGCTGTGAAGGCCCTGCCGGCGCCGGCACGCGCGCGTGCGCCCGGAAGCGGTTGCGCCTCCCAATCGCGGCCCTGGATCAGCGCCGCGACATCCCGAAGAGGTCGTCACTCGGGTTCTTCTCGCGCGCTGAGCGCTTTCCCGATGGCGGGGCCTCGCCGAGCCCGTTGAATATCTCCATGACCAGGGCGAGCTGTTTCTGAAGGTTGTCTTCGAGCTCGTCGGCGTCGCACACGGCGAGGAGCCGCTCCGCCAGTCCCTTCATGGTGTCGCGCAGCGCCCGCTGCGCCCGCGACGACGGCCTCACGGTTACCTCGGTCCCGGTCAGCCTCGCCATGATGTAGTCCTGCCTGCTCATGCCGCTCCAGGCGGCCATGTCGGCGATCAGCTCGTACTCCTCGGGGGTGCAGCGGAACGCCATCGTCTTGCTGCGCTTGCGGGCGCTGTTCTCGCACGGCATCCTATTCGCCCCTCAGCTCGGAGAGCGCGTCGGCGATCTGCGCGCGCTTGGCGGGGAAAAGGTGCGCGTAGCGGTATGTGATGTCGATGGCCTCGTGCCCCACGCGCTCGGCGATGTCGAGCGCGGAGAAGCCCATGTTGATGAGCAGGCTCACGTGGCTGTGGCGAAGGCCGTGGATGCGTATCCGCTTGACGCCCGACGCCTTGCAGCCGCGGTCCATCTCGTGCACGAGGAAGTGCTTCGTGAAGCCGAAGAGCCGCTCGTCGGGCGCCACGTCGTCGCGCATCTCGATGAACTCCGCCATCTCGTCGCGGAGGAATTCGGGCATCTTGATCGTGCGCACCGACTTGCGCGTCTTCGGCTTCGTGACCACGTCCTCGCCGCGCAGCCGCTGGTAGGACTTGTCTATGCGGAGCTCCGAGGTCTCCATCAGGAAGTCCGAGGGCGTGAGGGCCATGAGCTCTCCGCAGCGTATGCCCATCCAGTAGAGCACCTCGAACGCGTAGAAGGCGAGCGGCTTGTCGGAGATAGCGTCGGAGAAGCGGAGGTGCTCGTCCTTGGTCCAGAACTGCATCTCGCCGGCCTCCTTGCTGCCCATCTTGTCCACCTTGTGGACGGGGTTCTTCTCCAGGTTGTAGTAGCGCTCGGCGTGGTTGAAGATGGCGTTGAGCTGGTTGTTGATGATCCTCAGGTAAGTGGGCTTGAAGCCGTCTCCGTCCGCCCTTGTGGACCCCGTGAGGGAGTTCTGCCACCTGACGATGTCGACGGGCCGAATGTCGCACATGCGCATGTCGCCGAAGAACGGGATGAGCTTGCTCTGGATGATGTTCTCCTTGGTGAGCCAGGTGTGCTCGCGGACCCTCGGCCTCACCTCCGCCTCGTAGACCTTGCAGAAGTCGGCGAAGGTCATGTCCATGGCGTCGTCCTTGAGGGCCTTGAAGTTCTTCTCCCACAGGAGCGCCTCGAGCTCGGTCTGGAAGCCCTTCTTCGTCTTGTGCCGCTTGGCCCCGCGCGCGTCGCGGTAGTAGAACTGCACGTAGAAGAGGCCCGTCTTCTTGTCCTTATAGGCTGGCATCGTCCACCTCCGGGAAGTAGCGGGCATCGAACAGGTCGCTGCGGACGCGCCCGCGGATCACCACGCGCCCGAGGGCCTCCTGCTCCCTGTTCATCTGGCGGATGACCTCGTAGGCGCTGCCTTTCTTGATCTTCAGGCGCTCCGCCACCTCGTCGGCGGTGAGCATGCTCGGCCTCGGCGTCCTCGCAACCGGCTGTTCCATCTTGGACCTCCTGTCAATTCGTACATATCCGTACGCCTATAATCCCGAGAATAATCGTACGTATCTGTACTGTCAATAGAATTGCGTACAAACTCGTACGCTGATAGAATGGTCGCCGACGAAATCAAACAGGAGGGCACATGGCGACAGGCGACAACATTCGGCGGTATCGCAAGGCGAAGGGCTTTACGCAGGCCCAGCTCGCCGATGCCGTGGGGCTCACCGAGGGCGCGATCAGGCACTACGAGAGCGGCATCCGCGCGGTTAAGCCCGAGCTGCTGGAGAAGATCGCGAAGGCGCTCGGGGTCTCCGAGGGCGCGCTCAAGGACTACGGCGTCGAGACGTCGCAAGACCTCATGGCACTGCTGCTGCAGCTGGAGGGGGGCTACGGCCTCGTGCCCAGCGAGGACGGCATGGCCCTGGCGGTCGACCCCAAGGCGCCGCACGCCCCAAAGCTCGCGCGCTCGATCAAGTCCTGGGCGGAAAAGCGCGCAGATTTAGAGCGCGGCGAACTCGATAAGGACGCTTACGCCGATTGGAAGGCCTCTTTCTGACATTCCCAAGGTCAAATTGAATCAAAAAAGTCGAACAGCCTCTGAAGATTTAGAGGCTGTTCGACTTTTTTGATTTACGAATATGGCCGTTTTGGAAGTTCGTTTAAGGAACGGCTGCTCAATAACCCTTCTAGCGCAAAAAACACCGAAGGTTACACGTCGAGTCTGCTATGCGGCTGATTCTCGAAATAAGTTTTGCGTCGGTACAGCACGACCTACTGCGCATTCAAAAAACAGTAGGAACTTCCAACAATGGCTCTAAATTCGGACGCATTAACGTCGGTGACATACGGAATCGCAACACGTTTTGTCGAACCAATAGCGGGTATCTCGTAGTAGCCGCCCGTGGCAATTTCGTAGCCAGGGTATTCGTAGGAAAAGCTCGGTGAGGTCAAGTCGATTCCATCGGCGCTTTGAAGCATTGCCATGGAGCTGATATCGAGCCAATTGTCCATGGAGCTTTGTTTGGGTTCAACGGACTCATTCGTGAGTGTGCAGAGTAGATAACTGTAATTCTGATTTGCCGTATAGCCGTCGAACTGGCGGGCGCGTTCGGTAGACGCCTGGTCGACGACAAATCCCTCGAGTGCGATCTGTACATTTCCGCTGTCGGTTATGACGGTTTCCTTTTGACCGATGGTAAGCATGGGGCTGGCGGGTTTCTTCACGCTATCAAGAACTCTAGGATCATCGAACTTTAAGCCGTATTTCTCGGTGAGCTCGGAAACGATGTCAGCGACTTTAGCTCGTCCGGCAACGTATCCGTCGTTGTAGGCTGCAGCGTTATTGGGGTAGTCAACCAACCCCTGCTCCTGCATAGAAACCGCCTCTTGGTATTCGGAAACAAGTTTCGCAAAGTCTCTGTCTTCAAAGGCGTCCGCATCGATGTCCTTCAGCGCGTCAGCTTCTGCCTTAACGCCTCTCAGAAGATTCTCTCCACGCTCGGCAGGGCCGGAAAAGCCGGCTGTAGACTCCTCGTTCCAGGTGGTAACTCCGCTTTGAACAGCGTCAAGAAATGCCTCTTGGCGAGCTTTCTCTTCGCTGTTGCTGCAGCCGATGAGGCAAATTGAAAGTGCGAGCATGCAGACAGCCGCAAGAAGAAGTTTCTTCTTCATAGATGATCCCCTCAAAACAACGATTTAGTTCAACATCTGAATAGTATTACTAGCTCCGTTGATTAGATAAGTGAAAGCCGGCTAATGGCTTATTTCGTTATTCGCTTGGACGCAATGCCGAGGGTAAGGACGTTTACGCCGATTGGAAGGCCTCTTTCTGAAATCTTCCCAGGTAAATTGACGTTTCCTTGTGAACAGCATCCGATTTTCCGGGGGGCTGTTCCATTATTCCCGTATGAAATTGGCGACGCAGAAGCCCCGTTCGAGGAATAATTGCGTGCCAAAATACAGCAGGATACAAGGCGTTATTCGGCGACATTCGGGGTTGCCGAAACTGCGGAAACCGATTTTCGCGTTTCTTTATTCCCGTTTGTTGACCTGGGCAAATGCAATTGAAAAGTGCTTGAATCCGCCTCGCAGTTTCAACTTAGTTTCGGCCGCGCGAAATCGCCCCTCGGGGGACCCGAATTGTGAATTATTCCCGCAGGGCCCCATTATTCCCGTACCGCCGAGTACTCCGCCGTACCGCCCAGTAGGGGCATACGGGAATAATTGTGACGTTTTCCCAGGTAGGAATGCAAAAAGAAAGCCTCCGAACCAGAGGGTTCGGAGGCCGTTATTCCCGTTATTTCGCTGGTGGCTTTGCCCTGCGGCGATGCCGAAACAG
>NZ_CAKUAL010000047.1 GCF_934636505.1 uncultured Ellagibacter sp.
GGTGTTAGCTCAGTTGGTTAGAGCGCCGGCCTGTCACGTCGGAGGTCGCGAGTTCAAGTCTCGTACATCCCGCCATTCGAATTTCAAAGCCCGCGAAAGCGGGCTTTTTTATCTTTCAAACTTGTTGAAAGAACATCAAGGTGGAAAAGCGGCAAAGAACGACCGAGATGCCGCATGCGTGAACCTCTATTGCAAACGTGCGCTATTGCCCGCTTGCCTTTACGTGCTCCTTGGCTCGCGCGTTGCAAAGCCCCGCGAGTTTGCCGAAGTCCACTGTCGGGTTCTTCATGCGCTTGACCCAGTTGGGGCACTCGATGAGGAGGTCCTTCCAGCACATCGATGTGAGCATGCCCATCATTTTGCGGCTCTCGGGGTCGAAAGACTCCGCGTTGACCATGGTGCACACCTTGGCAACTGTCTTTTCAAGCTCGGCGTCGGTCATGTACCCATTGACGATTTCGAGCTCGACGTCGACGCTTTTGCTGGCGGGCTTGCGCTGCTTTATGAACTCGTCGAGCACCACCTTGCCGTAAGCTGCGTGGCCAAAGCGGTTCTTCCATCCCGGGACCTTGCAAACCACGCCTTCTCCGACCGCATCCGTCCCTTCGAGCAGGAAATTGTTGGCCTTCGCCATGGCGACGACGTCGTCGAGCGTGGGGTGGTCGAGCACCGCAAGCAGCTTAATAAAGTAAGGTTCCAAACCGCTTGCCGAGAGCTCTTCGCGCCATTCGGGTTCGCCGAGGAAGCGCTCTTCCGCGGTTTCGTAAACGTCGAAAATGAGGAGCTTGCCGAGCGCCGCCTTGTCGTAACCCTTGAAGGCTCCGATGAATCGGTCGCGCCCCATCCACTCGCCGTATACGATGCGCGTCGGGTGCTCCTCGCAATAAGCGCGAAGAAGCGTTGCCTCGTCGGCGTCGCTTTCCATCCAAACGTGGAAATACGCGTTGTCCTCAGCGTCGGAGAGCTCGAAATTGCGCGACCCGGCCATGACCCTGCCAGCCTTCTCGCTCCAATAGACGCAGCCGTTCGAGCCGTCGACCTTCGCCGTTACATAGACTGCGTCGTTGTCGAGCAGGCCTTCGCACTCCTCCGACTCGAGACGTTCCACGTGCAGGTACTTCTTGTATTCGCTCATCGCTACCATCCTTCGTCTTGCTTGTTCTTCTCAGCGGGATGCGGACATTGTCCTCCACGTCGTAGCTTTCGAGAGTCCTTTGTATAGGACAGGGGTATTGTTCGAGTAGCATGGCTGCGTGACTGGCGATTTCTTGGGGCGGTGCAATTTTGGGAGGCGTGTGTTGCTGCGGCTTGAGAGAGTCTCTTGGCTTGCGTGCTGGGGCTCCTAGTCGGGAGACGGCAAGCGCGCCGCCGCGGCGAAGCTCTATGCGTGTCCGACGGGGATAGAGGGTACGCCGATACCATCGAAGTAGCTCATGTGAGGTTCGTGCGGACGCAGTCTGTTGCGACTGGACCGCGGGGACCGTAGGGCGAAAGTGACGCGACGGGGCTACGAGCGCAGTAAGGGCAGGTGGGGACGGCGGTGCTGATGCCACGATTGCCGGTGCTATCGCTACGGTCGACCCAGGGACTAGAACTCCCTCGGTGAGTGGTAACTATAGAACTGGTGGGTCTGATTCGTGGGTCTTGATATTTGTTTGCATTGGAGGTCGGATTTCGGGTTCAAGTTCGGTTTCCATATCTCTTCTTCGAATTCCAGAGCTCGTGAAAGGCTAGCGTTTCCTTGCCACTGTTTGTCCAGTCGACTAACCGATGCAGGCTTGAAGCCAATTGACAAATTCTGAAATATCAGAGTAGTAATTTGGGTATGCTCGACGCAAGTCTTCGAGTGAGTTAGCTCGAGCAAGCAGATATACGAGCCCCTCGCCTTTGCCACTTTCGAGTTCGGTATACTTATTTGCGGCCTTGTCCTCTTCTTCGCTCGTGAAGACTTCCAAATTAATCTGTTGTACACCGACGTCTACGGTGATAAGACAACTATCCGACCTGTTAATATCGGAATCGGCATCGTAAACGACGTACATTGAGTCTGTAGCTTCGTGGAGGGTGGCGAGTACATGAAGCTTATCGTCCAACGCCTTTAGTTCATCCCGAGCAGTTTTTTCGTCTTCAACATCGTGGCTCATTAGGGCTGAAGCAAGTTGGAAGTATCGTTTCTGACTTTGCGAACCGTCCCCGAATTTCAAATTAGCATTGGTTATCATATCGTATGCTTCTACGGCAGTAGCCCAGTCGTGCTGAAGCCGAGAGCGAACTTGCACCTCGACATCAAGCTTCTCGTAACCATAGGACTCCGCATCGTGCCGGCAAATGAGGTGTATGCCGCGGTACCCGGATTCTTTGGGCTCTTGCATATAGTCTTTTACGTCGCGGCATTGCCCCGTTGCTTGGATCGCTCGCGCTATTCGCCGAGCGTCGTCATCCGTTTTAACAATGAGCCTGCAACCAGCGATATCTCTAAGCGTTGTGAGAATGAAGCTATAGCCCGGCCTGCTGAGTTTATTGATTATTGTGTCGATGCGCTTTAGTCTGCTGACAAGAATCGTTGACGCATCCTGATTGCAAACCTCTTCGAGCATAGATAATGTTTTGCGCAGCGGTTCCATATGAGCAGCCCGCCAGTACCCTACAATTTGAAGCGCCTCTAGTTTTTCTGCTCCGGAAAGAGAGCCAGCGGCGAGATTGTCGCCGGCCCTCCTAATCTTCTTTTTGCTGTACTTGCTGTTCACAGAACTAGTGCGCTATGGGATTGAGGCATGTAGGGGAGGAATAGTAGTTGCGAATTGCGTCAACGGTAATCTCGGTTTCGCATCTCTCGCCCGGTTTATAGCCTTTTCGTGCGTCTGTCCAAGGGGCTTCCCTGTGAGTCATTTCGCGTAGTTGTTCGCCCGAATAAGAGCCAAAGAGCTCGACAACTGTATCGACGGTTTTGCGCTGAGACTCAGAAAGCGCGGATGATGATCCGAATGATCCCAGACCGCCTTGGCCGACCATGTATTTTCCTGAATGTACATGGAACAAGTCGGGCGATACCGGACCGTTAGCCCATGCTTCGATGCGATTGCTGAACAGGGGCGTGCCATCCATGACGAGACTTCGCGCCTGCGCGTAATAGACGAGTTTCTGGAGTTTCATGGTCGTAACGCTACCGACTTGCTCCAGGATATATGCGGCAACATCGATTGCGCTTGTCATATCTGCTCCTATCTCTTCGTTGGCGACAATCATACGCCATGAAACTGACTCTTTGCAATGAACATGCGTTCGATGGTAGACAAATTGGCATAGGGGAACATCTGATGCCAATTTGTGTTTATTAGGGACTTGCCTGGGGCAAACAGCGGAGGATATTCTATTGCCTGTCGGAATGAAGGTGCTGCTAGTAGTTGATAAACCATCGTGATTGCCGGACAGTACGGTTTGGCGGTCCTATTGCTTGGTAGAATGTTCGGTGCGAATTACGGCAGTCATAGTAAGGGCGAAGATGCATGGCTGATAGAACGCCGAAATATGCGCTGATCAACGGTCGGGAGTGTGCCCTCGTCGAACTCATTCCTCATTATTCCTCAGGCGAAACGGTGTGTATTTTCGAAGACGAATTCGGAAATCGCCGATATGCTTCGGAACCTGAATGGAATGCGGCTGCAGAAGAATTTTCGCGTTATGCAGCGAAGAAGCGCTTAGTCACAACGGAAAGTCCTGGAAGGGACAAGGTTGCGCTTTTCAAATCGCTGTTCAAAGGACGTGAGGATGTGTACGCCCACGGTTTCGCCAAGAAAGGCGGAGGCATAGGGTACTCGCCCACATGCGCCAACGAGCGAACAAAGGACTGCCCTCGCTGGACGAGGGCGAATCGGGGAATAAAGTGTGTGGATTGCGCAGCGAGAAGGTTCATCCCAGTCAACGATCGGGCGATTGTCGAGCATTTTAAGGGCAAGCGGGATGATTTTCGCGATGTGATGGGCATGTACGTGCTGCTGGCTGACTACACGACGTGGGTGCTGGTTGCCGACTTCGATAAAGAAGGTTGGCAGCGCGAGACAGCGTTGTATCGAGATGCGTGCAGAGGTTTCGGCCTGCATCCTGCCGTGGAGCGATCCCGCTCCGGGAACGGCGCGCACGTCTGGCTTTTCTTCGAGGAGCCTGTCGATGCCGAGCTTGCGCGCAATCTCGGATGTGCGCTTATCACCTACGCGATGTCGAAGGCATCGGGAATGAGCTTTGGGGCGTACGATAGGCTCTTCCCGACGCAGTCCACCATTCCCGAGGGTGGTTTTGGCAACTTGATTGCGTTGCCATTTCAGGGGCAGGCGCAGAGGCAATCTAACTCGGTTTTTGTTGACGACGATTTCATAGCATTTCCCGATCAGTGGCGGTTCTTGTCCACCATCTCCAAGGTTTCCACCCGTCTTGCTCGAGAAATTGCAAGCTCGGCTATTGACGGACCGTTGGGGCAGCTTGCTTTTGCAAAGCACCCGGTTCATGAGCGGGTGGATTCGGAAGGTCTTTTGTCGGCGGCTTTCCCTAACCAGATTGAAGGTGTCGCTTCAGAAGACTTTCCGAAGTCGATTAGCGTGGTAAAAGCAAACATGCTTTATGTGGACAAACAGGGTGTTTCCCAGAAAGCGCAGAATCAGATTAGGCGCTTAGCTGCATTCGGCAACCCTGAGTTTTACCGCGCGCAGGCGATGCACCAGTCGGTTTACGGCAAGAACAGAATTGTGTGGTGCGGCGAGGAAGACGAGCAAAGCATCATGCTCCCTCGAGGTTGCGAGCAGAAGCTCGTGCGGCTTGCCGGTGAGCATGGTTGTGTCTGCTCTTTCGATGATCGTCGAAACAAAGGTGAGCGGCTCAAGGTCGAGTTCAAAGGCGAACTCCGCGAGAGGCAGCAAAAGGCAGCGGAGGCTCTGCTCCACTACGAGAGCGGTGTGCTTTCTGCTCCGACAGGTTTTGGGAAAACGATAGTTGGCGCGTATCTCATTGGGAAGCTGAAAGTAAGCACACTTATTATCGTCCCAAAGACCAGCCTCGTTGAGCAATGGAAAACAAGGCTCGCGCAGTTTTTAAGCATTGAGGATGATCGTCCTCCGCTGCTCACGAAATCTGGCAAGTTGAGCAAGCGCAGACGTCCTGTCATCGGCCAACTTGGAGGCGGCAAGAACGCGCCGAGTGGAATCATCGACATCGCCACGTTCCAATCTCTTTCAAACAAGGACGATTTGGGCATCCCGCGCGCTAAGCCGGTAGTTGCTGACTACGATCTCGTCATTTGCGACGAGTGCCATTATGGTGCGGCACCAAACCTTGAGCTTGTCATGAAGAGCGTGAATGCCAGATGGGTCTATGGGCTTTCCGCTACACCGAAGCGTTCGGATGGGCTCGAGGGCATCATCTACATGCAGTGCGGGCCGATACGACATAAGGTCGATCCCAAAGAGCAGGCGGCTGAACAGGGATTTAGAAGAGTCCTTCGGCCGCGTTTCACTCGAATCAGATTGGCGGGTTTGGAACAAGGGACGTCTTTTAACCAAGTGGTCGACCGACTCTGTGATCATGGTGCTCGGAATGCCCTTATCGTTGAAGACGCTTTAAATGCTGTGAACTCAGGACGAGCGCCTCTTGTGATTACGAAGCTCAAGAGGCATGCTGCCGATCTCGCGAAGCTTCTGCAGGATGCAGGCGTTGAGACTGTTTTGCTTACCGGTGAGGGCAGCGTCCGAGAGAAGCGGGAAAGAATCGATCGGGCTCGAAGCACGACGGGTGTACGCCATGTAATCGTTGCAACTGGCAGCTATATCGGCGAGGGCTTCGATCTCCCCCAGCTTGATACGCTGCTTCTCGCTTCGCCTTATTCTTGGGAGGGCGTCATCACTCAGTATTCGGGGCGCCTTCACCGAGAAAATGAGGGCAAGGATAACGTTATCGTCTTCGATTATGTTGATACGAGCGTACCGATGCTCGAGCGCATGTACAAGAAGCGCCTGAAAACATACGCGAAGCTTGGCTACGAGATTGGCGAGGTGTCTGAAGGGGAGGGGCCGGGCGCGCGCATAATTGCGGTCGATACGTGGCGTGCTGAGCTTTTGTCGGATTTCTCGAACGCATGCAGCTCCGCTATCGTCTCGGCGTCGTATGCCAACTCGAAGCTGGTCGAATCGCTGTTACCCGACATTGCCGGGGCGGTCGCTCGGGGAGTTTCGGTTCGGGTTATTCTGAAGGAACCGAAGGGTGAAAAATCGCGAGTGCTGCAGTCTGGCATTGCGGAGGCGCTCTCGAACGCGGGCTGCAAGGTTGAGGTTTGCGACTCTCCGCTGAGCGGAATAGCGGTGTTTGACGATAAGACTGCCTGGTATGGGACGTTGCCCTTGCTCGCGTTCGCTAAAGGCGATGACTGTAGTTTGAGAGTGGATGGTGCTGAAGTTGCCTCCGATCTGAAAAAGGCGCTTGAGGCGTCGCTGTAGTGTGGGGCGGCGCTGATTTGCGGTCGTCTTGCTAGGCGCGAGCGCATTCGCATGCCCGCTTTCCGCTTGCGTGCTTTGGATGGGGTTGTTCCCTCGCCGCCGATTCTCGTTTAGCATAGTACAGTTACCAAAGGAGCAGGCAGCTTCGGGGAAGGCGTCGAAGTCGCGCTCCTTGCGGCTGCACGGGAAAGGAATGCGCGGGTGGCGGTATACCCCTCGAAAGACATCGATCGCGAAGCTGCGGGCAATGCGCGCGCGGCAGGTTCGCGTGCGCGCAAAAAGCTCCCGCCCCGCGCCGAAATCGCGTACGTTGCCCCCGAAAGCCCTGCCGACGACGCAGGATTCGAACCCTGCTGCTTCATCACCACGGTCGACGGCGAGCCCGTGCGCGACCTGATCGATTGGCGCTGGCTTTCCGCCGAAGACGAGATCAAGGTGGGGTACATTGACCTCGACGGCGAGGTGGGGGAGGTCGAACTTTTCCGCGACGAGGGCGAGGACTGGGGATTCGAGTTTGAAGGCGTGGTGTTCGACGGGGTGAAGCAGTGCCGTAACGCCTGCATCTTCTGCTTCATGCGCCAGCTCCCCAACGACATGCGGGCGTCCCTCACGCTGCGCGACGACGACTTCCGCCTGAGCTTCCTCGCGGGCACGTTCGTCACCTTCACGAACCTTTCCGCCGAAGACGAGGCGCGCATCGTCGAGCAGCGCATCAGCCCCCTGCGCGTGTCGCTGCACGCCTCGAACCCCGAGGTCCGCCGCCGCATCATCGGAAAGCACGCCGCCCATGGCATCGAGGTGCTCGACCGCCTGCTTGCCGCCGGCATCGAGTTCCACGCGCAGATCGTCCTCATGCCCGACGAGAACGACGGGGAAGTGCTGCGCGAGACGCTCGAGTGGGCCTATGCGCGGCCGGGGATCCTCGATGTCTGCATCGTCCCGCTCGGGTTCACCAAACACCAGACGTGCTTTACGAAAAGCTTTGACGATCCCGACGCCGCCTATCGCGCGATGGAAGTCATAAAGCCTGTTCAGGAACGCGCGCTGGCCGAACGTGGGACCCTTTGGGCCCATGCCGCCGACGAGTTCTACTGCAACGCCTACGGCGACGCGCTGCTCGAGCACCTTCCCCCCGCCAGCTGCTACGGCGAGTTCGAGATGTTCGAGGATGGCGTGGGAATCGTGCGCTCGTTCGCCGACGACTGGCGGCGCGCCGTGGAATCGGGCGCGGACGTCGCCTGCGCGCAGGAGCTTCACGAGTCGAACGTGGCAGTGCGCCTGGTGTTCGGCTACGCCACGCGCGGTTTCGCGGCACGCCTTCTGAGGGAAAGCGCCGTGGCGGGGCTCGTTCGCCCGCTGTTCGTGAAGAACGACTTCTTCGGCGGAAACGTCGACGTGACGGGGCTTCTTTGCGGCTGCGACATCGTGCGCGCGATTCGGGATGACGCCTTGCGGGAGGGGCCGCTCGACGAGCCGGCCTCGCTTAAAGATGCCGACTCGCCCGCTTCGAGCGACTCGCCGCTCGCCCTCTTCTGCATTCCGCGCGTCGTCTTCAACGATGACGGGGTGACGCTCGACGACATGACGCTTTCGGATATCGAAAAAGCCGCAGGTGCGCATGTGGCCGTGGTATCCTGTAACGGTTCGGAATTTTTACCGGAAATCGCCCGCCTGGCCGCTGATTTGCGCGCCAAGAGCTTTGAAGGATAGATCAATATGGCATTACCAATCGTTGCGGTCGTAGGCCGCCCGAACGTGGGCAAATCCACGTTTGTCAATCGAATCGCCGAGGCCGACGAGGCCATCGTGCACGAGATGCGCGGTGTCACGCGCGACCGTTCGTACCACAAGGCCGACTGGAACGGCATCGAGTTCAAGCTGATCGACACCGGTGGCATCGAGATGGGCACGGAAGACCAGTTCCAGGGTTCTATCCGCTCGCAGGCGTTCGAGGCGACCAACGAGGCCGACGTGATCGTCTTCATCGTGGACGGCAAGACCGGCATCAACGCCGACGACGAGGAGGTCGCGCGCATCCTGCGCAAAACTTCCAAGCCGGTGTTGCTCGCCGTGAACAAGCTCGACACGCCCAACAAGCTCGACGAGTTGTGGGAGTTCTACCAGCTGGGCCTTGGCGACCCGTTTCCCATCTCCGCCACGCACGGTCACGGCACGGGCGATTTGCTCGACGAAGTAGTCGATCACCTGCGCAAAGTCGATTGCAGTTTCGAGGATGAAGAAGACGACGAGGACATCATCAACGTTGCCATCATCGGTCGCCCGAACGCGGGCAAGTCCTCGCTCACCAACCGCCTCACCAACAATGACCGTTCCATCGTCTCGGACGTGGCGGGCACCACGCGCGACGCCATCGACACGGTGGTCGTCCACGACGGCAAGAAGTATCGTATCGTCGACACGGCGGGCCTGCGCCGCAAAAGCCAGATCGACGAGGACGTGGAGTACTACGGCTTCGTTCGCGCGATGCGCGCCATCGACCGCGCCGACGTCGCGCTGCTTGTGATCGACGGCTCGATTGGCCTGACCGACCAGGACCAGCGCGTGGCGGGCTTTGCGGCCGAGCGCGGATGCGCCATGATCATCGTGCTGAACAAGTGGGATCTTGTGGAAGGCCCCGAAGCGAAAGCCGAGGTCCGCGAGCGCATCGAGGACCGCATGACCTTCGTCGGCTATGCGCCCGTTGTCGCTATCTGCGCACTCACAGGCAAGAAGGTCGACCGCATCTGGGACGCTGTCGACAAGGCCTACGCCGGTTTCAGCCAGACGATTTCCACCAACAAGCTCAATTCGTGGCTGTCCTCCATCCGCGAGACCGGCCACACGGTGTCGCAGGGCAAGGCCGTGCTGCGCATGAAGTATGTCACGCAGACGGGCACCTGCCCGCCGCATTTCACGGTGTTCGTGAACCGCCCGGATCTGGTGACCGACAACTACGAGCGCTTCCTGGAGAACCGTCTGCGCAAGACGTTCGATTTGGAGGGCACGCCTATCCGGCTCAAGTTCAAGAAGAAGGATTAGCCACCGCCTATGTCCTATCCCGAATCACCCTGGTCATACACGGATTTCTCGTTCCTTGCGGCCATCGCTTTGGGCATGGGCGCCATCATCTGCGTCGTCAGTCTTGCAAAGGAGTTTGTTTTGGTCGCGCTTGCGCTGCTTGTCGTTGTTTGCTTCCTGCTCGGGTCGATTCCCTGGGGAGTCATCATCTCGAAGTCGGTGTTCCATACCGACATTCGCGAGCACGGCAGTGGCAACATCGGGACCACCAACGCCATGCGCACCATGGGCAAGAAGGGTGGCGCCGCGGTGTTCGTGCTCGATTTCGGCAAAGGCCTGCTTTCGGGCTTTGCTGCCCTTTTCGTGTTGGCGACGTTCATCCCGGGTGCCGGCGTGGCGGCCGACTCGCCGGTGAGCGCCTCTACGGTAGTGGCGCTCACCTTCCTCTGTTGCACGCTCGGGCACATCTTCAGCCCGTGGCTCAAGTTCAAGGGCGGTAAGGGGATTGCGGTCGCGGTTGGCTGCCTGTTCGTGACCTTCGGCGTGATGGGCGCGCTTTTGGAGATCGCCGTCTTTGCCGTGGTGGTCGCCATCTCGCGATTCGTGTCGGCGGGCTCGCTCGCGGCGGCGATCGTGTGCCCGATTTTTGCGGCATACTACTTCCTCTTCCAGGCATTCGACCCGATTGCATGGGCGTTGTGCCTGGTCACTGCACTCGTTGTCATTTGGGCGCATCGCGGCAACATCCATCGCCTCGCAACGGGGACCGAGCGCCGCATCGGAGACAAGGCAAAGGAGTAGCGCATGAAGGTTTCGGTCATCGGTGCGGGCTCTTGGGGCACCGCGCTTTCGCAGGTGCTTGCGAACAACGGCCATAACGTGGGGCTTTGGGCGCGCAAACCCGAAGTGGTGAAGGCGATCAACTCCGAGCACAAGAACCCTCGCTACCTAAGCGATGTCGAGCTGAACCCCGACGTCGTTGCCACGCTTTCGTATCGCGATACGCTGCTGCGCGCACGTGCAGCCGTTATCGTGACGCCCTCGACGCTCGTTCGCGGGGCGGCGCGCGCCTTGGCCGATGTGGTCGATTCCGACTTCCCCGTCATCGTGTGCTCGAAGGGCATCGAGGAGGGCAGCGGGCTTCTTCCCATCGACATCCTCGACGCCGAGATGGGCAACCGTAGCCGATTTGCCGTGCTTTCGGGTCCCAATCACGCCGAGGAAGTGGTGCGCGGCGTTCCCGCTGCCACGGTTATTGCGAGCGAATCGCCTGATACGGCAGCGTTTTTCCAGGAGCTGTTCGCGTGCGAGTCGTTCCGCGCCTATACGAGTGAGGACGCGTGCGGGGTGGAGCTGTGCGCCGCTTTCAAGAATGTGGTCGCGATTGCCGTGGGCATGTCCTACGGGCTTGGGTTCGGCGACAACACTGCGGCGCTCCTCGTGTCGCGCGGCCTGGCCGAGATGAGCCGGCTCGTAGTGGCCTGCGGTGGCAACGCGATTACCTGCATGGGGCTTGCGGGCACGGGGGACATGGTCGCCACGTGTATGTCCCGCCATTCGCGCAACCGCACGTTCGGCGAGATGCTTGCAGCTGGCAAGACGCTCGAGGATTTCACGGCTGAGACGCACATGGTCGCCGAGGGCGCCAACGCGTGCCGCAACGTGAAGGTGCTCGCCGACCGCTACGGCGTTGATCTGCCTATCGCCGACGCAGTTCGATCTGTGGTGTGGGAGGGCGCTGACCCGAAATCGCTCGCTCGCGATTTGACGAGCCGTTCGTTGAAGCCTGAATTCTACGGAATCTAACTTTATTTCCCGTTTATTTGCAGTCGAAGCTGCCGCGGTGAAGCCCCAATGCGTGACGGGTCATCGTTCGGTTGCCTCGTTTGGCGACGGGCGGCAAGCTTGGTGGCTGGGCTCGCCGTCGGGCGGCAGGCGGCGAGCCCAGCAGGACCTTACCTGTTATCGAGCGTCGGGCGTTGCGCATCTCGGCTTCGCTTGGCGTCGCGTGACAGGTCATGGGCTCGGCGGCTTTGCTTGCTATGCTCATCACGCAGACAGGCGACGGTAGCTATGCGGGCGCGTTTACACGAGCTTCTCGAATGCGATCCGCGGCTCGCCCGCATCGTTTCCTTCCGCTAGGGTGATGACGCCGCAGGAGATGAATCCCGCTTTCTGGAGAGTGCGTTGCATGGGCTTGTTGTCGGCATGAGTGTCGATGCGGACCGAGGCAGACCCCATCTGGGCGGCTTTGTTGCACGCAAAGTCGAGCATCATGCCGGCGATGCCTTGGCCCTTCGCCTCTGGGGCCACGCCCACGCGATGCACGGCAGCGTAATTTGCTTTGGGTGTGAGCCATGAGCCGTCAATCTTGCCGTATGAGGGCTCCGGGTCGCGCGTCTCGGCGTTGGTGACGAGGGCGAACATTCCCGTAACCGTTCCCTCGTCGGTTTCTGCCACGTACGCGAAGCCGTCGTCGACATCCGCCTCCCAGCATGCGCGGTTGGGGTAGCCGTCTTGCCACTGATCGATGCCCATGTTCCGCATGGCGACTTTTGCGGCCTCGCAGATCTCGTCCATGCGATCGACATCGGAATGGGTTGCCGGTCGAATAATCATGCGTCCCCTCTCTCGCATATGATGCTCCGATGATGATACCAGCCAGTGCGGCTTGTGGGACGAGCCGTTAAGCGGGCGTTTCGCTTGCCTTGTCAAGCGGAGGGGGGAGACCTGCCAGAAATCGGGTGGTTTTCATCATCTGGAAGGAGTGGGGTGGGCGATGGGGAGAGCATCTCGGGCGCTTGCACTAATTTGACCTGGCCTTTTAATTTTGCGTTACGGGAAGACATCGTGAGGTGGGCTGGATTGGGCAGCGAATCGTCTGTCAGATGATGAAAACTGCCGATTTTCTGGCAGTTACCCCCTCGTTTTTTGCACGCGCATTGCTGGCAAGGGGCTCTCGTGGAGAAAGGGGCTGCAAGTTGGTCTCTCTTAACGCCGTCCTTGTATTCTTTAGTGAGAATTAGTATCATTAAGGAATCGATATTTCCAAAAGAGAGGGAGGAACCAGTGATCGATAAGTCCGCTTTCCACAGCTTAAGCTACGGAATGTACATCATTGGAACCCGTTTCGAGGGCAGCGATTTCGGCTGCGTCGCGAACACTTTCGCCCAGGTCACGTCCTCGCCGTTGCAGGTGAGCGTCGCCTTGAACAAGGAAAACGCCACGACGGCGGCCCTGAGAGCTGCGGGTCGCTTCACGGCGTCGTGCCTGTCGGAGGACGCCTCGATGGAGCTTATCGGCACGTTTGGCTTCCGTTCGTCGACCGAGCTCGATAAGTTCGCGCAACATGCAAGCGCTCGCGACGCTGCGGGCATGCCGTACGTTGTCGAGGCGTGCTGCGCGTGGTTCTCCGCGAAGGTCGCAGGCGAGCTCGACTTGGGCACGCACGTGCTCTTCATCGGTGAGGTGGAGGAGAGCCAGAAGGTCGAAGGCGCGGCAGTACCCATGACCTACTCGTTCTATCACCAGGTCAAAGGTGGGAAAACGCCGCCCAAGGCTTCGAGCTATCTGGGTGACGAACAGCCGGTGTTCGCTTCGGTGTCTACGGGGGAAGGCGGTGAAGGTGAGAGTGCTGCGGCCCCGAAGGAGAATGCTGCGACCCCGAAGGAGGGGGATGCGGCCCCGAAGGTGGGCTGGCGCTGCACGATTTGCGGCCACATCGAGTACGTCGATGAGCTTCCTGATGATTTCGAATGCCCCATTTGCGGTGTAGGCAAAGAGATGTTCGAGCGCGTGGAGCTGTAGACGGCCGCTGCACACAACCCCTACTCGAGCTTCTGCTTTCGAGTTTCCTGCCATCCGTCACATACGATACCCGTAGACGGCAGCCGCGCCGCCCTACCTAAGTTTTTCCCGATAGGGAGCCGTGTCCACGAGCTCCGCGAGTTTCACCTGTCCGCAGAAGCGTTCGGCGCCGCTCGCGATGAGGCCCGGCTTCATCGCGAGCATGGTGACGGTGACGTCGGCGCAGAAACAAGGGTCGGCCCAGGTCGCCGCTTGCGCGGAATAGCCGCTTGGCACATCGACCGCTACGGCGAAGGGGGCGTCCTTCCTGCGATCGCACAGGGTGGTGCCGCTTGCTCGCTTGCTCGGTTTTCCCGTGCGGGCGCGATGGGCTCCGCGTCCCTTTCCGCGGGGCCCTTTGAACCTCCGCAGGTTGGCAAGGGAAATCCACGTTGCGTACGGCTCGTGCAGGCTGTTTCCCGTAAAGCCGGTTCCCAGAATCGCGTCGACGACGACCTCTGCCTCATCGAGCGCTCGCGCAGCATCGTCGGCTTCCGGCGCAACCGCGACGGTCAGGGGAAGCTCGCCTTCGAGCGCGCGGTCCAAGGAAGAGATGGCCTCGGTTCTCGCAGGCTCGGCTGTCAGCTCCTCTGCCGTTTTCGGGGTGATCAGCGTAACGGGGTACCCGCTTCTTGCGAGGCTTTCCGCGCAAACCCAGCCGTCGCCTCCGTTGTTGCCCGAGCCCGCCAGCACGCATACGCGCACAGGGCCTCCCGCCCAGGTGCGCACCTCGTCTGCGACCGCTTCGCCCGCACAGCGCATGAGGCTTGCGAGCGGTGTGCCGCCTTCAGCGATAAGTTGCTCAAGCTTTCGCACGTCATCGACGGAAAGTGCGCTCAGCCTCGCGCGCTCGGCCGCAAGGCCGCTCTCCGTCATGATGCGAGTGCGGCTCAGCATGCCGTTCAGCATCACGAACGGAGCGCGGCCCGACGCTGCCCGCACGCCGCGAATGATCAGCGAGACGACCCAGGCCACGGTGAACACGGCGAGCACCGCAATGCAGGCCTCGGTGTTCTGCGAGGCGAAGGTTGCCAACGTGCCCGCCTCGGATCCGATCGAGCCGTCTCCCACTTCGGTAAGCAGGGTGAACAGCCCCCAAGGAATCCAGATGAAGACGAACAGCAGACCGTATCGCGCCAGGTAGTGGTACCACGATGCGCGCCGCGCCCCCGTGCGCACGATGCGCAGGTGCAAGAGCGCCTGGGCGGGAGTGCGGCCCTTCGTCACCACGGGCACGATGAAGAACACGATGACGAGGGCGATAAGTATGCACAGGCGCGCCGGCAAGAGCGCATCGCTTATCTGCGCGGTGGTCGCCTCGAGGGCCTGCGCTGCCGTTGCCTTTGCGCTAATCGGGGTTGCAACCAGGCCTGATTGATACACCAGGTAGGTGAATCCCACTGCAAGCGCGGCCGCCAGCACGCAATCGAGCGTGAATGAGAGGGCGCGCCTCGTGACGCTGGCGGAAAGCCCCGCCTCGGCCGCTCGCAGGTTCGCCGTGCGCAAGTCGGGAAGCGCGCGCATCGCGGGGCCCGCCAGCCAGAATCCCACCATGGCGCCTAAGGTGTTTTGGATGAGGTCGTCCACATCGAAAAGGCGATACGGGTGCTCGTAGATGCCCCACAATCCTGTGAGCTGGGTCGTCTCGAACGAGAGCGTCACCAAAAAACCGATGATGAGCGCCTGCCACCATCTGCGCCTGAAATAGTAGCGAAGGTAGGCTCCTAATGGCAAAAGCAACAGCACATTGAAGAATGCCTCGTAGATGTACGGGTCGCGCAAAACCCGCAGCCATGTTGCGGGGTCGCTTGGCGAGAAGGTGGTTTCGGCGAGAAACTCATGGACGAAGTTGAAGGGAGCAAGCTGCGGTGTCGCCGCGTAGGCGACATACGCCGTGCGGTCTGCGGGAAGCGGCAGAAGCACGAGGAAGTACGCGCACATGAGGTAGAACACGAACGAGTAGACGATCGCGGTATGGAGCTTCGGCACCGACCCTCGGCGACGGTATTGGTAGATCATATAGGGGACGGTGATAAGGAAGGCGACTGCCGGAAACAGGATGCATGCGGTGAGGATGTCGCTCAAATATACGTTCAAAGTGTTCTTGCCTCTTCTTAATTATTGTCCGGCCCCGGGGAAGTCTTCACCTGGCTTTGCGGGGTCGCGTACGAGTTCGGTCTCCTCGGCCTTGCGCGTGGTTCGGTTTATTGCGGTCGCAAGCGGCGCGGCTTATCGGGGTTATACTCGCTGGCTTTGCGAAACCGTGCGCGGGCCGAACGATGCGTTGCTCGTCAGCTCGAGCGTCGCTACGTTAAGCTCCCGCGCGCTCTTGCTCCATATGCAAAAGCCCCTCGCGGATGCGCCCGCGCGCGTCGGCGGCGAGGGGACGTCCGTTGGCGCGCACAACCCGATGGTCGGGGACGATCACGGCAAGCGGATTTTCCCTCACCGCGGCCCCCACAGCGCGGTATGATTTCGGTTTCCCCAGCTCGCGCGCGATATCTCCGCTGGTGACCGAGGTGGCGAAGGGTACGCGGGAAAGCGCTTCCCACACGCTTTTCTGAAACTCGCTCCCCTCGGGATCGAGCGGAACGTCGAAGGCGGTGCGCTTCCCAGCGAAGTATTCTAAAAGCTCGGTGGCACAGCGGTTCGAAAGCTCGGTCGGGCGCCGGGTGCCTGAAAGCTGCACCTCGCCGAACGCGACCGCGCGCACGCCCCGCTCGCTCACGCAGACGGTGATCGGGCCGTGGGGGGTGGGGTAGGAATAGTGCGAGAGCATGCTGTGCGTCATGGGGCCTTCTTCCTGTCGGTGCATCCATTATAGGCGGGCGAGGCGCCTTCGCACGTTGCTGCGTGGGGATTTCACATGTCATTGCTCGATGTGCCCGCCGCGTGCGCCC